>JAFUFW010000056.1 GCA_017469685.1 Bacteroidaceae bacterium | reverse complement strand
TGGCGAAGAGGATATTGTCGCCCTGACGAGCAAGAATGTAGTCGAACTTCTTGGTCCTGTTGTAAACCTTCAGGAAGGCTTGTATGGAATCGCGAAGCTCCTCGTTGAGCTTGGCGTTCTCCATGGCCAGTTCGTTGGTGAGGCGCTGGTCCAGCTCGGCCAGGTCCTGCTGTTCTTTGTTGAGTTGGTTCTGGGCACGTTCCAGCTCGTCGCGCGTATTGAAGCCGTTGCTCTCATACTTTTTCTGCAAAGCAGCCGCATGCTGCTGCAGTGCACGCTGCTTTTGCTGTAGGGTATTTGCAGCATTCTCACCTTTCTTGTTGAGCAGCAACGTGTAGTCCTTGCAGAACTGATACTGACTCATTAGGCTGTCGACCTCAACGAAAGCCACTTTCATTCCTGACTGCGCCTCTTCAGCAGGAGCAGCAGCCTCGACGGCTGCGTCTTGTTTCTGATTGCAAGCTGTCAGTGCCACCAAGGCACTGAGAGCAACGATAGTAATTTTCTTCATTTTATTATTTAATGTGTAGTCTTTATACGTAGTTCCTATCTTCTGATTCGCTCTTTCGCATGTGGCTTGTGAGCCAGCTGGAAACGCTCGATGCTATCCATGCTCTCGACGCAGTGAATGCCCCGTTCGCGCATGGGCTTGGATGCACCTATGTGCGTCATCGGGCCTCGGGTGTCGCCTTTCAAGAGCAATTTTGCAGCCAAAAAGGCTACGGCAATAGCCACAAAAGCGAGCGTCAACAGCAATAATTTAACCATATTCGTCGTTTATTATTCAGATTATTTTGCTCAGACAGCAGTTTGTTGTACCTTTGTCTCGGAAAAAGCAGTGCAAAGATAAGGCAAATTCTCTGTTTGATATGCGTTTGGTCAACACTTTTTCCTAAAATTAACAATCATTTAATATATCTATATCACGAAAATGGAAAAGTCAGCACTTCAGCCAGCAAGCGTCTTCGAGATGTTTGCACGTATTAATGCCGTGCCTCGGCCCTCGAAGCACGAAGAAAAGATGATAGAATTCCTTAAAGACTTCGGCCAGAGTTTAGGACTTGAGACGCTTGTCGACGCAACAGGCAACGTGCTCATTCGCAAACCGGCAAGCAAGGGCATGGAGAACCGCCCGACAGTAATCTTGCAGAGCCATATGGATATGGTATGTGAGAAGAACAATGACGTTCAGTTTGATTTCATGCACGATGCCATACAAACATACATCGACGGCGAATGGATGCGCGCACGTGGCACCACCCTCGGCGCCGACGACGGGATCGGATGCGCCATGGAGATGGCCATCCTTGCCGACAACTCTCTGCGCCACGGGCCTATCGAATGTGTATTCACACGCGATGAGGAGACGGGCCTTACCGGAGCAGAAGGCATGCAAGCAGGTTTCATGTCGGGGCGCATGCTCATAAACCTCGACTCAGAGGACGAGGGAGAGCTTTTCGTGAGTTGCGCCGGAGGCTGCCGCACTGCTGCCACGTTCCGCTTCACTCCTGAGGCAGCTCCCGAGGGCCTGTTCTTCCTGCGCCTTACAATAAAAGGCCTCACTGGAGGCCATAGCGGCGACGACATCGACAAGAAGCGTGCTAATGCCAACAAGCTGCTTATACGTTTCCTATATGACGGCCTTAAGAAATGGGGACTACGCTTGTCCGACATCCAAGCCGGAGGCCTCCACAACGCTATCCCTCGCGAAGCATCGTGCATCGTTGCACTTCCCGTGCAATTCAAGGAGCAAGTACGCATCGACTGGAACATCTTTGCGGCCGAGGTGCAGGAAGAATTCTATGCCACAGAGCCTACGATGGAATTTCTGCTTGAGAGCGAAGAACCCCGTGCTACCCTACTGCCCGAGGATGTAAACAGCCGCCTCATCCTCGCCCTGCAGGCTGTTGACAATGGCGTATATGCCATGAGCCAGGAGATAGCTCTCGTAGAGACCAGTACGAACCTGGCCAGCATACGCCAAACAGAGCCAGGAGTGATCTTCGTAAATTCAAGCCAGCGCAGCTCGCTGCTCTCAAACCGCCTCAACATGGCTCACACCGTGGCCGCTGCATTCGAACTCGCTGGCGCGGAGGTCGAGATTGGCGAAGGCTACCCGGGATGGAAGATGAACCCTAACAGCGAAATCCTGCGCATCGCCAAGGAACAATATGTAAAGCTTTTCGGCAAGGAACCTGTCGTACGCGGCATACATGCCGGCCTTGAATGTGGTCTCTTCTCAGAAAAATATCCCGAGCTCGATATGGTAAGCTTCGGCCCAACGCTCCGTGGAGTTCATTCACCCGACGAGCGTCTGCTCATTCCTACGGTTGATATGGTATGGCGCCACCTGCTCGCCATACTGGAGAATGTTTGAGAAGTTGAAAAGCTGAAAGGTCGAGACTTCGTATTATTATGAGAGACAGAGGAAAAACAATCTTAGCCAGCGGGCAGCGACAGTTGCTCGCATGGCTTATCTTTAATGTTTCTTTGCTTCAACTGTTCAGCATAGTCGCCTGCGACGACTATGACTCATTCACAAGCGATCGCTCTACGACCTTGACATTCAGCCGCGACAGCGTCATCTTCGACACCCTCATAGCCACCATTCCTTCAGCCACACAGACCCTCGCAGTCTATAATCGCGCCGACAAAGGCCTGCGCATCAGCGAGGTGTGGCTCGAAGGAGGCGACGACAGCCACTTCAGGGTGAACGTAGATGGCCATGACCTTAGCCGAGCCGCTGGGCGCAGAGCTGCAGACTTCGAAATCCGAAGGCGCGACAGCATTATAGTGCGCGCCGAAGTGACGCTGCCCGAATCCTCATCAGACGTGGCAGAAACATTCACCGATGCGCTTCACTTCCGTCTGGAGAATGGTTTGGAACAACGCGTTACTCTCGTAGCTACAGCCGAAAATGCATTCTTCATGCGCGGACTTACAATAGCGGCTGACACGCTTTTCACGCCACAACGGCCAATCGTTGTCTATGACAGCCTTGTCGTGGCACCTGATGTCACATTGCGCCTCAGCCCAGGCACTAAGATGCTCTTTCACCAAGAAGCAGGACTTACCGTCCGAGGGCGTCTGATTGCTGAAGGCACAATCGCGGAACCTGTTGTGTTCCGCACCGACCGCACCGACCACATATTCGACTATCTGCCATACGACCGGTTGCCATCACGTTGGGAAGGACTGCGTTTCACAGCAGAGAGCTTTGGCAACGAGCTGCGAGGAGCTGACATACACGGCGGCAACTTCGGCATCATCTGCGACAGCACTGGAACAGAAGAGCTGAAGCTGACGCTCACAGACTGCCGCATCCACGACCTCGGCGGAGACGGGCTACGACTCACCGACGTACACTGCACGATAAGCAACAGCGAAATCTCAAACACGCTGGGGCATTGCGTCCAGCTGCTCGGCGGCAACTACACGTTCATCCATTGCACACTGGCTCAGTTCTATGCTCTCAGCGCCAACCGAGGCGATGCGCTCAATATCGGCAACGTGGCTGATGGCGTTTACCACTCTCTTTCGTGCGCCACTTTTGAGAGTTGCGTCATTACAGGCTATGCTGAAGATGTGGTCATGGGCCAATGGATAGACGTCATGGCTCTTTCATCAGATGAAGCAAACCGCATCGGTACTCCACAAGACGAATTCCTCTTCGACCATTGTTTCATTGCCACTGAAATACCAGCCGAGGGCGACTATGCAACTCGCTTCATCAACTGCACCTTCGATGATCCTGAAGCCGACCTTAACCGCGAAAAACTATTCACCCTCATAGACCCACGGGCAATGCTCTACGACTTCACGCCTTTGAGAGAAGCGCCTTTACGCGGAACGGCCAAGCCCGAATCGCGACTGACACTGCCAACAGACCTCAGAGGCCGCAGCCGCTTTGCTGATGAGCAGCCTGATGCAGGGGCTTATGAGTATATTGAGGATTGAAACATTGGAATATACAGACCTCTTCATAGACTTCGACGACACGCTCTACGATACCCATGGCAACGCACAGATAGCCTTGGAGGAGCTCTTCGAACAGCTCGAGTTCGGACGGTGGTTTGCCGACCCTCAGGTGTTCTTCGACGAATATTGGAAAGCAAACATCGACCTCTGGAAACGATATTCCAGAGGCGAGGTGACGAGAGACTTCCTTATCGTGGAACGCTTCCGCATTCCCCTCTGCTTCGGGCACGGGCTCGATCCTACCGAAGCCTTCTGCCGCCATGTAGGCGACGTGTTCTTTGAACTCTGTGCCGACAAGCCAAACCTCGTTGAAGGAGCACGCGAGTTGATGGACTACCTCAAGGCGAGGGGCTATCGAATGCACTTGTGCAGCAATGGCTTCCACGAGGTGCAGTACCGCAAGTTAAGAGCCTGCGGCCTCTATGGTTACTTCGACAACATTATACTAAGCGAGGATGCCGGTGCCAACAAGCCCTCGCGCAAGTTCTTCGACTATGCGTTCAAGATGACGAACGCCAATCCGCTGACGACATTGATGATTGGCGATAATCTGCAAACCGATATAATCGGAGCCATGAATGCAGGACTCCACACCGCTTTCTTCAACCGTTTTCCCGACTACCCCTCGTCGGAGCCCGTCGATTATGAGGTAACCTCGCTGTTAGAGCTTAAACTCATTCTTTAATATAAACGAAAAAAACGGCCGTATGTAATAATACGGCCGGGCATGTTATTAATAATAGCCCCATTCTTCATCAGAAGGTGGCATCTATATCCCTATTCTGGTAAAGTAACGCTGAAGTTTGGGTTGTCGATGTGTGCCTGTCGAACAATAGTCTTCAGCTCCCCTACCTTCTCGGGATAGATGGCTGCGAGGTTGTTGTCTTCATGGATGTCGGTGGCCAAATCGTAAAGCTCGCAGATGCCGCGTTTCACGATGAGTTTCCAATTGCCTTGGCGCACGGCTATCTGGTCGGTCTCGTCAAATTCCCAGTATAGGTAGTCATGTGGCCGCTGTGCGGCATAATTTCCAGTAAGCGTGGGCAGGAAGGAGATGCCATCGAAATAGTCGGCAGAGCCGAGGCACGGATTGCTGTACTTCTCTTCGTAGCATTCAATGCCCAGAATATCGGCAAAGGTTGGCATCACGTCGTAGAAGGCAATCTGATGGCTGTTCTTCACTCCAGCTGGAACATGACCTGGCCAACGGACTATGAACGGTATGCGTATGCCACCTTCGTGACACGAACGTTTGAGCCCCTTGAGCAGGCCGTCGCGGTTGAAGAAGGAGGGGTCAGCTCCGCCCTCCTCATGAGGGCCGTTGTCGCTCGAGAAAATAAGGATAGTGTTGTCAGCAAATCCTTTCTCCTCAAGCTTCTCCATGATTTCGCCCACGTAGGCATCGAGGCGGGTTATCATGCCAGCAAACTGGGCGTGTACGTTTGCGACGGCATGGTACCAGCTGCCGTCCTGTCCGCTGAAGGACTTGTCGGTGATGAACTTGGCGCGGTAGGCGTTGAGGATAGAGTCCTCGGGTTGCAGCAGCTCAGCGTGGGGGATTGTGTAAGTGAAAAGACCGTAGAAGGGAGTGCTGCCATCCTGGCTGTCGAGCCATTCCATGGCCTTGCGGTGAATAATGTCAGCGCTGTACTGCGGACGACGGTAGTAGTCGTCGCCAAAGATATCATGCTGAATGTTCTGTTGCATCAGTTCGCGAGTGACTGAGATGTCGCCGTCACGCGAGCTGTATTTATTAAGAAAATTAGGATAGTAGGCGTGAGCCTCGAACTGGCAGATGTAGCCATAGAACTCGTCAACGCCTCGCTTGTCGGGCGTGGAAACACTACCCTCATACCCGCCAGCCCACTTTCCGAACTGCGCCGTAGCATAGCCATTGTCCTTCATAATCTCTGGCAGCACTACGTGATTAGGGGAGAGGGGATGCTGACCCACGACTGCAAAGTCGGTGCTGCGGCCATAAGTGACAGAGCCTGAGCGATACTCCTTATTGCCGCGAATCTCGCAGTGGCCGGTGTGCTGTCCGGTCATCAGTGAGGCACGCGAAGGAGCCGAGACAGGACTACCGGCGTAGGCTTGCATGAACTGCATTCCCTGTGCTGCCAGACGGTCGATATTAGGCGTAGAGATATACTGCTGGCCATAACAGCCGAGGTCACCCCAGCCCATGTCATCGCAGAGCACAAAGATAATGTTGGGGTTCTCGCCCTGTGCGCTGGCCAACACGGGTGCCATGGCAAAGCAGTAAAGAAACTTCTTTGAAATCATAGTCGTACTACTATTTATATCCCCAAAAAAGAATGCCCCGTATGCAAAACGAACGCATACGGGGCAAAAAGAGTTTGCTATCCGCCGAAATTGTCGAAACGGATCATGTCGTCTTCGACACCAAGGCTGTGCAGAAGATCAAGCACGGTCTTAGCCATCATGGGAGGACCGCAGAGATAGTACTCGCAATCCTCGGGCTCCTCGTGAGCCTTGAGGTAGGTGTCGCCCATCACAGGAGCTACGAAGCCTGCCGTATATTTGATTCCGGAGGCATCGGCCTTGGGATCGGGACGGTCAAGAGCGAGGTGGAAGTGGAAGTTCTCATAGTCCTTATCCAACTGCAGGAAGTCGTCGAGGAAGGGAACCTCTTCCAGTGCGCGGGCGCCATAGAAGTAGTGCATCGGGCGCTTGCGGTCCTCGTCGCTGACGCCGTTACCCTTGAGCATGTGCATGATTTGAGCACGCAGGGGAGCCATACCGGCACC
>JAFUFW010000055.1 GCA_017469685.1 Bacteroidaceae bacterium | reverse complement strand
TCACCAACTTCGGTGTGTTCGTTGAGCTCGAAGAGGGCGTCGACGGCCTCATCCACATCAGTGACCTCAGCTGGACAATGAAGGTCAAGCACCCCAGCGAGTTCACCAAGATGGGTGAGAATATCGAAGTCGTTGTCCTCGAAATAGATAAGGACAACCGTCGCCTCAGCCTCGGCCACAAGCAGCTCGAGGAGAATCCTTGGGATGTCTTCGAGACCGTGTTCACCCGCGACAGCGTGCACGAAGGCACCATCGTAGAGCTCCTCGACAAGGGCGCTGTCATCCAGCTCCAGTACGGCGTCGAAGGCTTTGCAACGCCTAAGCACCTCGTGAAGGAAGACGGCAGCCAGGCTCAGCAGGGCGAGACTCTTCCCTTCAAGGTCATCGAGTTCAACAAGGACAGCAAGCGCATCATCCTCAGCCACAGCCGCATCTTCGAAGATGCAGCACGCACTGAGGCTCGCGAAGCCCGCAAGGCAGAGCGCGCAGCCAAGCGTCCCGCTAAGGCTCAGGAAGAAGCTCCCGCTATCCAGAACCAGGCTGCCAGCACAACACTTGGCGACATCGACGCCCTGGCTGAGCTCAAGGCTAAGCTCGAACAAGGAGAATAAGGGACCGTTGAACAGCCGATGGCTGACTTTCGACAGCTGACTGCCGATTCAGCCCAATGGCTACCATGCCCGCCATTACCATTGCGGGCAGAAGGTTCCCGATACTTACGCGCCCGCGCACGTACCTATTTATATATAGGCCCCGTGCGCGGGCGTTCTCGTTTCCCCCCTCTCCCTTAGGGATTTTCTCCAAACAATTTCGGCTTTTCCCTTTGCCGCCTCGCGCAAAATGCTTTCCTTTGCATTGTCGAAAGGACAAAAGGATCATTATTATTAACTCTAACTACAACCTCAACCAGCTCTCGCTTAGGCAGAGAGAGTTTTCAAGCAAAAGGAAAAGGAACTGCTGAACTATTATCTCTCCCCATTTAGGGGGCCGGGAGGAGGCCGATACCACAATGAAACGCATAATGACAACACTGGCAGTGATGGTGATGATTGTCACCTCCGCCGCAGCAATGAGCTTCTCCAAGGCTCGTAAGGAAGCACTCTTCCTCTCCGACAAGATGGCCTATGAGCTCGGTCTGAGCATCTCGCAGTACGAAGCCGTCTACGAGATTAACCTCGACTACTTCCTCGGCCTCTACGACCCGGTCGATCTCGACGGCGTCTTCTGGCTCCGCCGCAATGCCGACCTGCGCTATGTGCTCTCAGAGTGGCAGTGGCTGAAGTACACCAGCATTGTGGACTTCTACCGTCCCATGTCGTGGGTGCGGCGCCACACCTTCAGCCTTGTGCTCCGTAGTCGCTACACAACTAACTATTTCTTCTACGACCGTCCTACCATCTACTACAACTTCCGCGGCGGACATAACGTGGGCCACGACAGCTACTACGCAGGACGTGAGTTCCACCGTCCCCCACAACCCGGCGCACAGATGCACTTCGGCAGCTCGGCTCCCCCTGCCTATGGCACCGTGAAGCCAAACTCGAAGAGCTATCCCAGCTACCACATCGGCGAGGCTGCTCCCGCCACTACAACCCATGGCACCTCACGTTCAGGCAGCACCACCGTCAATGCCAACACTGCTAAGACCAATGCCAGCCAGAACGTTGCCGTGCCCGCTACGACGCCCTCACGGCCTCAGACTTTCGGCGGTTCGCAGCGCGGCAATAGCAGCACCACGCGTTCCACTCAGCCCACCTCGGCAGTGCCTCAGCGGACAACGACCACGCAACGCTCGGCCACGACCACGGCCACGCCCACGACTGCGCCCACGACAGCGCCCCAGCGCTCTGCATCTTCGTCAACCTCTACCAGCGGTTCTACCCGTGGCAACAGTGGGTCCACCCGTGGCAACTCTGGCGGTTCGCGCGGCAGATGAGAAAAAAAGTAAAGGATAATGAAAAAAAGTGGCAGAAACGTTAATGTTTCTGCCACTTTTTTGTAAATTTGCAACGCAATTTCTATATCTTACATTAATTATATTCATTAACAACTAAAACAATAATTCTATTAAACTACTGACTTACAGACAACGAATCAAGTCCTTGTGCATCTGGCTTCACCACTAAGACTGGGAGGCGTAAAATGGCTTGCAGACTGCACACAAGCATCCTTTACCAAAAACATCCGTGCCACAAGCCACGACGCGGAATAATACCAAATCAAATAACCAAACAAATGAAAAAGTTTCTACTTTCATTGTTAGCCCTGCTCAGCTTCTCTGTGTATAGTTTCGGCGCTGCACTCTCTGAAGATGAAGTAATCAGTGAACTTACGTTCCCTGCCTACAATGACAAATCTATAGGTAGCTACACAGATGAATGGACTGCTACAAAAGATAAGCTGACATGGACTTTTAATGCATTCAACAACAACAAGAATGGTTGGGCTTATATTAGGTGCGGTAGAAAGAACAATGCATCTACAGCAACAATTTTGAGCCCGCAGGTTGTTGGTGGCAAGGCTACAAAGCTTGTTCTAACAATCGACAAGACAGCTAACGTCTCAGCTGTAACCGTAACTCCGATTCTCGAAAGTAATGTCGGAACAGCTTTCAACTTACAGCTTGAGAAATGGGTTGCAGGTGATGTGGAACTTTCCATCCCTTCAACAGTTAATGCCGACCAGATTATGGTGACCATCGAGAACGCATCAGCTTCTGCCAATGGTCCAACCCAGATTAGTAAACTTGTGCTTTATGGTAGTACAGGAGAACCTGCTGCCGTGGCTGCTCCCGTAATCACTCCTAAGACCGGAACTTATTTCGGAGAGCAGGAAGTTACGATGACCTGTGCTACCGAAGGTGCTACAATTCGCTATTCCGTCTACTATACAGATGAAGGACTTGGAGAACGAATGCTTACCTATAGCGCCCCATTCAAGGTATCAAAGACTGCTAAAATTACTGCTTGGGCTGAATTGATCTCAGATAGTGATGCTGCTCAAGCAAGTGCAGAGACCACTGTGACGCTCACTATCGCAGAGCCTTATACCTCTATTACTGAAGTAAATGCTGCTGCAACTGCAACAAAGACAGCTGTTGGCCTTCAGGCAAATGAGTGGCTGGTAACATATGCCAGCGGTATGTACACCTACCTTACCGACGGTGTGGCCGGTTTGCTGATCTATGGTAATGGCGTTGGCCTCGAACAGGGTCAGAAGGTTTCTGGTATTATCACCGGTCAGCTCTACACCTACAACGGCCTTCCCGAAGTGGCCAACCCCAATGTTGACGGCCTCGAGGTAGTCAGTGAAGGTAACGAGGTGGCTCCTATCGTTGTCGCTTCCTCAGCTCTCGCTGCCGACAAGCTGAAGTGGGTCAACATGTTCGTAGAGGTGAACAAGGCTGCACCAGAAGAGAATGTAGGGACAGACGGCTCTAAAGTAGAGAACTACAGCTTCTTCTCCGAAGACGTTGAACTCGTTGTCCGCAACCAGTTCAAGATTGCTATAGATGCTGTTGCCGATCAGCAATATACCATTCGCGGTATACTTGGTATCTACAACGACGACGCTCAGCTCTATCCCACAGCCATCGAAGAGTATCTCGATCCCTCCACAGTCATGGGTGACGTAACTGAGTTCTATCTCTCCAACCCGAGCTTCGAACTCGATATGAATGGTGAGCCCCTCACCGCTGAGCAAAAGTTCAGCAATGGAGCAGGAGGGATTTTTGATTGGACTTGGATGAACGTTGGGACACAGTTTAATAATACTGAACTCCTGAATGCAAACTCTACTTCGAGCTCACAGTTCGGCAGCTCAGGTCCAAGCGATGGCAGTTACTCACTCTTCTTCCGTCAGGGATGGAACGGTAACGGTAACACGATCACTCTCACGAGCTCGTTGAAGGAAGAATTACCCGCTGGTAATTACATCCTTTCGGTAGATTACAAGCAACATTATTCCTATGATACTGACAATCAGAAGAACGAGAATACTAAGGTAGGCATTTCTTTGAACTTCCAGATGGAGGCTTATGGCGAAGCAATCTCAGAGGCAGCGGCAGGTGTGAAAGGCTCAGGTGCTACCAATTATTTTGCTGATGAGGAATGGAAGACTCTCGAAGCTATGATTACTCTCGACTCTCCCATGTTGCTTGACGCGGTCATCACGCTATATTCTTGTGGCGCACGCCGTTCAGACTTCTTTATTGATAACGTCCGTCTTATCCGTATTAGCGAGGCAGACATTTCTCGTATGTATCTCCAAAAAGACCTCGAGATGGCTACCGACCTCCTGAACGAACTATACGGCCAGCTCTTCACAAAGACAGAAGAGGCTCACGAAGCCCTCGAGGCTGCTGCTGAAGTTGCTCAGGAAGTCTATGACAACGAGGAAGCTACAGCTGAAGAGATTGATCAGGCTGCAAGCGCCCTGCTCTCTGCCATTGAGACTTACGAGAACTCAGACTTAATCCTGCCCGATCCTGATAAGAAGTACACCTTCCGCTTGAAGGATGGCGGCATGTACTTGTCGTTGGATACTGAGACAGACAAACGCGCTGAACTTTCAGAAGAGCCCCAAGCATTCTACTTCCAAGAGCTTTCAGATGTTGTTGGTTATGCCCTGTACGATGGCAAACAATATTATGTGGCTCAGGCTGGTGACAACTTATGGAACATGGCTCTGTTAGAATCAGCCTTTGCATGGACCTTCCAGCCTCAGACTGATGGATCATACGCTATTGCCCAAACTAACGCCGAGGGTAACTGCATCGGTGTCGACAACACCACCGCCGGCAGCGCTTGCTATGCAAACAAGACCGTCGCAGCCCAAGGCGACAAAGCGAAGTGGATTATCGAAGAATACGTAGCTCCTGCTACCGTTCTCGAAGGTATTGCAGCTCTGAAGAGCTTCACCCTGGGCGATGATGAGGAGTCTGCTGAAGTTGTCCTCCGTCTCGATGGTGCAAAGGTAACATTCACATGCGAAGGTGAGGATATTGACTATGATACCTGGGAAGCTATTACTGTTGACGAGGTTGTAATGGAAGACGTCACGGCTGGTGTCTTTTTCAAAGGTCTTGGCCTTGGCAGCTATTTGAAGGCTGGCGATAAGGTCAGCGGTGACATCATTCTGACTGTAACCAACTACTATGGTCAGCCTCTCTACAGCGCCAACGATAACACTGAAGCCAGTCTCCAGGCTCTTACCGTTGAGGCCGGCGAGGCTACTCCTCTCGAAGTCACAGACGACAACGTGCTCGAATATGCAGAAAACTCCGATTGGATCTTTGCTTCGTTCAAGGATGTAGAGGTGGTCGTAGAAGCATCATCTTATGGCGGTGAAGATGTAAATCTTAACATCCCGGTGATGGGCGACACCTACGGCGTGGTAGATATTCTTGGCATTTACCCCGAAGGCCTCGACGTTGAGGATGGCCAGACGGTAGAAGTTGAAGGCTACATCTACAGTATCTATGGCTTGACAGCCTTCCAGCCCGTCAGCATCAAGGTTCAATCTGTATTTGAGAATCCTGCTGATGTGTTCACCGCTAACACAGCCCGTGGCGCTTGGATGTACGACGAGGCTAACAATTGTATGCACTATGGCACACTTCCCGACGAGGTTACAGACGCCTTCAAGTTTGCCTTCATTGAGAAGGACGGCGAGAAGTTCCTCTACAGCGTTGGTGCCGGCAAGTTCATCCAGCCTCAGAAGTACCTCGTAGAAGGTATGCCAACTCCTGTCGAGGTCAACGAATACGACAGCTACGTAATTGTTAAGTCCGCCAACACTCCTTACACCATCAACATTGGTGGTAACCAGTGGACTTGGGATACATGGTCAACAGCCGACGATGGCAATAAGGTTACCATAGAGAAAGTTGGCGAATTCGATGCTACTGAAGCTTTGGCTATGCTGGAGAACGGCGCTATTGATTCGCACAAGGTGTTCAACATTACCACCAACCGCGGACAGTGGGCAGTCGGCAACGGGCTCGCTTCTGTTGCAACCAACCCCAATGCGTCAGAAGCAGACAAGCAGTTCGCTTTCTACTATGACGGTTCAGAACTCTACATCTACAGCGTGGGTGCCAAGAAGTTCCTGAAGAAAGATGGTAGCCTCTTCGAAGGTAAGGGTGATCCCGTAGACTATCGCATCGTAGCCACCAGCGGAAAGGACCACTGCTTCTTCTTCACCGACGGCCTGATCTACTTCAACATGCAGAACTCCGGCGCTTACGCGCTCAATACTTGGAGCACTCCTGATGATGGCAACAAGCAGGAACTTACTGAAGTCGCTGACGTTGACGTATTCGAAGAGATGGAAAAGGTGTTCAACACCAAGCTTATAGACGTAGAATATGAGCTCGTCTACGATGGTGAGGTCGTTGGCACTGCTACAGCCTCCAACGCTGTTGGCTCTGCTCCTGAGCTGCCTGCAGAACTCGACAATGAGCTTTGCGAATATACCTTCGACGTCGAGGAGATTACAGAAGACACTAAGAAGGTCACTGTTACAGCTGAATGGATTGGTCCGTTCGAATTCTCTGAGAGCTTCGAGGACGCCAAGTGGTACAACATGAAGATACGTGGCGACTACTGGATTGCTCTTGACGAAACAGAACCTTACTATCCGACAACGGACAAAGACCTCACCGCAGAAACAAGCCAGTGGGCTTTCGTCGGCAATCCTTACAATGTAGTGCTTTACAACCGCTCACTTAGCGGTAGCTGGAGCCTCCAGCCCGAGACTGTAGAAAATACAACAGAGGAAGGTGAGCCTGTCAGCACGTACTGTGCTGTCATGCGCGAAGGCAGCTACGCTTGGGATATCTTCGGAAATGGCGACGGCTTTGTTCTCCGCGAGAAAGGCACGCCTAACAACTACGTCAACCAGGCTGGCGGCTCAACAGGTCCGCTTGCTTACTGGAATAGCACTTCTGGTCGTCGCGACGCCGGTTCAACCATCCTTGTTGAGCCTGTAGCTGAGCCCGGCGATGCTCTCGTTCTGGATGTTGACGTTGACTACTACAAGGGTCAGAACGGCCTCAACTACGAGGTTGACTTCACCGAAGCTCTTGAGTACCTCGGCATCGAAAGCCTCGATTATGCTTCAATCTATGGCGTTGACGTCACCACCGATGCTGATGTTGAGGACTATGTCCGCTACGATGGTTGGCGTAATGCCGACGGCGACTACCAGCAGTGGGGCGGAGATGCAGCTGTCTGCGTCAAGTTCGTTGAAGAGCCCGAGCAGTTTGCTATCTACGATATGGGCAACGACAACGTTCCTGAGGTCGGCGAGACCTTCACGGCACGCTTCCGCATCTACTCTGAGGGCAAGATTGTTGTCTATAACATCAACGTCAACTTTGTTGATCAGCCTGCCAAGTATCTGGCTGACTACACTGAGAAGGGCAGCTTCGACGTCACTATCTTCGCTTCCGAAGAGGGCGTAGCCTTCGACGGTCAGGAGTCTGAAGCCTTCGAGGAGGCCGCTGTAAGCGAACTCATCGGCGAGATGTGGAGCGAGGTTTATGGCAAGGGTGCAGCCGACGAGGTCGGTGAGACCTTCGCTACGAACTACTCATGCGATCCAGCTCCTGGCTTCTGGTGCCTCGCTGACGGCACGGCTGATGTCTACGACAACGGCACCTTTGGCGTAAGCCTCATTCCTGCAGAGGACTGGACGACCTTCACCTTCCAGGCCTGGACTAAGGAAGCTCTCGAGGAGAACGCCACCACAACCTTCTACTTCGTCAACGAAGAGACTAAGGAATATGTTGCCTACAACATCACTCTGAGCTCTAAGCCCGCTGTGAACCTCGTTGGCACCTTCGACGGCATCATCAAGCAGATTCTCTCTCACCCGCAGACGGGTAAGCAGGGCGAAGCTACTGGTGAGCAGACTGTGACCATCGCCGAGGGCGAGGAAGAAGGCACCTACGACATCACCTTCTCCGGCTTCACGATGCCTGTTACGGGCGCCGAGCTGCCTGAGTTCACCGTCACAGGTGTTGAGGCTGAGATCAGCGAGGATGGCACTACTGCCAACTACGTGCTGCCCGCATGGGCTCCTCAGACGATCACCATTGGCCGTGGCACTGGTTCGGTTACCTACAAGATTGCTCTTGAAGGTACGAAGGAAGGCAACGACACTCCTGTGCTGAAGCTGACTCTCGACAACTCTGTCGTCGACGACGTTTACTTCGGTGCTGATGAGAAGACTGTCGATAAGGCTATCGCTACTGACGAAGCCGATGGCATCCGCGGTATCAATGGCTTCGACAATGCCGGCACTATCTTCGACCTCAGTGGCCGCAAGGTTGAGAAGGTACAGAAGAGCGGTATCTACATTGTCAACGGCAAGAAGGTCTCTGTAAAGTAAAGACATAAGACCAATATCAACGTAAAAAAGGCGTGCCAGCAATGGCGCGCCTTTTTTACGTTGATATCATTATACGCTTGACTATCTGTCACTATTATCTCAACACTCAGCCCTAATCTCTAATCCCAAATCTCTTATCTCTTATCTCTAACCTCTAATTACTAACCTCTAATCCCTAACTCTAATCTATTTTATCTCCCCCTTCGTGCGAACGATGTCGAAGAGGTAGCTGAGCTTAAGCATAATGGCTCCGTTGGCCGATCGCCCGAAGGGGTCTTTCTTGCCGTTGTGGAACATGTCGGAGAGTCCGAAGTAGTAGCGGCCGTCGAGAATGAGGTGCCCGGCACGTGTGCTTAGTTCTACGCCAGCGCCGCCGACGATACCATATTCAAAAGGGTTCTCAACATCGAGCGTGTACTGCTCTACGACTCCGTTGGGTCGCCTGCCAGGTGAGTCGGCTGTCCAATCACCTCCGAGGTGTGCCTTCTCTCCGATGCAGAAACCTACTTGCGGGCCCACTTGGATGAAGAACTGTCCGCCACGCCTTTCGCGCCCCCATCCCATGCGTGCGAAGATAGGCACTTGCACATAGCGTACGTCGCGGCTATAGGTCTCGTCGGTCGTCTCGATGAGTTCGCGCCAACCCATGTTGGCGTAGTTTACCTCTGCCGCTACAGCGCAGATGGCAGAGAAATACTTCTCGCAGGTGTAGCGCAGGCTGAGGCCGAAGGTTTCGCCGCCTTTCCATTGTTGCTTGATTGTGGGGCTGAAGTCTACCTTATTAATAATGTATCCTCCGTTGATGCCTATGGCAAAGTCGTTGCGCGGCTTTCCCACCTGGGCCTTCATGGCAGAGGGAGCCGCGCACAGAGCTAATGTGGCGATGAGGTGTGCCGCTTTCATCTCTTTACTGGTTGCGGTAGAGTATTTCTACGGCTTGATAGTTGGCGTAGTGGACTAACTGCACGAAGGTGTTGACGTAGCCGTCGCCGTCGTCGGTCCGCTCAAAGCGCAATGGGTTTTGTAGCGGTTGTGTGACGGTCGCTACGAGGTTTGCCTCGAAGTCCTTGCCGAACTGTCCGAGGCCTTTGAGAAAGTAATATCCTACGTCGAATCCGAGCAGGGCGTAGCGCGGGAAGGTGCGCTGCACGGGCCAGCTGAAGTTTTGCTCGAAGCTCTGCTCGAACTGCAGCACGTCAGGGCTTTGTGCGTCGCGGTAGAATGGAGTGTAGACGTAGGTATCGAACTGGAACAGGTCGCTTTGTATCTGCGAGGTGTAGGTCTGCCACGCCGGATAGCCGAAAAATGAGATGCTGAATCCAGGGTGAGCAGAGGCGAAGGAACGCATTCGCTCTCTCAAGGCATTGAGGGCTCCGAGGCTTGCTGAGTTGGGCAGTAGTACGTTTTTCTTGTCAGGGTTAAGGATTGCGTCGAACTCATAGTCGTCAGCATCTACTTTCACCTGGCGAACTTCGATTCCACGCTCGTCCATAGTCATTCGCAGCCGCTCAGCCATAGCGTTGCCTTCGTCGTTGCTTTCGTTGCAGTCAACGATGACTATGTTCTCGTCAGAGAAAAGATTCTGCGCGAACCATGCAGCCTCTTTCTGCACCATGCTGCGAGGGACGTTCACGAGGTAGTTGCGCGGATGCCCGTCGATGGCTGTCGTGAGGGCTGAGAATGGCACTACGAGGCGTATGCCTTTGAGGGCGCAGTAGTCGGTGAGCGCAGGTATCTGTGCTGCGTCGAGCGGTCCGAACACGACATCGCAGTTGACAAACGGGTTGGTAGCCAGTAGCGAGTCCATCTGTGCTGCCGTGCTTCCGCAGTGGTGTGCCACTACGCTGACAGCACAGCCTTGGTGCTTCATGCTGTCTACGGCCATGAGCAGTCCCTGATAGAACTCCACCATCTTGACGCCTCGCGGCGAGCGTTCCTTCAGCGGCAGGGCCACTCCCATGCGCACGTAGCCGGTCGTCACCTGAGCCACGGCTGTTGCCGTTGCTGCTGTCAGGATTAGTGAAGCTGCCAGTGTGATGAGAGTGTGTCGCATATAATGTCGTGGCTGTGTGGTTGGTGGTTATCGCAGGCGGTCGAGCGAGCGGATGAGCATCTCATCCTTCAGAATGGCCCTGAAAGCTAAAAAGCTGAAAATGCAGGCTATGGCCGGCAGGGCAGCCCACGGGGTGGGGCGGAAGTCGAGGTTGAGATCCTTAGGCAGGATGAATGCGAAGGCTGTATAGACGGCGTACCATCCGACGATGAGTATGCAGCAAAGCATCACCAGGCGCGACTGCACCAGTCGCTGCTTGAAGATGAAGATGCTGAAGGCCAGGCCTGCAGTGGCGAGCAGCAGCACTGCGAAGAGCGCCCAGGGCGTGAAGAGGTGGTGGCCTACGGCGTCTGATGCCAAAATGGGTTCAGTGCTGCCAGCGGTGGTTGCCGGGCTTAGAGTGTCGCCAATCTGCGAAGGCAGGTGGACCCAAAGGTTGTAGAGCGTGGCCATTGGCTCGCCAGTCTGCGTGGCTACGAAGCTGCCTATGGGCAGGCAGAGGCATGCCGTAAGTGCGGCAACGGCCAGAAGCAGATAGATTGTCTGGATGCGTTGGATCATGATGCCGTGTTCTTCTTAATAGTCCTCTTCCTCGTTGTCCTTGGCAGGATTGCGGAAGTAGACCTTGCCGTCGCGGAACTCTTGTGTGGCGATGAGGCTTGGCTTAGGCATTTTCTCATAGAAGCGGCTGATCTCGATCTGCTCGCGGTTCTCGAAGACCTCGTCGAGGTTGTCGTTTGTTGAAGCGAACTCCTGCAGCTTCTTTGATATCTCGCTCTTGAGGTCGGAGGAGATTTGGTTGGCGCGCTTGGCAATGATAGCTACGCTCTCGTAGATGTTGCCCGTGTCTTCGCAGAGCTCCATGATGTTCTGCGTCACGGTGTTGGTTGGTGCGTTTGACTTTTTGTAATCCATTATTATAATATGACGATTTTACGATTCAATAATTTAGCTTTTATCCTCTACCTCAATCGTCCTCAATGGGCAGCCCTTTGAGGGCTTTCTGGCTCTTGGTGAGGTAGGTCTGTGCTTCTTTTAGATACTGCGACTCGGGGAACTCATTGACGAAGGCGTAGTAGTCGTCGATGGTCTGGCGGAAGCGCTCGGTCTGTTTCGTGTTGATGCTCTGGCGTGCCAGGTTATAGCGTGAGCGCAGGATCATCAACAGGAACTGCTCGCGTCGCTCGGCCTTGGCGAAGGGATAGTCGCGCAGTGCGTTCTCAGACGTCACGATGCATGCTTCGTAGTTTGAGCCGCCTTGTAGGCTGTTGAGGATGTAGTCGCCCAGGTCGTAGTAGAGTTTTGCCGATAGGTATTCCTTCTCTACGAGGTGGTCCTGCAGCTTCTGTATCATGTCCTCGGTCTGCTCCTTTAGTCGTGTGTAGGGGTAGTTGTCGAGGAAGTGCTGTAGCTCGGATATGGCCTGCTTCGTGGTCTCCTGGTCGAGCCGCGGGTCGGGCACGGCATCGTAGAGCGCACGTCCGCAGTAGTAGTTGGCGTCCTCTACGTAGATGCCGCGTGGGTAGCTCTGATAGTACTTGCGGAAGGTCTCGGCGGCAGCTGTCAGATCTCCGCTGTTGTAGGCGCTCATGCCCATCAGGTAGAGGCTTTCTTCGCCGTAGCCGCTGCCTTTCATGGCAGTGATGATGCCAGTGAGCGCCTCGTAAGCGCGCGAGTAGCGGCCCCGGGCGTAGCACGCCTTGGCATATTCATATTTATATTCTGTGTCGGCATACTTCTGCACGGCATTGTACTCTCCGCAACCAGTCAGTGCGAGCGTGCCCAGAAGAAGTATTGTCAGGATGCGACTTCTCATAATAATCCAAATTGCGTGCAAAGGTACGTCTTTCTGCCGATATGACAAAGTCTGGAGCCATTTTTTAATATAATTTTGTATGAGCGGCATCCCTTGATGGGTAAAATTAATGCCTGATGGCATATTTCATCTTGATTTCTTTTGACAAATCATGAAAAATGGAGAACTTTGCAAACTCATTAATCAGAACCGCCGGGCATGAATTTCAGCTTCCACCTCACTTCGCAATACGAACCTACGGGCGACCAGCCCGAGGCCATCGACCAGCTCACGCATGGTGTGCTCGACGGCGTGCCCGCCCAGACGCTCCTCGGCGTGACAGGTTCGGGCAAGACGTTCACCATCGCCAACGTAATCCGCAACGTAGACCGCCCAACGCTTATCTTGTCGCACAACAAGACGCTGGCCGCGCAGCTCTATGGCGAGATGAAGGCCTTCTTCCCCGATAATGCCGTGGAGTACTATGTCTCTTACTACGACTACTACCAGCCTGAGGCATATATCCCCTCGACCGACACCTACATAGAGAAGGATCTGGCCATCAACGATGAGATCGACAAGCTGCGCCTCGCTGCCACATCGGCGCTGCTTTCCGGCCGTCGCGACGTCATCGTCGTCTCGTCCGTCTCGTGCATCTACGGCATGGGCAACCCCGCGGCCTTCTACAACAACGTCATTGCCGTGACGCGCGGACAGAGCCTCGACCGCAACGTGCTGCTCAGGCGCCTCAACGACTCGCTCTACACCCGCAATGATGTCAGCCTCTCGCGGGGCGAATACCGCGTCAAGGGCGACACCGTCGACGTCTTCCTTGCCTACAGCGACAACCTCCTGCGCATAACCTTCTGGGGCGACGAGGTCGATTCCATCGAGGAGGTGGAGCCACTCTCGGGCTCTCGTTTAGGCTCTTTCGACGACTATCGCATTTATCCGGCCAACCTCTTCATGACTACTAAGGAGCAGACCCTTGCTGCCATCCGCCAGATAGAGGACGATCTGGCCGCACGAGTCAAGTTCTTCGAGGAGATAGGTAAGCCGCTCGAGGCCAAGCGCCTCTACGAGCGCGTCACCTACGACATGGAGATGATTCGCGAGCTGGGCCACTGCTCAGGCATCGAGAACTATAGCCGCTACTTCGATGGCCGTTCCCCAGGCACGCGCCCTTACTGCCTCCTCGACTTCTTCCCCGACGACTTCTTGCTCGTCATCGACGAGAGCCACGTCAGCGTGCCGCAGATCTCGGCCATGTACGGAGGCGACCGTGCACGCAAGACTAACCTCGTAGAGTATGGCTTCCGCCTGCCTGCTGCCATGGACAACCGCCCGCTGCGCTTCGACGAGTTCGAGAGTCTGACTCATCAGGTCATCTACGTCAGCGCCACGCCTGCCGACTACGAGCTGGCACAGAGCGAAGGCATCATCGTGGAGCAGGTCATCCGTCCCACTGGGCTCCTTGACCCCGTGATAGAAGTGCGGCCCACCGCCAACCAGATCGACGACCTTCTCGAGGAGATACAGCAGCGCATCGAGGCGGGCGAGCGAACCCTCGTCACTACGCTCACTAAGCGTATGGCCGAGGAGCTCACCGAGTACCTGCTGAACGCCGGCGTGCAGGCGCGCTATATCCACAGCGATGTCGACACGCTCGAGCGCGTGCAGATTATGGACGACCTACGCTCGGGTAAGTTCGACGTGCTCGTAGGCGTCAACCTGTTGCGCGAAGGGCTCGACCTGCCAGAAGTGTCGCTCGTAGCCATCCTCGATGCCGACAAAGAAGGCTTCTTGCGCAGCCATCGCTCGCTGACGCAGACCGTGGGGCGCGCCGCCCGCAACGTGCACGGCAAGGCAATCATGTACGGCGACACCATCACTGGTTCCATGCGCCAGACCATCGACGAGACCAACCGCCGCCGCGAGAAGCAGCTGCGCTACAACGACGAGCACGGCATCACGCCCACCCAGATTCACAAGGACCGCACCATGGGCGACCTCGTAAGCGCTCACAAGGAGGCCAGTGCCGAACGCGACCGCCGGGCCTACGTAGAGCCGGAGCGGCCGGTGGTTACGGACGTACGCCTCGTCGACAGCAAGGACGCTCACGACTTGCCTCTTGCAGCCGAAGGCCTCCCTTCAGCCGCCGAGCCCGAAGTGGAATACCTCACCCGCGACGAGATGCGCCGCCGCGTAGATCAGCTGCGGCGCCAGATGCAGGCCGCAGCCAAGAAACTCGACTTCATCACTGCCGCTCAGCTCCGCGACCAGATGCTCTCGCTCATGGCTCAGCTTGGCGATTAGGCAGTCAACTTATGCTCCCGCCATCGTTAGCTACTGCGGGGCGTGCATAAACAGAAAAGGGGATGTGTCATATACGCTGACACATCCCCTTTTCTGTTGTTGGCTGGAAGAGTAGGCTCAATCAATTGAGAATGCAAGAACAAATGGTCGGATAAGGCCGATACATTCGGCCGGAAATGTCGATGCGAACGGTGCTGCCTTTATTCTTTGTCAGAGCCTCCTCCAGAAACCCTTAAGCCTTTCGCACAAAACCCTTCAGGGTTCCGGGCGAAACCCTTAAGGGTTATTGGCTGAACCCTTAAGGGTTATTTTAACATTCCTTTACACCGGAGATTGAAATGCCCTCAGTCCTGGCTTCCACGGCTTGCCTGCGATAACAGCAAGCCGGGTTCGACAGTCATTGATTGTAGGGTCACGAGCGGAAGAACTCTGTGAAGGCGCGGACAGCATACTCGTGGTCGGCTACGGCACCTGTCTCGCGGCAGCTGTGCATTGCCAGTATGGCATTGCCCATATCTACGCCGCGCAGGGGCAGCGAGGAGGCGAGGATGTTGCCGAGGGTGCTGCCGCCAGCCACGTCGCTGTGGTTTACGAAGCGCTGGCAGGGCACGCCGGCCTTGCGGCAGAGTTCGGCAAAGACGGCTGCCGAGGCGGCGTCGCTCGCATATTTCTGCGCGGCATTTAACTTGACCACGGGGCCACCGCCGAGCTGCGGGTGGTTCGTCGGGTCGTACTTCTCGCTGTAGTTGGGGTGCCATGCGTGGGCGTTGTCGGCCGAGACCATGAAGGCGCGCTCAATAGCCTGGTAGAAAGCCTCTGCCGTTCCACTCTGAGCCAGTGCGATACGCTCGAGGATTGATGCGAGGAAGGGGCTGCCTGCGCCCTGCTTGGTCTGCGAGCCTGTCTCTTCATTGTCGAAGATGGCGAGCACGTTGGTGACGGCTGGAGCGCTTACATTATCCAATTCTGGGCTCTCAATGACAGACGTGGCGAGCATGGCTTCGAGGCCTGCGTAGCACATCGAGAGGTCGTCCAGACGGCCAGAGGAGATGAACTCGTCGTGCGCGCCGAAGGTGCAGGCGGGCTGGGCGTCGGCGAGGTAGAGGTCGAAGTCGAGAATGTCGTCGGCCGTAGCACTGCGCTGGCGGTTGACCTCCTCGAGGATGATGTTCATGAGCATCTGGCCGCGCTCCAGCTCGTCCTTGATAATGCCTAAGATTGGCAGCACGTCCTTTTGCTTGCTCAGCTTCACGCCGTCGTTCACCTGACGGTTGAAGTGTATAGCTAAGTTGCTGATCTGCAGCAGAGGCCGGCGCACGTGGATGAGCACGCTCTCAGGCGTGAAGGCATCGGCACCGCGAAGGATGACGCGCCCGGCGATGGTCAGCGGGCGGTCGAACCACGTCGACATGATAGGACCGCCGTAGACCTCGGTGTTGAGCTTCACGATGCCGCCCTCGCACGTCATCTCCGCGTTGGGCTTTATGCGGAACGTTGGCGAGTCGGCGTGGGCACAGATGATGCGGAAACCGGCATCGGCCAATGGCTTTTGCCCGATGTGGAAGGCGAAAACCGAAGAGTCGTTCTTCGTGGCGTAGAGCTTGTCGCCTGCAGCAACGCGGCCTAAAGGCTTCTGTACGTCGAAGCGGCGGTAGCCGGCAGATTCGAGCTCTGCAATAATGTTCTTTACTGCAAAGAAATTGACGGGAGAGGCGTCGAGGAAATGGAGAAGACGTTGTAGCATATTAATAATAGTTTGAAATCTTTCAACCTTAATTTAAAATGTTCAATTGCTATTTTTCAATTGTTCAATGTCGTCAATGTCGATTAGCTGGGGTAGGGGATTGCGGTCGGACTGCTTGGCGCCGAGCTTCTGTAGCTTTGCGCAGGTCTGGAGAATGCTCTGGCCCGAGGGCGAGAGCTTGCGCTCGGCCTCGTCGTAGGCTTGTTGGGCCTTGGCGAGCGAAGAGCCGATGGCCTGATACTTTTTCATGAACTGCCCTACGCGATCCATCAGTTCACCGGCGAGGGCATAGACCTTCTCATGGTTCTCGGCTTGCCGAATCTGCGTCCATGTCAGGTTGATGATGCGCAGGGCAGCGTAGAGCGTCTGCTCGTCGGCAATATAGACGTTGCGCTCCATGGCCCAGCGCCAGAGGTCGGGCTGAGCGCCGAGGGCTGTCCAGAGAGCCCCAGTGTTGGGCACGAACATGATGACGTAGTCCATACGCACTTTGGGAGGTTGGATATACGAGCTGTAGTCCTTGACGGAAAGGTTCTTCACCTGCTCGCGTATGCTGTTGACGTGGGCGGCCAGTGAGCGCTGCCGTTCGCCTTCATCCTGAGCATTGACAAAGTCCATGTACGCAGCGAGCGAGACTTTCGAGTCGATGATGACGTCGCGGCGCTGGTCGAGGTGTAGGATTACGTCGGGGCGCATACGGCTGCCTTCGTCGCTGATAACAGCGCTGCCTGCGGCGTCGCGAATTGTAGGCTGGACATCGTAGTGCACGCCTCGGGTAAGGCCCTGGCTCTCGAGCAGCTCGTCGAGAACGGTCTCGCCCCAGAGCCCCTGCACATTGTTGCTCTTGCGGAAGACGCGTGTCAGCTCATCGGTGCTGCGGCGTGCCTCTTCGCTCGCCTGCATCATCTGCTGGATGATTGTTTTTATGGCTCCGCTGTCGGCGCTCTGCTGGTTCTTGTTCTCGGCCAGTGTGCGCTTGAGCTCTTCGATGTTTTCTTTCAGGGGGTTGACGATTACGCCCAGGCTTTGGCCTGAAGCCTCGGAGAATTCCTTCTGCCGCTGCCGCAGCATCTCGTTGGTGGCATCCTTCATCTGGGCTGAAATGCGTGCTATGGTCTCGTCGAAGCGCTCTTGCTGTGCCTTTAAGGCCTCAGAGTGACGCTGTTCCTGGGCCGCCATGGCGTCGCGCGCGGCCTGTTCCTTAGTGGCTATTGCTTCAGCTGCCGCCTCCTCCCTTGCCTGGAGAGCCTCGCGGCTGTGCTGCTGCTGGTCGGCGAGTTGCGTCGTTAGCACTTCCACACGAACGGCCAGCTGCTGCCGGGCCTCAGTCTCGGCGGTCAAGGTCTGCTCGCGTTCGCGTAGCGTACGCTGATACTCAATGCCTTCGCTGGTGCGCTCGTCGAGTATGGTCTTGACGACGTTGAGCTTGCCGCGCATGACCAGCCAGGCCACAAGAGCACCTATAACAGCGCCGGTCAAGGCGCCTACGACCATGTAAATGATTGTTTCCATCGGTTGTCAGAATTGATTTTCGTCCACAAAGATAAAAAAAGATTAGGGATTAGGGCTTAGGATTTGGAGATTAATTATTAGAGAATAAAGTTTTTACCAAAAAGACAATTATTTCATGGCAGAAAGGGTTTTTAATGGGAAAAATGCCTATCTTTGTCGCAATAATCATTATCTGATATGTTATGAAACAGTTGTATTGTTTGCTTTTGAGCCTGTTGCTGGTGGCTTCAGGCTATGCCCAGGAGTATTTCTGGACGAGGGATATCCCATACACCGCAAAAACTGACGACTACTCGCGCGAGCGTTTGAAACTCGATGTCTACTATCCTCAGGGCCAGAGGGACTGCCCCGTAGTGGTGTGGTTCCACGGAGGCGGTCTCGAAGCTGGCCAGAAAGAGGTGCCGCAGGAGCTGCGGGGCCGTGGCTATGTGGTTGTGGGTGTAAACTATCGTCTGTTGTCAAAGGTCACAGTCGACAAGACGATCGACGACGCTGCTGAGGCCGTGGCGTGGGTCATGCACAATATCGTACGCTATGGCGGCAGCACCCGTAAGGTGTTTGTCACGGGGCATTCGGCGGGTGGTTATCTGTCTATGATGCTGTGCCTTAATAAAGCGTGGCTGAACCGCTACGGAGTTGACGCCGACTCCATAGCCGCTTATATTCCTTTCAGCGGGCAGGCCATAACACATTATAACGTTCGAAAGATGCAAGGACTTGATGCCTTGAAGCCTACGATTGACGAGTATGCACCGCTCTACTGGGTGCGTAAGGATTGTCCGCCCTTCATCCTCATCTGCGGCGACCGCGAGCTGGAGCTTTATGGACGATACGACGAGAATCAGTATCTGGCCCGAATGATGAAACTCGTCGGTCACCGCCAGACTGTGCTCTATGAGCTCGACGGCTTTGACCACGGCTCGATGGCACATCCTGCCTTCGGACTTCTGGAAAAGCATATTAGAGAGATAATAAACAAAAAAGCCTCCGAGTGACGGAGGCTTTTTTTAGTTGGATAATATGGCGGATGCTGATGGAATGCGGGTCAATAGGTGTGGACGCTGGTGGCTTGTGCACTCGGAAGGTAATTGATGCCCCACCAGCACATCTGCAGCAGAACAAAGGCGATGATGAGCAGCCACAGAGCTAAGCGGGTGTTGTGGCGAGGGAGGCTGCGGAAGTGGATGTAAAGGAGGTAGCCCAACCATGTTATGGCTGCCCATGTCTCCTTCGGGTCCCACGACCAGTAGTGCCCCCAGGCTTCCTTGGCCCAAAGCGCTCCGAAGAGCATGCCGAAGGTGAGGAAGGCGAGACCTGCGCGCACGATGCCGTCGAGCTCGAGGCCTGCATCGTCGTCGGATATGGCCGGCTCACCGCGCTTAGCCTTGATGAGATAGTAGACTGCCATGAGCGTTGCAGCACCAAGGATGGCATAGGCCATCATATAGACTATGACGTGAGGGGCGAACCATGGGCTTTGCAAAGCTGGCATCAGGGCCTTGGTATGTATCTCTGGCTTGAAGATGTTCACGCAGATAAACACCGAAGAGAGAACAGTTGTAAAGGATAATAACCATCTGTAGCGGCGGCGTGCGTAGACGAGCAGGCCAGCCAAGGGCAGGAAGAAGGAGTACCACAGACGTGTCTCGCCCATGGTGCGCAAGGGCGGCCGTTCGAATGTAATCCAGATGGCGATGATGAATGCGAGGAAGATGGCGAGCCCGAGCCCGGTCGTGGCTACGGCCACCTTGGTCTTGCCTTTCCAGGCTGCCATGGCGCCGAAAGCCCAGAGGACGATGGCTGCGATGGCGAAGAATATGAAATAATCCCAAATCATCTTGACAATTCGTAGTGTGAGGGTTGCTCGTTTGAAGCTGCAGCTTACATTGCTGGGCGTGAATTCTTGCCAAAGAGCATAAAGAGGGCTCCGGCAAGCATCATGAAGATGCCGGCATAGACGTATGGAAGCCACGGGTCGCGCACCAATTCGAAGACGCTGATGCGGCTGGCTGCACCGGCTTGTGTGTCGTAGCTGTACTGATAGATCTTCCAGCCATCAACCTCTACGGGGTGATTGACGTCGACAGTTGCCTCAAAATCCTTGCCTCGTTTGGTGCGGACGCGAATATCTGAAGCAAAACGTTTAGGAGAACCATCGTCGTAGGTCTCCATAATAAAGCGTTGCAATTCAATGGCTATTGGCAGGTCGTGGAGAACGCCGTCTGCGTCGACGCCCCGCCATTCTATTGCTCCTTGGTTGGTAATCATCTCAAGATCCCGGAGGTCGGCATTGCCGAGGGTGGCGCATGTGAGGGCCAGGAACAAGCCTGCATGGTTGAGCACGAAAGCCATGTCGTTCAGCTTAACCCGAACTTTTGTCGGTTGGGCGGGCTTTGAGGGAATGAGGCCCTTTATGATACTCGACAGGCGACGGAGCGTGGTTAGCCCAACGATGATAGTCATATAGACATAGGCGAGCACGAAAGGCCAGAAGGTAAGCATGTTGGAGAACCATTGTCCGCCATCGTCCTGCCTGATTAGACCCATAATCATCGTCAGCACGAGGGAGGTGACGATGGAGGGAAGGGCGGCATGAAGCGTTGAGAGAAAGCGGAAAAAGTAGACTCTCTTGCGCGTTAGATGCATTATAACAAGGGCACCGACGAGGGTTGCCAGCGTTATAATGTTGGCGGGCCATGCAAAAACAGACCATGAGACAGGGCCGAAACGCAATTGAAGCAGTAGGCCTGCCACTGTAAGCACGAGGCAAATAGCTGAACCCTCACGCCAGTTCCAAGGTTTGGTCCACATCTGAAAGTAAATACTGAAGGGTGAAAAGTAAATAATGGATAGTCGTCACAGGGGAGTCAAGAGTAAATCAGGCGAAAGGAACCCGGCAGAGTGTAACTACTCGCGAGGTCCTTACCATTTCAACTTGAAGAGTCGTGGCGTGAAACTGAAAGTCAGGTAGCCCCAGTCTTGCCAGATGTCACAATTGCCACCCTTGAGAAGTTCGAAGGTCTTGGTGCCAAGCATAAATGAATAGCCGGCAGTGATGGTGAAGTCGCGCAGGAGGCGTGCGGTGACTTGGAAGTCTGCCTCGTGACCTATAGTCCACTCATATTCGCCGTATTTCTCACCGGTAAGGAAATAGTGGTAAGTGCCGCTGAGGGTTACGGGACGACCGGTCTCTGCACGCTTGCGGCCAAGGTTGACGAAGATGCCGCCGTGAGGGTCCTGCAAGCCACAGTTGGTGGTGCTGGTGAAATAGTCCATGGCGCCGTAGAACTTATGGCTTGTGCCGTATAGAGGATTGAAGGCATGCTGGTTGGTGTTGCGGCCGTTGTTACCGCTAAGGTAGTCGTAGCCGAGGAAGCCGCCTACGATGTCGCCGTTGTAGGCGGCACGTCCGCTGGCCATATAGGCAGAGATATCCTTGCGGGACATAGCTTCGGTGCCGGTCTCGAAGTAGAAGGAGGCTGCGAAGTCGAAGTCGTTGACCTTGTATGTTAAATGTGTGCCGGCAAGCGAGAGATATTTGACATCGTTAGTAGCTTCGCCGAGGCGGGTGCGTTCAACGCCGACGTCCATCAATAGCACGGATAGCCCGAACGGTATCTTACGTGCTTGGAAGTGATACCACGCTCCTGCCAGGTTCTTGTATGGCATAGGACCGATATAATTGCCCACGCGATCGTTCTCTGCCGTCTGGTTGAGTGCTCCGAAGATGTGCACTGTATGGTTCGCACTCTCGTAGCCAAGGCGCAGAGCGTCATGGCTGTTGCCCGCAACATTCCAGTCGGAAGCACCGAGGATGCGTTCGTCGTCGTAAGAGAGAACTTGACGCCCAACCTGCATGAACAGTCCGTTGTTTGTGCGTCCCTTGGCCCAAGCTTCGTTCATTGCTACGCGGCCGTTGCGATCGTTAATGGCATCCTGCCCCCATACCCCAGTGTGCTGCACTGAAGCGCGGAACTGAAGGTTCTGGCGCTCGTAGCCCATGGTGATACGGGCTCTTTCGTTTATGAAGATAGCTGCGTCGTCGCCGAGCTCACGGGGGGTGATAGCACCGTGGTTGTACTCGCCTCGGGCTCGCACTTGTGCGTCAACATAGAACGTATTTACCTTCGTGTCTGTGACCACTGCTGGCGTTGTCACAGCGCTTGTCGTTGCAGCATTCTGCTCATCTGCACGCACAACGGGTGTCTGAACCGGTATTGTTGGTATGGTGATTGAGTCCTGCCGAACAGAATCGCTCTCTTCTGACATTGCATTGAGTATCTTAATGACGGGACTCTGTCCTACTGTTACTTCGTTCTGCTGTGCAGCATTGGCACTCATACACAGCAGCAAGCTTGTTATTGTAATGATTTGTTTCATCTATTTCTTGCTTTCGTTTATTTCGGGAGCAAATGTATATGTTTTTTTTCGTCAGCCAAAAGGAAAGGCTACTAAATTTGCTTTTCCTTATTATTAATGTGTGTAAGGCGGTATGAAAAAGGCAAAAGGCTATCTTCCAAAGAGGAAGATGGCCGGTGTCTTGGCAAGGTCGGGTAGGGAGGTGTGCTTCCACTGGGCCACTGTCAGTGTGTGTATCCACTCGCTTTCGGTCGTGATGCCTGCAGCGATACAGAGTCTGGTCTGCGGGCGCAGGGCTTCGCATAAGGTGGCGAAGAGCTTGGCGTTGCGGTAGGGCGTCTCGATGAACAGTTGTGTCTGCTTCTCGCGCCACGCACGTTCCTCTAATTGTTTTATACGGCGGACTCGGTCGTTCGGGTCGATGGGCAGATAGCCATTGAAGGCGAAGCCCTGGCCGTTGAGTCCTGAAGCCATGACGGCCAAGATGATTGATGAAGGACCCACGAGCGGCACCACGCGAAAGCCTTTTCGCTGTGCTATAGCCACGATGTCGGCTCCGGGATCTGCCACGGCTGGACAGCCTGCTTCGGAAATCACGCCCACGCTCTCGCCATCAGCCAGCGGCTGGAGGTAGCGCTCAAACAAGGCTGTATCGGCGTGCTTGCCCATGGGGTAGAAGGTAAGGCCGTCTATGTCGATGTCCTTGTCTACTCGTTTCAGGAAACGCCGCGCAGAACGAATGTCCTCGACGATGAAGTGGTGCAGGCTGCAGACTATGTCGTGGTTGTGGTTTGGCAGAATATACTCGTGGGAAGTGTCGCCCAATTCAACGGGGATGAGAAAAAGACTCGTCATAATAGAAGTTGGGAACCAGTATTTTAGGCCGTTTGTATTCAATGTAGGCTTCAATTGCATCATTAACGATGTCATAGCGTCGCATTCGCTTTCGTTCTTCGTCGGAGAAGCGTCCTTCGTAGAAGGGGCTGTCCGTGCCGAGGTATTTGTCGAGGCTGATGCCAATGAGTGTGTCGTTGACTACGATACTGCGTCCGAGTCGGCCTATTTGTGTGTAGACTTGTGGTCGCTTGAATCGGGGATTTATTCGTTCTTGATATCTGAATCTATCCTCGAAAAGTCTCTCTATATCCTTGACGTCGTTGAATTCAGCGTGGACCGCGTCAAGCAGTTCCTGCATGGTCGAGTCAAGGTACAGGTATCGCATGCGTTTCTCAATGTCGGGCTCCATGGCGCTGCCCAGTTGCAGCACATCCTCAATGAGCATCGTTGTCTGCGCCGAGTACTCGGTATTCATCTTATGGAGCGCCGTATAGCTGCCGAGTGAGACATACTCGTCGAGTAAGCGGTCGTAGCGGTCGATCTTAACGGTTTGCTGGCCTTTTCGGGCGCCGTCGTCGGTAAGAGCCCAGCCTTCCCACGGGCGTTCCAGCCAGCTCCATACGCCCACGGCGCAGAGCAGGAACAGAAGTATGAAAAGGAGAGAACGGCGCATTAGTAATCTTTATGTTTGTTAAATACCGCTGCAAAGATAGTGAATATTTGTTTAACCAGCAAGGAAAATGCTAAAAAATTAAAAATCACATTACTTCGATGCCTTGCTGCTCGCACAATTTAAGGCTGAGTTCTTTGAGCTTGAATTTCTGAATCTTGCCAGAACCTGTGAGAGGAAATTCGTCGACAAAGAAGACGTATTTAGGAGTCTTGTAGCGTGCGATCTTGCCTCTGCAGAACTCTCGTACGTCCTCGGGCGTCATCTTGGCGCCTTCGTATAGGATTATGAAGGCGCCTACTTCCTCGCCGTATTTCTTCGAGGGTACGGCAGCAACCTGCACGTCCTTGATGCCTGGCATGTGGTAGAGGAATTCTTCGATTTCTCGTGGATATACGTTTTCCCCTCCTCGGATTATCATGTCCTTGATTCGTCCGGTTATCCGGTAGAAGCCGTTTTCGTCTTTTATTCCCAAGTCGCCGCTGTGGAGGAAACCGTTTGCGTCGATTACCTCTGCTGTGGCCTGCGGGTTCTTGTAGTAGCCTTTCATGACGTTGAAGCCACGGCAGCACATCTCGCCCTGCACGCCAGGCGGGCATTCCTCGCCTGTCTCGGGGTCGAGCACTTTCACCTCAACGAATGGGTAGTCGCGCCCAACGGTAGTGCAGCGTTGTTCGAAAGAGTCGTTGAGGCAAGTCTGTGTCATTCCAGGAGAACTCTCGGTAAGTCCGTAGACCGAGGTGATGGTCATGAACATTTTCTCTGAGACTTGTTTCATGAGTTCCACGGGGCATAGCGATCCTGCCATTATTCCTGTGCGTAGTGAGCTCATGTCGAACATCGAGAACATCGGGTGGTTCAGCTCGGCGATGAACATCGTGGGCACTCCGTAGAGCGCCGTGCAGCGTTCTTTGTGTACGCTTGCGAGCACTACGAGCGGGTCGAACTTCTCGACCATCACTTGTGTGCATCCGTGTGTGAGGCAGTTCATCGTGGCGAGCACGACACCGAAACAGTGGAACAGCGGTACGCAGACGCACAGTTTGTCCTCTTGGGTGAATCCCATGTTCTCGCCTGTGAAGTAGCCGTCGTTGGCTATGTTGAAGTGTGTGAGCATGACTCCTTTAGGGAAGCCTGTAGTGCCTGAGGTGTACTGCATGTTCACTACATCGTGGCAAGTGACGCTGCTTTTTGCTTCTTCCAGCTCTTCGTCCTCTATGTTCTGCCCGAGCAGCAGCAGTTCAGCGGTATTGAACATGCCCCTGTACTTTTCCATACCTATATATACTACGTTCTTCAGGCATGGGAAGCGGTCGCTGGCAAGGTGACCACGCTCGGCAGTGCGCAGCTCGGGCAGCATGCTGTAAGTCATATCGACGTAGTTGGCCTCCCAAGTGCCGTCGGTGATGCAAAGAGTGTGCATGTCCGAGTCCTTGCATAGGTACTCCAGCTCGCTTTGTTTGTAGTTGGTGTTGACGGTCACGAGCACGGCTCCTATTTTGGCTGTGGCATAGAGAAAGGTTAGCCAGTCGGGCACATTGGTTGCCCAGATGCCTACGTTTGAGCCTCGTTTTACGCCTATGGCGAGCAGCCCTTTCGCGAGGTTGTCGACGCGCTGGTTGAATTGTGCCCATGTGAAGCGTAAGTCGCGGTCGCTGTAGACTATGTATTCGCGTTCGGGGGTTGTTGCGGCCCAGTATTCGAGCCATTGTCCGAGCGTTCGTTCAGAGAGGGTGTATCCCTTGCTGACGGTCTCTGCCGGGTATGTTCTTCTCGTGTTATCCATTGCCAATCTTTTTACTTACAGGTGTGTTCGTTGGGCTTAAATAGGGATGTAGATCACCGCGAGGATCTTAGCGGCTTTGCCTGGAGCCCCGTGGACGTGATGTTTCACGATGCTGTCGTAGAAGATGCTGTCGCCCTGGCTGAGCTCATAGACTGTCTTGCCATAGGCTATTTGTATGGAGCCTTCGAGTACGTAGATAAATTCCTCGCCCTCGTGGGCCGAGAGCTTGAATTCCTGAGTCTCGTCGGGTTTCACGTCGATGATGAAGGGCTCCATGTGTCGCCCTGCTTTCTGGCGGGCCAGCGAGTGGTAGATCATGTTCTGGCGTGCTTCTACCGAGTCGTTAGAGAAGCTTATGCTGCTGTCCTGGTCCTGCACTTCTCGCCTCACGACGACAGGTCCAAGCTCGTCGCTGTCGTCGAGGAATGTGCCGAGCCTTACTCCCAGCGCTCTGGCCACCTTGATGAGGGGGCCTAATGATGGAAGGTACTCGTCGTTTTCGATTGACGCCACTTGCTCTGCAGCCAGTCCGCTGCGCTCAGCAATCTCTTCGATGGTGAGGTTTTTGGTCTCTCGGAGGGTCCGTATCTTAGCCCCTACTATACTTCTTTTAGTTGTCATAAGTGTGCTTGTGCTGTTGTACGTGATTATTTTGCGTGCAAAGGTAAGGTTTTTGTGTGAAAAAACGAAAGATAAGAATGGAAAAATGAAAATAATCAGACAATTTGTTAGCTTGGATTGGAATATTGCTTAATTTTGCAGGCATCAATTTCTGACGGAGTCATTCAATAATCAAAATAAGTTATATGGAATCGAAACGTTTGCAATCGCTTGATGCCCTGCGGGGCTTTGACATGTTTTTCATCATGGGTGGCGCAGGCTTGCTTGCAGCCTTGGCGCAGTGGTTCCCTTGCGGCTTCACCGAGGAGTTGGCGCGCCAGATGGGTCATGTGGACTGGCATGGTCTGACGCACCACGACACCATATTCCCGCTCTTCCTTTTCATCGCCGGCATCGCTTTCCCCTTGTCGCTGGCAAAGCAGCGCGGACGAGGCAAGAGTGAAGGGGCAATATGTTGGAAGGTAGTCCGCCGTGGGCTTACCCTGGTGCTTCTGGGGGTTATCTACAATGGCTTCCTCAGCAGTTGGAACTTCGCTGAGGCCCGCTATGCCAGCGTCCTCGGGCGCATTGGCTTGGCCTGGATGTTCGGCGCCCTGATCTTCATGCACACAGGCTGGAAGCCTCGTGTGGCTATCACCGCTGTGCTTCTTCTTGGCTACTACCTGCTCATGCGTTTCGTGCCTGCCCCCGACGGTGGCGGTGCTGACGTGTTCAGTGCTCAAGGCTCCATCACGGGCTATGTCGACCGCATATTGTTGCCCGGCACCATCATTTATGGTAACATTGACCCCGAGGGTCTGCTGAGCGCCCTGCCCGCTATAGCCACGGCGCTGCTTGGCATGTTCACCGGCGAGTGGCTGCAGCTGCAGCGCGAGTGGCTCTCGCCCTCAAAGAAGGTCGTGTGGATGGTCGTTGCCGGCATCGTAATGCTTGCTGCAGGTCTGGTGTGGAGCATTTGGTTCCCTGTCAACAAGAAGCTGTGGACCAGCTCGTTCGTGCTTGTCGTGGGGGCCTATTCTCTGCTTTTGTTTGCCCTGTTCTACTGGATTATCGACGTTCGGAGCTGTCGCCGTTGGACTCCTTTCTTCACCGTGATAGGCATGAACTCCATCGCCATCTACCTCGGGCAGAAATTCATTAATTTCTCCTTCACATCAGAAAAAGTCTTCGGCGGTCTTGTCGGCCTTCTGCCCGAAAGCGCCCGGCCATTCTTCTCGTCGGCCGCCTACATCATTGTCTGCTGGCTCTTTCTCTACGTCCTCTACCGTAAGAAAATCTTCCTGAAAGTATAATCAGTCACGGCCTGCCTTGCCGCCAGGTAAAGGTGCTCCAGAAATTAAACCTTGAGGTTTTTTTCGTGGTCCTTTGCAGGGGTGGGGTATAAAGTATAGCCAAAGAGCGGTATTAAGAAGCAGAAAAAGTTTAAGAAAACATTGCCGAATTAAAAAAAAAGCTATCTTTGCGTCGATTTTTGAAAGATTTGCACATTAATTATATTAGTGGGCATATATAGTTTACGCTAAAACGCAATACCTGCGATGAAGAAGAAATTTACCTTGACAGCACTGGCGCTGTTGCTCAGCATGGGCGGCATCATGGCCGCCGTAATTGACGACGGCACCTATTCCATCTCATGTGTGCAGACGGATGGCTATGTCGCCCTCGGCGCGAAACACGACATGGCCCCTTACATATGCTATATCAACGATGGCGGCACCATAGCCGCCGACGGCTACTGGGTAGTCACTAACACACGTTCGGGCTACACTTTCCGTAACGAGGTGTCGGGCGAGTACCTCGTGTACACCGACGGACGTGTGGACCAGTACTATAAATGGATGACGCTGGCCACGGAGCCTGAGAGCCCGGCGCAGTACTGGACGGTCGTCGAAAACGGCGACGGCTCTGTCAGCATCCAGAGCAAAGCTAACGAAGCCTACTGGTGGAACCTGCGTGCGGGTCAGGGCATGCTGGGCACATACTCGGGCAGCGGCGGCTCTTCGCTCAACGAGCACTACGTGTTCACGAAGAAGGGCAGCAGCCCCGACCCCGGTCCTGGTCCCGACCCTGGCCCGGATCCCGTCGACCCGAAAACGATGACGAAGTTCCCGAAGGCCCTGCATGTGTACCTCGCCGACGGCCGGTTGGAGGCATATCCACTGGATTACGTGAGCTCCTACAGTGAGGCAGGCGGAAAACTAATCATAGAAACTACGTTCGGACAGACCTACACTTATGCGCTCACTGATGTGGACCACACGAGTCAGACTGCGCCCACGGACTTCCCGACGTTCGTATCCTTTAAGTTCAACAATAAGTTCAACGACCAGCTCTTCACCGACGCAATCGGCGAAATGGTTGGCGACACCGTCAACGTCACCATTGCCGCCATAGGCAAGCGCCTTACCCCTTCGTTCAAGGTGCCTGACGACCAGACGCTCGTCTACGTAGACGGCGAACAGCAGGACAGCAAGGTGTCGCGCCTGCGCTTCGACCACGACATCTACTACGTTGTCACGCGCCCTGGCATAACCATGCTCCTGCCTGTCGATGGCGGCTACGCCATGCAGCCTTATGGCCGCATGGTGTGTATTCATGTCGACTGGCTAACCGACCGCGCCGAGGTGCCTACAATCTTCATCGATACCGACGACGGGCAGCCCATCACAAGCAAGGACTATTTCAAAGACGCACTCATTAGTATCGACGGGCACGGCATTTTCCCCTCAATGGAAGAAACTGTTGTGCAGATTAAAGGCCGCGGCAACAGCAGCTGGAATTGGCCAAAGAAGCCCTACCGCCTTAAGTTTGCCGAGAAAGTGAAGCCCCTTGGAATGACAAAGGGCAAGAGCTGGGTGCTCCTGAGCAACTATCAGACAGGCTCACTCATGTCCAACGCAATAGGCATGAAAGCAGCCAATCTCATGGGAGCTGCTGCTGCCAACCACATTGTGCCCGTAGACCTCTATCTCAACGGCGAATATCGTGGAAGCTACAATCTTACCGAGAAGGTGGGGCTTGCCAACAACAGCGTTGACCTCGAAGACGAGAGCGCTGCCGCACTGCTCGAACTCGACTCCTACTACGACGAGCCTGAAGGGCAGAAGTTCAGGTCCTCGCCCTACGACTTGCCTATCAACATCAAGGACCCCGATTTCAGCGAAGGTACGACGCGCCTTACCTTGGACATCATTCGCGACAACTTCAATGCCTTCTTGGCTGCACTCTATCGCGGGCGGGATATCTCGCGCTACGTCGACGAAGAGCAGCTCGTGAGATTCCTCATGGTCAATGAGCTCATCAACAACTACGAACTCTACCACCCCAAGAGCACCTTCTGCTACCGCGAGAGCTTTGAGAGTGACACCAGCAAGTACGTCTTCGGCCCCGTGTGGGACCTCGACTGGGCTTACGGCTACGAAGGCCACGGACGCTACTATCAAGATAACTCAACGACAAACTATTGGATTAACGCTCCCGAATGGGCTGCCAGTGTTAAGCAGTTCTTCCAGGAGCTACGTTGGAAAAACGAGAACGTGTGCAATATCTACAGCGAGTTGTGGCAGAAGTTTATGGATGATGACCTACAGGAACTCGTCGAATACGTGCAGGACTACTACGACTTCGCCCATTCCTCCTTCGATGACAACCGCAACGTCTGGGGCGACCGTACAAACTATGAGCAGCAAGTCACACAGGCTGCCAACTGGCTCACGACACGTGCCAATAAAATCTACAACGACATCCTTAACGACGTCAGGCCCGACATCGTGAAGCCCGTTGTGCCCGTAGAGGTAGAATTTGCCAACAACAAGCTTTACACCATCACCTGCCGCCGCGGAGGTCTTGTGCTCAACGACGACCACACCGGCATCACAGCCGGGCAGACACGAACATGGGCTCCCGAGGAGGACAAGCAATTTGCCATACTTAACATCCAAGGTCTGTACTATCTCTACAGCCCCGTCACCAAGATGTTCCTCAATTGGAGCAACAATGGCACATGGGTACCTCAACTCGGTTCGCCGCTCTCCTTCGACAATACACACCCAGATGAAGAGTATGTCTACATGATTAGCACCACTACAGAGACAGGGGAGACCAAGTGGTTCAACAACAACTCACAGACGATGGTCATCAACAACTATAATACTCCCGACGACGGTGACCGCTGGTTGTTTGAGGAGGTCGGCAGTTTCGATCCCACAGAGGCTCTCGAACTGGCTGAAGGCAGTTTGCTTGACCTGACTATGAACTTGTACTATGATGGGGAAATCGTTGCGACACAGTCCATGAAGATGCCCCCGGGTGCAGAAGTTCCCGAACCCGATGAGAGTTGGGAGAGTGCATTCATAGAACTCGAACCTGTAGGCTCACATCCCATTTTCGTTACTGACAATACCACCGTCGACTTCGAAGCCAAGTGGGTCGGCCCATTTGAGTTCACGACATCAATCGACGACGCACACTGGTACAATATGACCATCCGCTCTAACTACATGGTAGGTAGGGTTGGTAAGACCGGCGATGCTCCCGAACCCTACTATCCTGCAATCGTCAACGATCCAGAGGCCGTCAAGCAGCCCGAATACCAATGGGCCTTCGGCGGCAATCCCTACCACGTCCTCGTCTTCAACCGCACTGCCGGACTTGACGAGGTGCTGACCAACGTTGATGGTAACGTAGTCATGCGCGAAGGTGATTACTCGTGGGAAATACTTCCTAATTCCGACGGCTTCGTCCTGCGTGTTGAAGGTACGCTCAACACTTGCATCAGCCAGTATGGTGGCACGCGCAGCGCACTCAAAGTGTGGAATGACCCACGAAGCCTCACTGCAACTTATTCCACCTTCCAAGTGTCAGACGCACCAGAGATATACGACGGCGTCAGCACAACAGCCGAGCGCGCGAAAGACAAGACGGTCTACGACCTCGCAGGCCGACGCATTGACACTATCAGCCAGCCGGGCATTTACATCATCGGCGGACGGAAGGTCGTAGTAAAGTAAAAGCATAAGCCATTTGACAAATAGCGGTGGAGCAGCAAGCCTGCTCCGCCGCTTTTGTTTTACGTATTTGATGCGCAGAAATAGAAAAAGAGAAATTCTAACAGATTTTTATTGTAAAACACGATGGCGAATGATTTTTTTTATAACTTTGTGCGGTAGTTCTTCCTGATAATTAACAAACTCCAGAACTCTATGAAACGTCTTACAACGATAGCTACGACCATAGTGCTCCTTCTGGCAGCAATGGTTGCTAACGCTCAGACACTTAAAGAATGGGACGACGTCAGCGTTACCAACCTTCATCGCGTGCGGGCTCACACTCTCGACATTCCCGTGGCAAGCGCTGAGGGGGCCGCAGCCGCCTACACGCCCACCAATGCCCTTGAGGCTTCGCCGTGGTTCCTCTCGCTCAACGGTACGTGGAAATTCCGCTGGACTGGCACACCAGAGAATGCACATAAGACATTTTTTCAGGACTTGTTCAACGCTTCGGCATGGGACGAGATAGAGGTGCCATCCTCATGGCAGGTCTACGGCCTTCGCCACGGCAAGCAGTGGGACAAGCCGCTGTACGTCAACACTGGTTATCCCTTCAGTTACGACAGCAACACGTGGAGCGTTATGGCTGACCGTCCAAGCTGGTTCACCTACACAGGCTCAAATAAGAATCCCGTTGGCTCTTATCGCCGCGAATTCACCCTGCCCGAGTCGTGGGCAGGGCGCGATGTCTTTCTTCGCTTCAACGGTGCCGGCCACGGCTACTACGTGTGGGTCAATGGCCAGTTCGTCGGCTATGCCGAGGACTCCTATCTGCCCAGTGAATGGAACATAACAGATAAGGTACGCGCGGGCGTGAACAACGTAAGCGTTCGCGTCTATCGTTTCACCAGCGGTTCCTTCCTCGAGTGTCAGGACTATTGGCGCCTGACAGGCATCACGCGAGACGTGTACCTCTGGAGCGCACCAAAGAGCCATATCCGCGACTTCTTCTTCCGAACAACTGCACTCAGTTTGGGCAACACTGCCGCTGAAGCTGCCCTTACGGTAAGTCTTGAAGGCGACGTGGCCGCAGGCACCGAAGTGCGGGCTCAAGTGCTGGATGGTTCGCAGGTGAAGGCTACTGCCACTGCTTCAGCAAATGCTGTCGGCGACGTTGAGTTAAAGTTTACTGATATTGCAGGCATCACAGCCTGGAGCGCCGAGCACCCTAAGTTGTACGACCTCGTCGTTAGCTTGCGGCAGGGTGGTCGCGACATAGACGTCCGTTCGCTGAAGATTGGCTTCCGCACAGTCAGCGTAGGTCGCGACGGTGCTCTGCTGGTCAATGGCAACCCGATAATTTTCCACGGCGTAGACCGCCACAGCTTCAGTGAGAATGGCGGGCGCACGCTCACCAAAGAGGAGATAGAAACCGACGTGATGCAGATGAAGCGCCTCAACGTCAACGCTATCCGCACCTCACATTATCCCAATAACCCTTACCTCTACGACCTTTGCGATCGTCTGGGTATCTATGTCCTGGCTGAGGCTGATGTGGAGTGTCATGGCAATACGGGCCTCTCTCACGAGGAAGCTTTCCGATGGCCCATGGTGGAGCGCTCTGTGCGGCAGGTGCTGACGCTTCGTAATCACACATCTATTATTATATGGAGCGCAGGTAACGAGAGTGGCAACGGCGACAACTTCCAGACAGTCATGGACAGCATAGCCCGTCTCGACAATACACGTCTGACCCATTACGAGGGCAACAGCACCTGGAGTTCGGTAACAAGTACAATGTACGGCAGCCTGTCTAACATGGAGAGCATCGGGCGCGACCGCCTCAGCGACTACCAGAACGGCAAGACGGGCATACGGCCTCATGTGCAGTGTGAGAACACCCATGCCATGGGTAATGCCATGGGCAACCAGCGTGAGTACTTCAACCTCTACGAGAAATACCCGGCACTCTGCGGCGAATTTGTCTGGGACTGGAAGGACCAGGGACTTAAGGTGAGTGCCACAGGGGCGCCGCTGACCTTCGAGGTGCTCGGTCGCAGCAGCAAGGCCGACGTCGTTTCAACCCTTAATATTGCCAACGGAGAATATTGGGCCTATGGCGGCGACTTCGGAGACAACCCAAATGACAATAACTTCTGCTGCAACGGAGTAGTGCTTGCCGACAACACTCCTACGGCTAAGAGCTACAACATGAAGAAGATATATCAGCCTGTTGATTTCTTCGTAAAGGACAGTCTTGCAGGTACGTTCACCCTCAAGAGCAAGCTGCAGCAGCGCGTGCTCGACGACCTCAACGTGACCTACTCAATCCTCGCCGACGGCATAGAATGCGCCAGCGGCACAATTGGCGACGTACGAATCGGCGTAGGTGAGACGATGGACGTTACCATCGCCGAGGCCAAGAATGCAGTGGCTAATCCGTCAAATCCGAAAGCCGAATATTTCATCCGCTTCAGCGCCACTCAGAAGAATGCCACTGAGTGGGCTCCTGCTGGCTTCGAGGTGGCAAAAGAAGAATTCCGCCTGCGTCAGGCCACAGGACGTACACCATACGTGGCGGCAGAAGGTTCAGCCATTCAAGTGAATGAGTCGGGGACGACCGTAGATCTCACCGGCGACAATTTCGCCGTTAGTTTCAAGCGGGGGCAGTTGGCCTCGTACAGCGTTCAAGGCACAGAGGTAATAAAGTCGCCGCTGACCCTGCAGGTGTTCCGTCTGCCTACCGACAATGAGCGTGGGCGTACAGGCACCTACGACGAGATGGGCATACGAAGGCTGATGCTGACGCCGGGTGCTTGGGAGGTGACGAAGACCGACGATGGCAAGAGCGTGACCCTTGCCGCTACAAATACCTATGCTGCAGCGGGCGACAACAAGTTCACAGTCCGTCAGACGTTCCGCGTGCTGGCCGACGGAGCCATCGTCGTAAATGTTTCCATTGACCCGACGAGCAAGGGAGTTGAACTCCCCCGTATGGGTTTGCGCACAGAGTTTCCTAAAGGCTTTGAGAATATGACGTGGCTTGGCCGCGGACCTCAAGACAGCTATCGCGACCGCAGAGAAGCAGCTCTTGTTGGACTACACCACAGCCGCGTCAGTGACGAATGGACAAATTACGTGCTGCCTCAGGAGCAAGGTAATAAGGAAGAAGTTCGTTGGATGGCTATCACTAACGATGGCGGACAGGGCATCCTTGTCGTGGCTCCTGACCTATTGGCAATGAGCGCTGGCCACTTCCGCCCCGAAGATAACTACAATAGTGGAGGCGACCGCAAGAAACATCCTTACGAGGTGAAGTTCTGCAACGAAACAATCCTCAATATCGACGCTTACAATCGCGCCCTCGGCAACGCCAGCTGTGGCCCTGATGTCATCGATGTTTACCGCGTCAGGGCTGCAAAGACAAACATGTCGTTCTTGCTTATGCCTGTGGCAAGTGCCCAGACCGACGAACAGCTGGCCGAGCGTGCCCGCATCATCTCGCCTGTATGCTCCCCTGTTGACATTAAATCAGAGAAAGGCGTGGTTACACTATCCTGCCCAACTCCCAACGCCATCATACATTATAGCATAGACGGCGGCCAGGAGCAGGTCTACAGCGCACCGCTATCTCTGACAAATGGAGGGCTCCTGCGTACTTGGGCCACAGCAGAAGGCTTAGCTGACAGCCCTGCAAGCGAGGAGCGACTGGGGATGTATGTCAGCAAAAGCCGCTGGCGCGTCATAAGTTGCAGCAGTGAGCAGGGTGGTGGTGAAGCTGTGAAGAACGTCATTGACGAGAACGCTTCCACCATCTGGCACACGCAATACAATCCTACTAAGCCCACATGTCCGCATGAAGTGGTCATAGACATGTCTACTTTCTACACCGTGGCCAAATTCGTCTATCAGGGGCGTGAGGACATGAGCAATGGACGTATTAAGGAGTATGAACTTTATGTCAGCAGTAATGCCTCGGTCTGGGGCGCTCCCGTGCTGACAGGCACGCTGCAGAATAATTCTTCTGTGCAGGAGATTGAGTTGCCAACCCGTCCCGTCGGGCGTTACTTCCGTGTCATCATTCGCTCTACTCACGACAATCAAGGCTACGCCTCTGCTGCAGAACTTGGCATAGTCCCTGAGTCCACGGCCGACCGTCCAGAGGCCATCTCTGCCGCGTTTACTACGGGTGTTTCGTCGTTTTACTATCTTCGCCACAAAGCCTCAGGGCTCTTCCTTCACTATGTCTCTGGCAGTAGCGAAGGCGCTTTTGCCCTCGGGAAACTGAATACTACAGACTTTAGCGACCAGAGCTATGCCTTTCATTTCGGTAAGGTCAGTAAGTACACTGCTTATTACACGCTCAACACTCAGGACCCGAAGCAGTATATGACTGTCAGCAGTTGGCATGTCAACGCAACTTCAACGCTGGATGCCTCGGCACACGCCCAATGGATACTCGTTGAGCAGACAGCCGAGAAGACTATCCGCTTGCGCGGTGCAGAGATGGGTATGCAGTACTTCAACTTCGATAATCATACTTCCGGCTCTTACATTTATTCTAACAAAGCTAATCCAGCTGAGTTTGAGGTGCTGAAGAAGAGCGACATCACAGCAATATCAATACCAGCCGAAAGTCAGGCGGAGGAAACCTTAGAGGCTTACGACCTCAGCGGGCGGCGAGTCCTGTCTCCCAATCCGAATCCGACCCCGAACATATATGTCGTAGGTGGTCGTAAGGTCATGGTTCGATAACTTCAAATCCAAATATTCAATCTCAATATTCAATCTACCTATGAACTTACCTAATGCTTTTTGGCTTGTGCCTGCGGCTTCCGTTCTCGCGTTGTGCATGGCCTATTACTTTTTCCGCTCGATGATGCGGGCCGACGAGGGCACTCCTCGTATGCGTGAGATCGCAGGGCATGTGCGCCGCGGCGCTATGGCCTATCTGAAACAACAGTATAAGGTGGTGACCATCGTCTTCGTGGTGCTGGCCATCGTGTTTGCCTTCATGGCTTACGTTCTGCAATGGCAGAACCCGTGGGTGCCTTTCGCCTTCCTGACGGGTGGTTTCTTCTCGGGCCTGGCTGGTTTCTTCGGCATGAAGACAGCCACCTACGCCAGCGCACGCACAGCCAACGCTGCCCGCAAGAGCCTCGACGGCGGTCTGCGCATTGCCTTCCGCTCTGGGGCTGTGATGGGTTTGACCGTTGTTGGCCTCGGTTTACTTGATATTGCCATTTGGTTCCTCATCCTCAGCCAGTTCTATGAGGGCGACCGTATGGCCCTCGTCACCATCACCACCACGATGCTGACCTTTGGCATGGGCGCATCTACGCAGGCTTTGTTTGCCCGTGTCGGTGGCGGTATCTACACAAAGGCAGCCGACGTTGGCGCCGACATTGTGGGCAAGGTCGAAGCTGACATCCCTGAGGACGACCCGCGCAACCCCGCAACCATAGCCGACAACGTAGGGGATAATGTGGGCGATGTGGCAGGCATGGGCGCCGACCTCTATGAGAGCTACTGCGGCAGCATCCTGTCGACGGCAGCTCTTGGCGCTACGGCCTTCGCCCTGAACGGCGAGATGCAGATGAAGGCGGTAATCGCTCCGATGATCATCGCCGCTGTGGGCGTGTTCCTGAGCGTCTTTGGAATCTATCTCGTACGTACGAAAGAGGGTGCCACGATGCGCGACCTGCTGCGCTCCCTGGCCGTGGGCACCAATGTCTCTGCCCTGCTTATAGCCGTAGCGACCTTCGCTATATTATATTTATTAGGTATAGAAAACTGGCTCGGCCTTTCGTTCTCAGTCATCACGGGCTTGGCCGCAGGTGTCATCATCGGGCAGGCTACGGAGTACTACACCAGTCATTCCTACCGTCCGACACAGAAGATCTCTGAGGCAGGCCTTACAGGCTCGGCCACGGTGATTATTAAAGGTATAGGCACTGGCATGATCTCTACGTGCATCCCCGTCGTAACCATCGGCGTGGCTATCATGCTGAGCTACCTCTGCGCCAACGGCTTCAATATGGAGATGTCTGCCGAGGCGCTGTCGAAAGGCTTGTATGGCATCGGCATCGCCGCCGTAGGTATGCTCTCGACGCTGGGTATCACGCTGGCCACCGACGCTTACGGCCCCATCGCCGACAATGCCGGCGGCAACGCTGAGATGAGCGAGCTGGGCGAAGAGGTACGCCACCGCACCGACGCCCTCGATGCCCTCGGCAACACAACCGCTGCCACGGGCAAGGGCTTCGCCATAGGTTCCGCCGCTCTCACTGCACTCGCACTCTTAGCTTCTTATATCGAAGAGGTGAAAATAGCCATGGAACGTGCCGGCATGACGCTGACCAACCTCAAGGGCGAAATAATCTCAGCAGCCGATGCCACCATACCCGACTTCATGAACTTCTTCCAGGTCAACCTGATGAACCCGCGCGTGCTGGTTGGAGCCTTCATCGGCGCCATGGCCGCCTTCCTGTTCTGCGGTCTGACGATGGAAGCCGTGGGCCGTGCCGCCCAGAAGATGGTCGAGGAGGTGCGCCGCCAGTTCCGCGAGATTAAGGGCATCCTCGAGGGTAAGGCCACGCCCGACTACGGCTCGTGCGTTGAGATCTCCACCCGCGCCGCGCAGCACGAGATGATCTTCCCGTCGCTCTTGGCCATTGCTATCCCCATTGTCGTAGGCTGTGTCCTCGGCGTGGCAGGCGTTCTTGGCCTGCTTGTGGGCGGTCTCTCCTGCGGCTTCACGCTGGCCGTCTTCATGGCCAACTCGGGCGGAGCCTGGGACAATGCCAAGAAGATGGTGGAGGAAGGCAACTTCGGTGGCAAGGGCTCCTTTGCCCACAAAGCCACCATCGTGGGCGACACTGTTGGCGACCCGTTCAAGGACACCAGCGGCCCATCGCTCAACATCCTCATCAAGCTCATGTCCATGGTCAGCATCGTCATGGCCGGACTGACAATAGCATTTGCATAACAAAGAAGTCGTAAAGAATGAAAGCGCGATACACTATCTTGCTTGTCCTGTGCCTGTTGGCTACGGGCATAGCGGGTCAGAACATGCCTACGCTGCGTGTGCTGGCCATAGGCAACTCGTTCTCAGAGGATGCCGTGGAGCAATACCTTTATGAACTCGGGCGCGAAGCGGGCGTGAACCTCGTCATCGGCAACGCCTGCCGTGGCGGTTGGAGCCTGGCAGCACACTGGAAAGATGCCTCTACGCGCGCCGCCGCTACTGATTACCGCAAGGTGGTCGACGGCAAGCGGACGAACTTGGGCAAGCACTCGATTCGCGACATTGTCATGGACGAGCCCTGGGACGTCATCACCTTCCAGCAAGTCAGTCAGGAAGCAGGACGCGAGTCGAGCTATGAGCCATCGCTGAGCATGTTGATAGGTTACGTCAAGGCGCTTGCACTCTCTGACTCTGTGCGCCTGGGCTTCCATCAGACTTGGGCTTATGCTCAGGACTCCGACCACGGCGGCTTCCGCAACTACAACCGCAACCAGTTTCGTATGTATGCCAACATAGTAGCCGCCGTGGAGGATGCCATGGAACTTCATCAGGCCGAACTCACGTTCTACATACCCACAGGCACAGCCATCCAGAATGCCCGCACCTCGTCGCTCGTCATTCCGAATGTCGATGAAGGGCAGCCCGTGAACCGCGAACTCACTCGCGACGGCTTTCATCTGAACTACACAATAGGGCGCTACATTGCCGCATGCACATGGCTTGAAGCCCTCACAGGCATCAATCCCGTAGGCCTGAAGGCGCGCCCAAAGGGCGTCACGCTCGACCAAGCCCTCACGGCCCAGCGTGCTGCCCACGCTGCCATTCTCGTACCCATGGCAGTGACGCCTGTAGAGTGAGAAGTCGCCGGGGGCTATTCGAGCGTTATAGTCATGCTCTTCAGATCCCCGGCTCGCGAGCTGGTGCCATAGAGCAGCTCGTAGCGTCCTGGATGCGAGTGGACGGTGTTGGTCTGCGGGTCGAAGAGTTCGAAAGTCTTTGCAGTGAGTTGCAACTCTACACTTACACTCTTGCCGGCCTTGACGTCAACGCGCTTGAAGCCGCGCAGCGAGCGCAGGGGGCCTTCAGTATCATCGAGGTCGCGAACGTAGAGCTGGACAACCTCTGCGCCATCGCGCTTTCCGGTGTTGCTTAGGTCCACGGAAAGCGCTACCCCGTTGCCTTCGAGGTCCTTCATGGCTAATTTGTTGTCACTTGACTGCTTGACAGTAGCCGTTCCGAGCTCGAACGTAGTATAGCTGAGTCCATAGCCGAAAGCGAAGAGGGGATCGTCAAAGTAGCGGTAGGTGCGGCCTCGCATCGAATAGTCCTCGTAGTCGGGCAACTGTTCCGTAGTGCGGTAGAAGGTTACGGGCAGCTTCCCCGATGGATTCATTGCGCCGAAAAGTACGTCGGCTACGGCCGTGCCGCCTTCCTGCCCTGCATACCATGCCTGCACGATAGCGTCGCAGCTCTCAGTCTCTGGCGTCAGCGCAATGGCCGAGCCCGAGCAGTTGACGAAGACCACCGTCTTACCGGCTGCCTTCAGCGCTTTCAGGAAATTGCGCTGCACTGCAGGCAACTCGATGCTGGTGCGGTCGCCGCCCTTGAAGCCGTCGATGTTAACAGGCATCTCCTCGCCCTCGAGAGCTGGAGAGATACCACCTACAAACACGACCTTCTCTATGCCCTTCAGCTGTGCGATGATGGCATCGTAGTCGATGGGCTGCTCCTTGGCCACGTCAATCTTTATGTCGGCACCCCACGTCTTGACGAACTCATAGCGCACCTCAATCTTGTAGGCGTGTCCGGCTTCAGCTTGGATAGCCGTGCGGGTGGGCGTTGTTCGCCATGAGTGAATGCGTTGCTTGCGCTCACCGTCGACGTAGACCTCATAGTGGCCCGTTCCCTCTACGTTGACGACATACTCGCCAGCCGCCTTCGGCGTGAACGTTGTCTCATACGTAGCCGAGAAATCCTCAATGGCTACGCCGGGGGCGAAGTTGTGCATGCCTGCCGTGGTTACGGCCACGGGTGTTGTATAGTATTGCGTCGTCACGGCCTTGCCCTCGCGCTGTGTATTGTTCCAGAAGGTGCCACGCAGGCCACGCTTGCCGCCGGCGGCACATTCGGTGGCCAAACGGCTGTCCATGACAAGCGTATTTGTCAGGTCGCAGCCTTTCAGGTACTTTGCATTTCTCTGCTTCTTGAGTACTCCGTCGAGGATAGTGACTGTGTGATTGGGCGTGCCGTTGTAGTTGCCCCACATCATAGACGTATTGTCGGCGTTAGGGCCGATGACGGCGATGCGCTCCTTGCCAGCCCGCAGAGGCAGCACGTCGCCTTTGTTCTGCAGCAGCACTATCGACTGGCGTGCCATGTCGAGTGCCTTCTGTGCGCTTTCCTTGGTTGACATGGCAGAGTAGGGAATCTTCGACCATTCCACAAGCTCGGGAGCATCCATCTCGCCAAGGTCGAAGCGGCCTTCCAGCAGACGCACCACGTGCTTGTCCACATCAGCCTCTGTCAGCAGACCGCGGCGCACGGCTTCAGGGATACTATGATATACATACTCCCAGCCGCATTCCACGTCGGTGCCGGCCAACGCGCCTACCTTCGCTGCATGCACGGCATCGGAGCTGGTCTTGTGGTTGCGGTGGAAGTCGCTGATGGCTCCGCAGTCGCTCACTACAAGGTACTTGAAGCCCCAGTCGTCGCGCAGAATCTGTTGCAACAGGCGTGTGCTGCCGCAGCAGGGCTCGTCATCGAGGCGCTGGTAGGCGCACATCACCTCGCGCACCTTGGCATCCTCAACCAGGGTCTTGAACGCCGGCAGATAGGTCTCATAGAGGTCGCGCAGGCTCACGTCGTTGAGGTTGGCTGTATGGCGGGTGTACTCGGGACCGCTGTGCACGGCGTAGTGCTTGGCGCAGGCCCACAGCTTGCGGTACTTCGATGTCTCAGGGCCTTGCAGACCGCGCACCACCTGTGTGCCCATGACTGAGGTCAGGTATGGATCCTCGCCGTAGGTCTCTTGTCCGCGTCCCCAGCGAGGGTCGCGGAAGATGTTCACGTTCGGTGTCCACACCGAGAGGCTGTGGAACTTCTCGTCCTCGCCACCGTCCTGGTGCATACGCTTGTTGTATTGAGCACGAAACTCGGTGCTCGCCACGTCAAACACTTTATATACCATGTCGGGGTTGAACGAAGCAGCCATACCCACGGGTTCAGGGTACACCGTCACGTTGCCTTGGTTGGCAGCTCCGTGCAGGGCCTCGCTCCACCAGAAGAACTTCTTTATGCCCATGCGTGGAATGGCCGGGCTCTCGTCGAGCATCAGCAGTGCCTTCTCCTCAAGCGTCAGGCGTGAGCAGAGGTCAACGGCGCGCTCGTGAGCGCTCAGCTCAGGGTTCTGGTAAGGATAGGTCTGTGCCTTACTCTTGGCACAGAAACTTAATGTAAACAAGCAGAGCAAAGCTACTATCGTGGCCCAATGGCTCTGTCCAAAGAAATCTTTCTGTCTCATTTTAAATTATTATTATCAATATTACCATCTTTCAATTATCCTTCTTCAATCCTTTTCATTCCGGCTTCCCCCTATCCTTGTGGAGAGGGGTCAGGGGGTGAGGCTTATGAGGAATAGGATTATAGGGTGGACGTAGGCAGATGTTGTCATCAGCACATCGCTCTGGTAAGGGCTGTTCTGGCGATAGACTTTATTCTCCTTGTATGTGAGCAGTACATCTGACTGGTATGGCGACGTACCGCTGTAGAGCTTGCCGTCGCGCCAGGTGGCCAGGACATCGGAACTGTATGACGACGTGCCTCGGTAGATTTTGCCGTCGCGCCAGGTCATGATGATGTCACTCGAGTAAGGGCTGTTGCCACGGTACAGGCTTGTGCCGTCGAATCGTACGATGATGTCTGACGCAAACGAAGAGTTGCCCTTGAAGACCTTACCCTTGTCGATGGTGCAGATGACGTCCGACGCGTAGGGCGAGATGCCTCGATACACCTTCTGAGCCGACACCGCAGCGCAGAAGCCAAACAATAAGATAAACAGCAATCTCTTTTTCATAGCTGTAGAGCTGTAATAATGTTGATTTCGGCGGTAAAATTAGATAAAAGAAAACAAATGGCAGAAGAAAAAAGAATGTTTTTGCACTGGTTGAGACATTCAGCAATGTTTTTGGAACATTTGCAACGTAATTGAAAATGCAGAAATGGCTGACACAAAACTTGATTCTCCAGGCCCAGCCAAGTGCCCAGCATGTTTTTTATTTTTTTGCAGAAAAAAGCCTCATTTCCTCATACTTGTTGGTTGTCAGTCGATTAAGGCTGAGGGAAAGCTGAGGGAATGAGGGAAATGGAGGCGCAAAAGGCTCAGCGGGCTATGCCGCGATGGGATTGCTTCGGCGGCAGACGTGATAGCGCTCGCCGTAGGCCGTGTGGCGATGTTCGAGGCCGGGGATGTGGCTGAGGATATGGCCCATCTTCGTTACGCTGGGGGCTTGGAAGGAAGAGCGGGCACACGCCTTGATGTGCTCGATGATGGCAGCGGCTGAGAGCCACTCTCCGTCGCCCTTGCCGGAGGGAAGACAGAAATGTTCGAGGAAGTAGGCCCCGGCATCCGTAGGCATCTGGAAACGGCGGTTGTGCTCCATCACGCGCTTCGTCTCAGCATCGGTGAACCAGAAACGGACGCCGCGGTTGAGCTCATCGACGGCCTGGGCATAGAGCTGTTCGTAGTCGATGCGACGGGGGATGCGGATGGGCCCTGTGAGCTGTACGCCGATGAAGCGACGCGAGCCTGAGAGGTCGGTCAGCACCTGCGACATATTGGTGGTGGCTATGAAGGAGGCCATGCGGGGTGCTTCCTCGATGTGGCGCGCATACGGACGCTGGATCATGACCGTAGGCAGCTGAACGAGGTTCTTCAGCATGCCCGACTGCTTATGTGCCGAGATGCTGTTGAACTCGTCGAGGTTGATGAGCAACAGCTGGCTCATGGCCAGATGCACTTTGCGCTCGTCCTTCAGCGACAGGTTGTCGCTATAGCCCCAGGAGCGCAGTTCGGGAGGCAGCAGCGAACGGCAGAAAGTGCTCTTGCGCATGCCTTGAGGCGAGATCAGCAGTGGCACGATGGCATTGCCGTAGAGGCCGTTGTGCCCCTGCCACTGTGCCACCATAGCCAGGAACCACCGATGAAACCACGACGTCCACTGGCGGGGACTGTCGGTGGGCACGCAGCGGGCGAGGGTACGGATGCGGTCGCGCCCGTCCCAGCTTCCTTCCAGCTTCTTGAGGTAATCCTGCACGGGGTTGTGGTCGGGCACATCGCGCGAGTTGATGTAGCGTCGAACGTCGCGATCCCATACGTGCAGGCCGGCGCCGATGAGGTAGTTGGTCAATGTGTTCAGTTCGCGAGGCGTCACGGGCGTCCAGTTGGCGGGCTCGGCGCAGGGTGACATGTACTCTGTGTAGCCCATGATGGTGTTGTAGCGGAACTGGAATACTTCGCGCAATTCATTGTGAATCATGTCGAAAACGTTAGTGTCTTGTGCTTTCATAAATGAATTAAGGTTAAAAGGTTATAAAGTTGTGAGATTAAAAGGTTATAAAGATATAAGGTTGTGAGATTAAAAGGTTATGAATGGATGAGGTATAAGATATAGGAGTGTTGGCGAGTTCCATTGATGGAATTGTCGAGTTCCATTGATTGAATTGACGAGTTCCACCAGTGGAACCCGGCGATACTCCTATAGGTGTGAGGGACTACGATTGAGGAAAGAAGTAGTTCCGCTCGACTCGGTCGAAGCGAACGCAGTCGGGGTCGTAGCCAAAGCTCTTGAAGATGCGGCGGATAGCCTGCTGCTGTCGTGGAGAGATGGAGTAGTGGCCGTTGTAGTAGCGGTAGTAGGTGGAATGGCTGCGGAAGAGCGCCTTGATGTGTGCTCGCATCTGCCTGGCATCGCTCTTCTTGATGTCGGAGAGCAACTCGCGCATCCCCCACGCCACCTGCACTTTGACGAAGGGGATGTGGTAGCGGCATCCCTTCTCGTCACGCGCCGATGGCAGCACGCAGCTCTGTCGCGAGTAGAGCGTCTTGATGTGTTCGAAGGCTTGATAGCGCAGACACCCCCCGTGCAGAGGGCAGTCGGCCTGCATGCACACCGTCCAGTTGACGGGCATTTTGGAGAAAATGTTGTTTTCCATAGATGAATTATAATAGATAAAAGGTTAAGAAATTGGACGTCGTGTCAACGCCCTGTTGTTTTTCGGCTGCAAAGATATGTCAAATAATACATTTATGCAAATTCTCAGCCTTCCCTCAGCCTTAACGACCCGAGAATCAACAGGTTTGAGGGATTGAGGGAAAAATGAAGAAAAAAACTTTGAATGATGTTCACGAGGGCGGTCACGTCGGCGATGGTCATGGAATCGTCATGGTTAACGTCGTCGTCGTCGAAGTCATATTTCATCGCCATTATGTCCCATTATTCTTTCGTTTATTTCTCTGAAACTGGTAAAAAACATTTTGATTTAGAGAAATAAGGCTTTTTTTTTGTCTGTATCGAAGTTCTTCCATATATTTGCAGACAGATAAAGCGGTAGACGATGGAGAACTTACAGGTCATAGACAATATAAAGCAGGTGGCAGCCAAGGTGTTGCCACGTGGAAGTAGTTTATACTTATATGGTTCTCGTGCGCGTGGAGACCACCACAAAGACTCTGATTGGGATTTGCTTTTGCTGCTCGACAAGGCTCGATTGGACTTCGAAGACTTCGACCGTTATTCTTATCCGTTTGTAGAAATGGGTTGGAATATCGGAGAAGATATACGCCCACATGCTTACACCAAAGATGACTGGTACAATGGCCCCCATTCCCCATTCTTCTATAATGTGGAAGAAGATAAACAAGTTTTGCTATGAGTCTAAGTGAAAGCGAACGCCGGATAGTTGTCAGCCGCGAGCTTGAGAAAGCCCAAAGGACATTCGATGATATGGATTTCTGTGCAAGAGAAGGTAAATGGGAAGCAGCAGCCAATCGTCTTTACTACGCACTTTTCCATGCAACATCTGCGCTTCTTATACATGACGGCCATAATGTTAAAAGCCATCGAGGTATAATGGCTTTGTTTGGAGAGCATTATGTGCGTACTGGTATCTTTGAGCGTCGCGATGGTTCCTTGCTTTCTGATTTGGTTATTATGCGAGACAATGCAGATTACAATTGTTTCTTTGAAGCAGACGAGGAAAAGCTCACTCCATACATCGACCCAACTCGCCAACTCATCAACAAAATCCGCAACTACATATCAGAGCCGAAAGGAGAACCAAAATGAAGTTATTGGCCAATCAAGGCTGTCACTTTAACCCTTTAACCCACACAACCCACTCCGCCGCCAGCAACTCCTCACGATAATGAGGCTGCTGGCGGCGGAGGCGTTTGTGGAATGGTAGTCTATTTCCCGAGGATGATGTTCACGAGGGCGGTCACGTTGGCGATGGTGATGGAACCGTCATGGTTAACGTATCTTCCCCGAGCGGAATGGGATAGGTAAAGGGAAATTCGCCTTTGAACTGGAACACAGCGTAGGCGGTTATGGCCAAAACAAGCAGGAGGAGAGTGAGCCAGCGTTTCATGCCACAAAGGAAGGCGAATTTGTTGACCCGGCCAAGTGAAAACGATCTTTTCCGATGATAAATGATGACTACCTACTTATTATTTAATCATCAATAGTCACCTGGAGGCCGTGCTGCAGGATGCTGGCTTCGTGGCGGAGGGTCTGCTGCCAGATGGCGTGGGTGGGAACGTCATAGAGGCTCCAGGCGCTGCCGGTATAGTAGACGAAGGGTTGGCCAGGGGTGTAGGTGGTCTGGATGATGGCGTGACCGATGCCGCCAGCACGCTTTTCGGTGAGAGGGATATATTTCACCTCGGTTTTCTCTTTTTTCTTCTTCTCTTGTATCTGCGGCATGAAGATTCCGAGGTAGTGCTCGCCGTTCATGGTCTCAGGATGGTCGAGGGCCTCGGCGTAGGTGACGAAGCCTTCTTTCTGGTTGAGGACGTAGCCGTCTGGGTTGCTCTCATGAACCACAATGCCGGCACAGACGGGGGTGGGATGTTCGAGACCCTCGTAGGTGACTTCGACACGGGCAAAGTGACTGCCGCAGTCCTGGGTGATGAGGCGGACTTCGCGGATAGAGTCGGCGGGGGACTCGGCGACAGAACCGCCGAGCGCTGTCGATGGGCGGGCGGGCATAGTCATACGGACGGTGAAGCGGAGGGGACCGTTGTCGAGAATTTCTGCAGTCTCGTAATAGAGAGGATATAATAGATCTGGAGTTGAGCGTTTCGCGTTTAGCGTTGAGGGGGCTATGAGTGCTGCTGCACCGGCTCCGAGAGTGGCACCGACGGTGTAGGCATCCATGCCTGCGCCGTGGTTGCGGTGGTAGGTGTAGCCGCGGTGCACTTCGTTCCAGTTGAGTGAGCTCTTGTCGCGCTTGATGCGCTCGTTGACGCCGTAGGAGGTGAGTTCGTTGTGGTAGAGCTGGTCCTGGATGGGGTGGGGGGTGTTCTTGACGAAGGTGTCGAATCCGTAGGCGTTGTTTTTCATATTCTTGTGGGCACCAGGACCATAGAAACGCCAAGCGCCGCGGTCGTTCTCCCATACGAGGTCGTCCCAGCGGTTGGGGTAGATGCGTCCGTTGGCGGTGAGTTCATAGTCGAGGGGCTGACCTTTGTACATTGTGAGGATGATGCTGCTATGGGGGCGCACGCTGCAGAAGACGAGCACGCGGCCGTCGTGGGTAATCTGGTAGGGCACTTCGTTGCGGTCGCCGTCGAGGAAGAAGAACTCTCGGGCAACGGCGATGCCTGCCTTGCGGAGGGCTTCGATTGTGGTGATTTCCACGACTTGGGCGATGTTGTCGGCCGTGGGGTTCTTGATTTCATAGCTGCCCAAGCTCTTGTGGCCAGTATGGCGGAGGCGAGGGTCAGCAGCGGTGGGGGAGCCAGAGGGAGCGATGGCGACGGACGAACCGCCGCCTACGGGGCCGCTGACGGTTGGGGTGCCAGGGGTGTGGTGGTAGATGGAGTTGGTAATGGCATCGGGGTTGGGAGCGGGGACGAGCGGATCGGCATCGAGGAAACGGACCATCTCGCAGGCAGCAAGGAGCCATGCACCCGTGCCAAAGGGGGCTTGGGAGTGGGCGTCAACGGTCTTGGTGGGGTCGGGCTTCTCGCCGATGGGCTGCACGAAGCCGATGCTGCCGTCGGGTTGCAGGGCTGTCTCGCTGAGGTACTTCCAAGCTTTATGGATGACGGGCAGGAAGCGGTCGCGGTCGAGATAGCCGTGGTTGACACCCCAGAGCATACCATAGGTGAAGAAGGCAGTGCCGGAGGTCTCGGGGCCTGGAGCATCATCCTCGCAGAGCATGGAGCGGCTCCAGTAGCCATCGGGGCGCTGCACGCGGGCTACGCCCTCGGCGAGCTCACGGAAGCGCTGCACGAAGATGGTGCGGTTCTTGTAGTCCTGCGGCATGTCGGCCAGCACCTTGGCCAGACCGGCCAGCACCCAGCCGTCGCCGCGTGCCCAGAAGCTCTTGCCGTCGTCGCAGGCAGTCTTCACCTTGGGGTAGATGTACTTGGCATCGCGGTAGTAGAGCTGTTCGTCGGGGTCGTACATGAGGCTGTCGCTCCAGAGGAAGTTCTCGTAGAGCTTATCGAGATATTTCACCTCGCCGGTGAGCTTGTACATCTTCGTCATGACGGGCATGACCATGTAGAGGGCATCGGCCCACCACCAGAAGTGGGTGTCCTCCATGGAGCATTCGTGGCTCATCACCTCGATGGCGCGGGCCACCTTGTAGGGTGCGGGCACGAGGTTGTACATATCTATATATGTCTGGAAGCAAATCTGCCAGTCGCCGAAGAGAACGAAATCCTGCCCTTCGCCGTAGGTTTTGTACTTCCAATTCTTGCGGTCGTCGCTCTTGGCACCTTTCCACTCGTTGTGGCGGCACCACTTGTCGGTGTAGGCGTACCAGTCGGCACGGCCGGTGAGGTGGTAGGCTTCCATGTTGCCGGTGTGGTAGGCGGCGTGGTCCCAGAAGGAGCGGACGTAGGGGGTGTTGTGAGCCTGCCAGTAGTTGTTGACCTTGATGATTTGGTTGAGGACAGCGGCGGCATCATCGGTGGAGGCTGAAACTGGTGCTGAAATGATAAATAATAAATAATAGATAATAAATAATAACTTCGATGATGGTTTCATAGTGCTATAGGTTTTCTTTTGAGGATTTGATAGTTGCAGTTAATATTTTTATGAGTTCTTCGCAGTCAGTATGAAGCGAGTTATAGAGATGTTCATCAAGGTAATTTGAACGAAATAATAATTTTAGCCAATATGCAGTTTCTCCAGCTTCTTTTAAGGCTATTCCCAACTTGGATATGAAATCAGCTTTGCTTTGTGCAAAAACTCCTTCATGTATGTTGGCTCCAATGCTAGTTCCGCTGCGATATATCTGTTTTGAAAGAACATACTCTTTCTTTTCCCTTGTCAAGAACTGATGACAGTGCACCATCCTTACACCAAAGTTAGTGCTCTTTTCAGCAAGTATGTTATTATTTATCATTTATTATTTATTATCTCCCTCCTTCAGGAGCGGCATATATTTCTGTACGGCTTTCTTTACGAGGGCGAGGGCATCGTCCATGGTTCCCCAAACCTCGCCGCCGGCAGCGTTCTTGTGACCGCCGCCGCCGAAGAACTCGGCTGCCATCTCGTTGCAGGGGAAGTCGTCGACGGAGCGGAGGCTGACGCGGATGCAAGGGTGCTCGGTGTCCTCGCGCAGGAAGACGGAAAGCTTCATGCCGAGAATCTGAAGTGGGAGGTTGACGAGGCCCTCGGTGTCGCCGTTGAGTATGCCGAAGCGACGGCGCTCGGCGTTGGTGAACGTCATGACAGAGGTGTGGGCTTTCTTCCAAACATCGAGCTTCACGTAGAGCATGTAGCCCATGAGCTTCATGCGGTTGTGGCTGTAGGTGAAGAAGACGTTGCGGTAGATCTTGTCCTTGTCGATGCCGTATTGGAGGAGAATGCTGATGAGCTCGAAGATTTCGGGGCGGTTGCTGGCGTAGGTGAAGGCTCCGGTGTCGGTCATCATGCCTGTGTAGAGGGATGTGGCTTCAGATTGGGTGAGGAGGCCAGCCCCCCCAACAAGCTTCTCCCTGTGAGAGAGAGGGGAGGTCTCCATCATCACTCGCATCAGTACCTCGCAAGTGGAAGAGAGGTCGGGATGAGAAATGACCAGATCGGCGATGCCAGGCTCTGGGTCGAGATGGTGGTCAATCATTATGCAGCGGGTGCGGCCTTCAGGTGCTCCGCCGGAGGGTAGGAGAGGGCGAATGGCATCACCCAGGGTGGCCATACGTTTGAGCTCGCCATGGTCGCACATGATGACGAGGTCGGCAGCTTCGATGATGGGATTTACCTCGTCCTCGTGTTTATCATAGATGAGAATATCTTCGGCTTCTGGAATCCATTTCAGGAAGTCGGGGAAGATATTTGGGGCAATGATGTGGATGTCTGCTTCGGGATAGTGGCGCTGAAGCCATGATGAGAGGGCCGTGGCGGAGCCTATGGCATCGCCATCGGGGCCGCGGTGGCAGGTGATGACGATGTGTCGGGCTGCTGCGATGAGAGAGTGCCAGAGGGCTATTTGTTGTTCTGTGAGGATTGGTTCCATTTTCTATTATTTGGTCTTCACCTCGTTCCAGGCGGGTGGATTGACATCAAAAAGGTGCTTGACGAAGAAGTCGTAGCGCTTGTGTTCGCCATAGGCTTCGCCGACGGTGTGGTGAGCGCCGGGGATGACGACGAGCTCGAAAGGTTTGTTGGCCTTGATGAGGGCGTTGGCGACTTGCATCGTGCTGGCGGGGTCGACATTGTCGTCGAGCTCACCGACGACGAGCATCAGAGGACGCTCGAGGCGGTAGGCATTCTCGAGATTAGAGCACTTGATATATGATGAGTCGACAGGATAGGACATCCATTGCTCGTTCCACCAGATCTTGTCCATGCGGTTGTCGTGGCAGCCGCAGGCGCTGTAGGCGGCTTTGTAGAAATCGCCGTGGAAGAGGACGGCCGCAGTACTTTCCTGGCCGCCGGCAGAGCAACCATAGATGCCTACGCGGTCGATGTCCATATATGGATATTTGGCAGCAGCGGCCTTCATCCATGCGATGCGGTCGGGGAAACCTGCGTCCTTCAGATTTTTGTAGCAGACCTCTTCAAACTTCTTGCCACGGTTGCTGGTGCCCATGGCGTCGAGCTGAACGACGATGAAACCGAGCTCGGCAAGGGCGGTGGTGTAGTAGTTGAAGGGCTGGAAGGACTTGGGGGTATAGCTGTCGCCGGGGCCGGCATAGATGTATTCTATGACGGGGTACTTGCGGGTAGGGTCGAAGTGTGTGGGGCGCTGGATGATTCCCCACATGGGGGTAACGCCGTCGCGGCCAGGGGCAACGAATATCTCGGGAGAGGTCCAGCCTGCGGAGAGGAGGTCGGTGATGTCTGCTGTAGCGAGGGTTTTGGCGGAAATGGAATTACCGCTTAAAGAACGAACCACGGTCGTGGGGGGCGTGTCCTGAGTGGAATAGGTGTCGATGAGGGCGCTGTAGTCCTCGTTGAAGCGTGCGTTGTGGTTGCCGTCCTCTGGAGTGAGGTCTACAAGGCCTTTGCCGTCGAGGCCTACGCGGAAGTAATGTATGTTGTAGGGATCTTCGGGCTTGGCGTCGAGAGAGGCGCAATCCATTGCGGCTCCACGTCCGTTGGCGGTGAAGATGAGGAAGCCTTTCTCCTCGTCAATGTGGACGACGCGGCGGACGCACCAGGAACCGGAGGTGAGCTGAAAAGAGGGGCACTCTGTGGCGGAGGCTTTAAACGAGGTGGGGAAACTGCCTCGGGCGGGACGTTTGGATGCTTTTTTGGCGGTGGAGACTGTGGTGTTGAAGAGGTAGAGGTGTGGGAAACCGTCACGTTCAGAGAGCCAGAGGATAAGGCTGTCTCCGCAGAGGTCGCGACGGTAGTTATTGGAGTAGCGGACGTATTTCTCCTCGCGCTCCTCGATGAGTGTGCGGACATCGCCTTGGACGGCCATCTCGTAGACGCGGTAGAGGTGGTGGCCGCGCTGGTTGTATTCGAAACGAATGGCGTGGGAGTCGTTGCACCATTCGAGTCGGGAGAGGTCGTACTGGTTGACGATGAGGTCGGGAGAGGGAGTTATGGCACGGCCGGTGGCTACTTCGAAAATGTAGGGCGTCTTCTGTGCAAGTTCGTCGCCTGGCTTGGCATATTCCTGCTTGTGGAGAATGGGCTGCAGCTGGTCGGCGGGTGAGGACTCGACATAATAGACATAGCGTTTGTCGATGGGACGTATGCGGTTGACAGCCACGTAGCGGCCGTCGGGACTCCATGAGATATAGCTGCTGAAGTAATGACTGATGGTGCCTTCGGTGCTGAGGGCTCGGGCATTGCTGCCGTCGGGGCGTGCTATGTAGACGTTGTCGTTGCGGATGAAGGCAACGAGTGACGAGTCGGGCGAGAAGACTGGGTCAGCGCCGCGCTCATCGTCGGTTTCCATCCAGTGGCGCTCCTGCCGGCGCTTTGATGGGTTGGCAATGAAGCGTACGGCTCCCTGGCCTTGGTCGCGGCGGGTGAAGCGTCGCGAGCGAAACGTATCATTGTTAGGCGTTTCGATGGGACGGTCGGCGGTACTGTCGGCGAGGGTGATGCTGCCGTCGGGGTTGACTTGGCCGAAATGCCATGTGCCACTGGCGCCGTCGGTGAGGTGGTACTGGAAACGACCGTCGGGGAGCCAGCGTGCGTCGTCGACGTAGTTCTTGACCTTAGCCCAAGTGAAGGTTCGGGAGGCAGAGTAGGCACGGTTGTAGTCGTCGATGGTGCCTTGGGCTACTGCCGAAATAATAAATAATATATTATAAATGATAAATAATACTGACTTCTTCATCTTCATTTGATTTTGAGTTGTGCTTTGGTCGCGTCTTTTTTGATGACAGAGGCGAATTCCTGGGGCCGTATGGTTACGGGCCCGAAGAGGAACTCGGGAATGTTGTAGCTGCGCATGAACTGGCGATGGTACTGCGGGTTGTCCTGCGGCAGCTCAAAAGGCTTTGAGAAATGTCCGTTGCCGTCGTGGTGAGCAATGAAGGGGCGTGTGAAATTGCCGTCATCGCGGCGCGATGAGAAGATAACCCAGCAACCGTTGGACGACCATGAATGGTAGCTCTCGACATCAGGCGAGTTAATCTCTGTGATGTTGCGAATGTGAGCAGGGAGTGGGGTCCTCAGCCCCTGCTCTTCGCGTAGGCTGTCGGCGATGATTTCGCGCTGTAGGTTATTGGCATCAGGAGGTAATAGATATTCTGAGAGCCTGTGGCGGTCGTAGGTATTGATGTGTGTGGGCTCTACAGGCTGGGCCTGGGTGAGGTCCATTAGGAATAGGTCGGCATCATTGTGCCAAATGTGGAAGACTCCGAACTGTCCTTCAGTGAACATCAGCCAACGGCCGTCGGGAGAAACACGTGGAAGTGTCACGCTGCGGTTGCGGGCAACGGCGTCGTAGATGAGTTCGCGTGGGCCGAAAGTCTGGTCTTTCTCGTTAAAGGGAATCCGGTAAAGGTTATACTGGACTTCCTTGTAGTTTTGGATGAGCTCGAAATCCATATTGATGGTGTCGCGACGCTCCCAATGAGCACTTACGTAGTAGACGTATTTACCATCAGGACTCCAGAAGGGGAAGCAATCGAAGTCTGTGGTGTCGCGGGTGATGGGCGTGACGGTGTTGCTCTCGAGGTCGAAGAAGATGAGATTGGACTTTGTGTCCTGAACCTCGATCTTTTTTACGTCGCGTGTGTGGAAGCTCTGTCCGGTGTTGTTGGTGGAATATACTATCCAAGGCTTGGTGGGGTGCCACGTTGGATAGACGCCTGCCGATATGGTGCTATCCGTCTTGAGGTCAATTTTCTGGACCTTGCCATCGTAGGCGATAACGGTTCCTCCAAGATGTTGGCGTACGTGGAACTGTACGCGGTTGGGATTGTACCATTGAGCGTGGTGGCAGTTGATGCATTGTCCGTTTTCCTCATCGGAGTTGATCATGTTGCCATAGATGAGGCTTTCGTCGAAGTTCTCGAGGCATCGCTGATTGAGGGTGAGGTCCTCGTAGGTGACGTAGGAGGGCGAGATGAGGCGATAGGAGATGTAGGGGTCGATGCTGTCCGTGCTGACCGTTATCTGGAACGGCTTTTGACGCAGCCACCGATCTTCTCGCTTTATGAAAACTTCAATGTTGATATTGCCTTCGGCGGCGAGAGCCATGTCGACCATCTTGTGCCATTTCTTTAGTCCTGGGCGGACATCATCGCCTGATAGTGCCCACGACTCAGAACCTGCGGTGAGGCGTGTGACGAAATCAGTTGCTTCGGAGTCGTGGTCGATGTGGAAATGCAGTGGAGCGATGTTCGCAGGCACTGTGACACCGACATAGTCGGGATAGATGGTGGGGAGGTCGTTGGTCTCGGTAAACGATGATGGCACTTTTGCAGAACTGCCGAAGATGGCTTTGCCAGTAGCTGCGAACAGAATTATGTGGAATAGTACAAGGCCAACGACGGCCCATAGCGGCCATTGCCTTTTCTTTTTTTCTGTCATGTCTTAATTCGTCTTTTGGTTGCGTACGAGGAAGTAGAAGTAGTAGAAGGTGTTGCCGAACTGGGGATAGAAGGCGATGGCTTTCTGCTCCTCGGTCATAAGGCCGCACTGCTCGTTGAATTTCATGAAGCGTTCGTAGGTGTCGCGCACCTCTTGATCGAAGGGCATGTGGCTGATGTCCACCTTGTTCTCGAGATGTCCGTAGAGGTAAGCAGCTTCCTGATAGTGGCGTGGCATGTGTACGTCGGGGTTTGTGGTAGCATACTTCATGAAGCGAGGCCAGAAGAGGTCTATGTCCTTCATGTAGAGCGCTCCTATGAGTGTCATCTCCTGGAAGAGAGGATCGTCGCCATTGCCTTTGCCGAAGGTCTGTATGAGGTACATCTCGACGAGCGAATTGTCGCCATCAAGGCGGTCTGGATAGGTCATCATGTGCAGGATGGGTGCAAACTCCTTCATGCCTTGCTCGTCGAGGAGTGGCTTGCCAGCTTTGGCTGAGGCTTCAAGTTTCTCAAGGTCGAAAGCATCTGGTGTGGCAAGATATTTCTCGTAGCGCTCGGCCCATGCTCGGTGGAACGTTGTCTTCTTCAGGAGGTTGAGATACTTGCGTGCTACCGTCCACTCTCTGTTGAGCAGGCTTGTGCGCGCCATGAATTTTAGTGTTTCGGCTTTCCATCCGAACTCTACTCCGTCTTCCATACACCAGCGGTAGCAGAAGTTCTCCTTGCCGTGGTGGTAATAGATTAGTTTGGCTCCGATCTGTGTCATGCGCACTTTCCACGGCGCGTTTTGCTGTGTGGCTCCTTCGGGGTAGTTGAACATCTCGTTGCCGGCTCGCCCGAGGCGGAAGAGGGCGAGGTTTTTGTACATCACCATCTGCCGGGTCGGCTTTATGTCGCTGCTGCCATCGCGAGCGATGGTAAGGACGCGTTCCCAATCGAGCTCTTCGATGGCCCTGTTCATAGCCAGCTCTTTCTGGAAGTTGACATCGTGGTACCATGAAGCACGCACGCCTATGATGGCGATGAAGAGGAGTGAAAGCGCTATGATGCTTTTCACTTGTGCCTTCAGCCGTTTGTTGAAGGCAGAGCTTTCGCCTGCACTAACCAATGCAAGGATTGTGAAAGCAAGGATTATGGCATAGTAGGGCAGCCTGAAAATCTCGAAAGAGTCTTTGCTGTAGCGGAAGCATGGCATGGCTGCGGCGTAGACGAATGTGCGCTCTGTCATTCCGAATATATGTTGATAATAGAGCTGTGGAATGACGGTGATAAGGAGAATGGCGTAAAGAATAAGAAGCCACCATCTAACTCCCCACAAGGGAAAAGAGCTCTTGAGCCCGCCCTTCTCCTTTCCATCGGGGGAAGCGGTGAGGGGGCTGACTCCCAGCAGCGCTGTAGCTCCCAGCGCCCAGGCTCCGAAGAAGGGGTAGCCGATGATGCACACAAGAGTCATCCAGACGAAGTGTGCCCACATGGCTGCCTTTGCAGGGAGAGACTTGTCAATGAGCCGCTGAACGACGAGGCAGAGGGTAACGAAAAGGATGCCTACAGTGGGAATGAAGAGATGCCCGGGAAGCTTCTGATAGTAAATCCAATAGCCCGTCTGTACGATGCAGGCCAACAGGGCCATGGGCACTAAAGCTGTGAGCATCGTCCATGGCCCTTTGAGCTTATAGACAAATGCCAACAGGAGGCAGATGATGAGCCACAGGATGCAGAGGATGGACACTCCGAGCCAAGGGTGGTAGAAGTACTGCGTGAGGTAGGTGGCGAGCCAAGTGGCAGCGCCGCCGGGGTACTGCATGAGAGTCTTCCAAAAAAGGCCTGTCGGCAGCCAAAGGTTAAGCTCCTGTGCCCGAAGTAGCATCTCGTTTTCTTGTGAGGTCAGTCTGATGCCCGCTACGATGATGAGGGCAACGACTGGAAGCCACCATAAAAATCCTCTCCCAACCTTCGAGATGAGAGATGAAGCAGACTCACCCCCAGTCCTCACTTTGAGTGAGGGGGCGTTTTCCTTTGTTGACAGATGTGTTTTGCTCATTATCAGTGAAAACTATTCTTGACAGGTGACCCCTCCCTCCCTCACGGGGAGAGGGTGGGTCTGCTTTTTCGTTACCGCTGTGGTCTGACGATATAGGTGAAGCTGTGGTCCTCGTACTTGGGAACGAACTGGTCTTGCGGCCATGCCCCCCAGCTGTTGACGCAGCCGACGCCCATCTGGAAAGCACGGAGCTGGAGAACGGTGTATGGGCGTTCGACGAGGTCGCCGCTATGGCTCTGGTGGGCATCCTTGCGCGGTCCGTCGTCGAGGTCGCTGATCTCAAAGGGAAGAGCTGAGAATTCCATCGGTCCGGTGGCCTCGAAGTAGATGTCTGGGTGCTGGGCATCGCCTTCCAAGCGGCACCATATAACGTCGCAGTGGTTGCCGCTTTCCTGCGGGCGTACGTACTTATCCCAATATTGCTTGCTGACTTCGCTGCCATAGATGCCCATGAAGGCGTTGTCCTTGCGGTCGCAGTAGTTCTCGACGGGGCCACGGCCGATGTAGCGGACATGGCTATAGGCCTTAGCCAGGCGCCATGTCATGCCCATGGCCATCATCTGCGGCTTCTGTTCGGCATCCTCGTTGACGTCGAGGGCTTCCGTGACGATGAGTTCACCCTTCGGGGTGAGGACGTATGTCATGGTGAGATTTGCATCAAGTGCGTCGCTATGGTATGTCACGATGACGCATTTGCTCTGGTTGTCGAGGTCGTTGCACTCCATGGACTTCTTGTCCCAGCGAGCATACTTCCAGGCTCCGAACTTGTTCTGGAACTGTGCGCCGTAGTCGTTGTCGGTGGGCGCACGCCAGAAACTTGGTTCTACGCTCTGACGGTCCTCGAGGACGGCATGTCCGTTGACATCGAAGTAGTCGATATTGCCTGTCCACTTGTTCCAGGTGACGCTGGTGCCGGCAACGGAGAGGGTGAGCCATGATTTGGCTTCGTCCTTAGTGACTGTCGAGGTGGACGCAGCGGGTGATGCTCCGCGTGCGGAGCCTTTCTTGCCATTCTGAACGGCAGGCGCTGGTGTGGCGGCAGCGAGGACGTCGGCAACGTTGGGGTATGAGTAAGGCTTGAGCTCGAATTGGGCCTTTGCGATGACGGCACCCTTCTTGAGCAGGCCGCGGTCGCGGTTGAGGCGGAACTGCACGTTTACGGCAGCCCACTGGTTGTCGGCAGCAGCTTTCTTGAGGTAGGAAAGCATATCGGCAGGGATGGTGAAGTGCTGCCGCTGCTGTGGAGCCAGGTTGAGGGGGTAGCGGAGGGTGTGAGTCTCCTCGTTCATGCGTGTGCCATCGTAGGTGAGCAGCGTTCCTTCGACTTCGAGATCGTCGGTCGAGCGGAAGAAATATTCGTTGTAGAGTTCCACTTCGCCGTCGAGCAGGGTCTTGCCCTCGGGTACGGTGGCCCAGATGTCCTGATAGTAGTACTGCACTTCGTAGGCATGTGGGTGGGGGGTGCGGTCAGAAGCGATGACACCGTTGCAGTTGAAGTTGTGGTCGGAGGCAGGATAACGGCCGAAGTCGCCGCCGTAGGCCATGATCTCCTTGCCTGTCACACGGCTCTTGGCGCGCATGCCTTGGTCAACGAAGTCCCAGATGAAGCCGCCCTGATACTTAGGATACTTGCGAACGAGCTCCCAGTACTTGGCAAAGCCGCCCATTGAGTTGCCCATGGCGTGGGCGTACTCGCACTGTATGAGTGGGCGTGGGTTGTCGCCTTGGCTGTAGCGCTCGCAGTTGTTGTAGTCATAGTACATCGGGCAGAAGATGTCGGTCTTGCCGTTCTGTCCGGCCCGCTCATACTGCACGGGGCGCGACGTATCGATGGCCTTGACGGCATCGTAGGCATCCTCGAAGTTCTTGCCGTAGCCTGCTTCGTTGCCGAGGCTCCAGAAGATGACTGAGGGGTGGTTCTTCTGCACATGCACGTTGTGCTGGTTGCGCTCTACGTGTGCTTTGTGGAAGGCCGGATTCTTGGCCAGGGTGCGGTCGCCGTAGCCCATGCCGTGGCTCTCAATGTTGGTCTCGGCTACGACGTAGAGGCCATACTCATCGCAAAGGTCGTACCAACGCGGGTCGTCGCTGTAGTAGCAGGTGCGCACGGCGTTCATGTTGAGCTGCTTCATTACCTTGATGTCCTCAATCATCCGCTTCACACTTACGAGATAGCCGCCGTCGGGGTCGAGCTCGTGGCGGTCGGCACCCTTGATGAGGATGGGCTGGCCGTTGACGAGAACCTGGCCGCCTTCAATCTTGATGTTGCGGAAACCTACGCGCTGGTTGATGACTTCGAGAGCCTTGCCTTTCTTGTCCTTAAGGGTGAGGGTGAGGGTGTAGAGGTTGGGCACCTCGGCGCTCCATGCCTTTACGGTGGGGACGCTCATGTTGAGCGTTGAGAGCTGAGCGTTGAGAGTCAGCTGTGCATTGCCAACTTTCTGGCCGGTGGGGGAGGTGAGGGCAGCCTCGACGGTGAAGCCCTTGGCGGTGGGGGCGGTGATGTCTACGTCGAGCTTACCATCCTTAAAACCGTTCACAACATCCTGATGGACGAAAATATCCTGAATGTGAGCTTTCGGGCGGGCATACAGGTAGACCTCACGGGCGATGCCGGTGAAGCGCCAGAAATCCTGATCCTCGAGGTAGCTGCCGTCGCACCAGCGCATCACTCGCATGGCTATGAGGTTCTCGCGGCCGGGTGTAAGGTACTTGGTGAGGTCGAACTCAGCTTCCATCTTCGAGTCCTCGCTGTAGCCCACGTGCTTACCATTGACCCACACCTCGAGGTTCGAGGTGGCCGAGCCTACGTGGAGGTATATGTCCTGTCCCTTCCATGCGGCCGGGATGGCGACTTGCTTGCGGTAGCTTCCTGTATAATTGTTGCGTTCCTCTACGTAGGGTGGGTTGGAGTTGAACTGAGTGTCCCAGGAATAGCCTACGTTCTTGTAGATCTTGTCGCCGTAGCCGTTGAACTCAAAGAGGCCTGGCACGGGGAAGTCGACCCAGTCGGAATCATCAAAACTCGTTGCGAAGAAGCCTGCGGGCGCCTCGTTGTGGTTGAGGGCGAAGTTGAAGCGCCACTGCCCTTCGAGCGAGAGGTAGAGGTCGCTGGCGGCCTTGTCGCCACGGGCAGCCTTGTCGGCACTCTCGAAAGCGAAGAAGCTGGCTCGGGGCTTCTCGGTGTTGACGCGGGTAATCTCGGGGTTGAGCCAGGCCTCTTTCTGGGTCTGGGCAGCAGCTGTGAGTTGCGATGCTATCGCAACAAACAGGACGAGCGAAAGTCTTTTCATTTTTATCTCTTTTTGGTTTAGTTAGTCCTATTTGTGTGCGAAGATACACAAAAAAATGGTTCACTCAAAACTTTATCAAAAAATAATTGTAAAAGGTGGATTGAATGGCGTGCAGAGGTGAACCCCGACTGAGTAAAGGCTGTATGCACACCAACGGATTTCTTGCTCTTACGCTGATGGTAGCCTGAGGTGTTCGGAAAAAGGGTCAAGGGTTTTGGCTGAAACCCTTAAGGGTTATCGACAAAACCCTTGAGGGTTCTGGGCATAACCCTTTGGGAAGTTGAACGTCGGGCCCGGACGCTACTCCGCCAATAGCGAGAAAGATATAAAAAAACGCATAGGTCTGTCCCGGAGGACAAGCCTATGCGCTATCTGGTTTAGTTGAATTTGACGTTTAGTTCGGAAGCTTGAAGTACCAGTTGTCCTGATTTAGCAGGTGGCTGTAGAGCGAACTGTTGAGCTCGCCGCTTCGCCCTGCAATCTTCTTGGCCACTTGCTCAACACCTTTGCTGCCACCTATGAAGCGGCTGTAGGTGAGAAGGTCGAAGAAGCGGTTGCCTTCAAAACTGGTCTCGAGGCCAAGCTCGTCGAGGATAAGGGCGGCGATCGCCGTCTGTACGGTGCGCAGATTGGCGGGGTCATAGATTTCCTCGGCAGTGAGTGGCTCTTCCTGCCCGTCGTAGAGGGCAAGCATCTTGTTGATCTGGTCGACGTAGTTGTAGGTCGAGCCAGTCTCACTTAGGGCTAATGGACCGCAACCGCGGGCATGTATGCCCATGCTGATGGGGCCGTTGGGGAATGTCTCAGTGATAGTGCCATGGCTGAGCCCGTACTCCGTAATACCGGCATAAAGGTAAATAGCGTTGTTACCAGTCTGCCCTCTGAGGAACGTGGTGTTGAAGTTAAGGAATGCGGCGTTGCGTGCTCTCTCCATCTCGCTGCGACTGATGTAGTCGCAAACGACGAGGCCACCGTAGGTCTTCTGAGAGCGTGTCAGGCCGACGCGTCCCATGTGTTCGTCTAAGAACGCATTCTTCTCTTCGTCGGTCTCAAGCGTGTCGAGGCCTGCAACAAGCGTATCATAGAGGTCGATTAAGTTTGCATAGAAGACGGTGTCTGTCGGTGTGGCGACGGTCGGGTCGTAGTACTTGAAGGTGTCGAAGGGGTAGTCCTCCTCTGACGTCGGTAGCCACTGCTCTGTGCCGATGAGGCCGTGGCGCAGGATAGCGAAAGCGTAGCCTGGGAAGCCTGCTCCGTTGAGAGCCTCGGCAAAGTGGAGCCAAATGTTGGCTTTGCGATAGATGACGGGGTAGGTGGTGTTGAACGCACCGAAGGGGTTCTGCTTCTGGACGAAGTTAACTTCCTCCTGAGCGCCCTTATCGAAGTCTGTGTAGTTGGTCGTGCTCATCCAGTAGCGAGCATCGCCGGCACCCTGAAGGACAGTGCATCGCTGCGTTCCCAACTGGCCGATATAAGCTTCAAAGTTTTGGCTCTTATTGAGGTTGAAGTATGCCTTTGAGGCATCGAGCTGGTGCTCGAACTCAGTACGGAGCGAGATGGATGACGACGTCGTGGAGTCACTGGCTGATGTGCTCACGCGGATACTGGCCTCATAGCCGAAGAGCTCGTTGATGCCTCTGAGCACGTCGCCCCAGAGTTTGTTGGTGTTGCTGGGGATTACGGTTACGAGTTCAGCTGTGTTGCTGGTCTGAGCCGTAGAGCGGAACAAACTGAGCCAGTTGCTGTTGATAGGGTCCAGAACATATTCCTCAGTGGCCATATTCTTCTCCATGAAGGCCATGTAGGCGTTCGGACGAAGCGGACCGCCCTTCTCGGAATTGAGGAAATTGTAGTAGTACTGGGCTGCCTGGCGGTAGTCGGCCTCAGAACCTTCGCCCTGAGCACGGAGCAGATAGATGTCGCCCAGCACTACGTCCTGCGGGAAGATGCATTGCGAGGAGTGGGCAATTACTCTGGAAAGACCGTAGTTGTAGTAGTTGGGGTAGGCTATCACGCGGATGCTGTCGCCGGCAAGGATGGTGGGAACGTAGCGCAACTTGTCGACGAGCTTAACGGCGTCGGTCGAGGCAAGGCTGTTAGCATCGACATACTTGGTGGCGCTACGGAATTCTTCCATGTCGGCCGTCGAGAGCATAGGCTTCTCGAAATAAGGTACGCGCCCGTAAGTGAGAACGAGCTGCATGTATGCCCATGCGCGGATGGTAGCAACCTGGGCATACTCGCTGAGCATGAGCGGGCGGTTGAGGCCCGAGACGGCGGCCGTGTCTGCACGATAGAGATAAGCGTTGCACGAATTGACGACATGGTAGTAGTCGGCTGCCTTGAGGAAACGGTTGGAGCCGTCTGTAGCGTTGCCTGCGAGGCCAAAGTTGAGGATTGAGCTGATGGAGTCGCTGACGTACTGCGAACCATCAATCAAGTCGCCACGCCCTTCACCGAGTATGACATAGCGCTCGGCAATGTGCTGGAGACTGCGAAGGATGCCCCAGTAGCTGTAAAGGGTATCCTGAGCCAGCTCGTCGACCTCGATGTGGCGGTCCATATCGCCTGTGAGCATGTCCTCACAAGAACTGAAACCCATGCCGAGGGTGAGGGCGCAGAGGAGAGTTGCAATAATATTCTTTTTCATCATGATGGTAGGATTAGAGGTTGATAGATACACCCAGGTTGAAGCTGCGTCCTACGGAGAGCAGGCCTGTGTCGATGCCTTGGAAGAGGGCGCTGTTGCGAGCGCTCGTCTCGGGATCGACGCCAAGGTAGCGGGTGACGGTGAACAAGTTGTTGGCTTCGCCCCAGACGCGCAGGCCTTGGATGTACTCGTTGTGCAGGGGCACACGATACGTCAGGCGGACGTTCTTGAGCTTGAGATAGCTGCCATCCTCGATCCAGCGGTCGGACATACGCTCGTTGTTGCGCCAGTCCTCGCTGTCGATATATGTAGCCTTAGGCATGTTGGTGACTTGTCCTTCGTAGGCCCAGCGGTTCTGCACAGCTGTGGTCTGGTTGTAAGTCGTGTTGGCACCCTCGATGATTGAACGCTGATAGTTGAAGACGTCGTTGCCGAGGGAATAGCGGAAGTTGACATCGAGGCGCAGGTCTTTCCACGTCAGGGCTGTGAAGATGTTACCATAGATGTCGGGGTTTGGATTGCCGATGGCTATGCGGTCATTGTCATCGATGACACCGTCGCCGTTCTGATCGACGAAGCGGACGTCACCAGCCTGGAAGTCGCGATATGGGGTTTCCTTAAGACCGGTGGGGTATTTAAGGTAGCCACGGACGCCTGCCGTACGGGCCTCGGCATCGCTGGCGAGAACACCGTTGGTCTGCCATCCAAAGAAGGTGCCGGAGGCATATCCTACGGCTGTGAGTATGTTGTCCTTGCCGTATATGCTTGAGGTGTGGCCGTAGATGATGTCGGTGACATTGCCATTAATGTCGGCCAGGGTCATAACGTCGCTTGAGGGCAACTTGGTAATCTTATTGTTGTAGTGGCCTATGCTTGCACCTAATTCCCAAGTAACGTTCTTGCGATTCACGAGGGCGGCCGACGTATGGAACTCGAAGCCGCGGTTCTTGAGCTGGCCATCGTTGGTCCAGTACTTGCCCAGACCAGAGATGTAGTCGAGATCCTTGACGGTGAGCAGGTTGTCGGTTTTGCTCCAGAAAAGGTCGAGGCCTGCATTGAGGCGGTTGTGGAGGAACGAACCTTCGAGTGCAACATTGTAGCGCGTCGTGGTTTCCCACTGGATGCTGGTGTTCTCGATGTTCTTAAGCACAAGGCCTACGGTGTTCTCCGTGTGTTGCTGGCTTTCCCAATAGGTGCGGGCTGCATAGTAGTCGATGCCATCGTTGCCGCTCTGGTCTACACCTGCGGTCAGTTTCAGGTAGTTGATGCCGCGGGTAGTGTCGAACCAGCCTTCATTGCTGATGATCCATCCGAGCTGGAGGCTCGGGAAGATGCCCCAGCTGACACCTCCGATGTGGAGACCGTCCTTAGTCTCGTGGCCGAAACGGCTACTGGCCTGCGACGATACTGTGAACTGAGCGAAGTACTTGTTCTGGTAGTTGTAGTCGGCATTGAGGTAGTAAGCCATGTCAATCCAGTTGTCCTTCGTACCGCCGTAGTTGACGTACTGCATGTTCTTCGAGATGTTGGGCAGTTTGTCGTTCTCGTTGTTGTATCCGCGCATGAAGGAGTAGCTGTAACCGTAGTTGTTGTAGCGCCAGCCTCCAAAGACATTCACGGTGTGGGCTCCGTAGTTGTTGCCCCATTCGATACGAAGGTCGTTGTTGATGGTCGATTCCTTGGTGAACTGCGACTTCAGCACGGATGATATCTCGCCGAGGTCGGTGAGGAAGTACAGCGTAGCGCCATTGATGGGCAGGAAATACTTCTCGTTGTTGCGGTTCAGAGTGTAGTTGAAGCGGTCGCTGATAGCCAGATGCTTGTTGATCTGATACTTCGGAGAGAAGTTGATGCTGATCTGAGTCAGCTCTGCATAGTTCTTGTTCTTGCCCTTACCATTCTGGATAATCCAGAAGGGGTTGCGCAGACACTCGTTGATGTCGTAGTCCAGACCATGGGGGAAGGCGAATGGATTCTGAACCCACTGACCTACAACGGCCGTCGATGCGTACTTGCCTGCATAGTCATGAGATAGCTCAAGGCGGCCGGTACGCTCATCGTGATAATAGGCATAGGGCGAGAGGAAAGAAGCCTGCAGCAAGCCCAGCACATTGGGAGAGCCGATATTCTGCATCTCATACTCGCTGCTCCAGCCGTTGTCGAGAACATTGTAGCTGGTTTGGTTGTAAGCGATGTCCAGTCCGGTAGAGACCTTCTCGAATACCTTGATGTCGGTGTTGAAACGGAGGTTCAGACGGCTGAAGTCGTTGCCTTTGAGAGTGGCGTCGCCCTTGGTATAGCCGAGCGACAGGTCGTACATACCGATGTCGTCACCACCTTCAACGCTGACCTTGTAGTTCTGAGTGAAGGCTGTCCGGTAGAGATCCTTCTGCCAGTCGGTGTTGTTGTGGAAGACGCTGCGGTAGTAGTTACTGCTCTCGGGAGCCTCATTGAGAAAGGCATACCGACTGAGGTCGCCGTTTGTGGATTCGCGTACGTCCTTGATTGTGCCTGAGAGCTCACTGAGATAGTTGCGATAAGCGGCACCATCCATCATGGATAGGCGGTTGGGAGCAAGCTCCACACCTCCGTACACGCGTACATTAATCTTTGTGGCCATGCTGTGGCCGCGCTTGGTGTTGATGATGACAACGCCGTTGGCGCCTTTGGCTCCGTAGAGCGCCGTTCCGTTCTTTATCACCTGAATGCTCTCCACGGTCTCAGGATCGAGGCCTGCAAGGATGTTGTTGAAGAATCCCTGATGGAGGCTGGTGCGCTCTTCCTGAAGGTCGACCATATTGCCGTCGATGATGAAGAGCGGCTGAGCATTAGCATTTAGGGAGTTGACACCGCGGATGCTCATGTAAGCTCCTTGGCCGAGCAGGGCGCTACGGCTGGTGGAGTGGACATCGGCAGCAAAAAGGTTCTGGATGTCGGTCTCGACGTTCAGAGAGCTCGTCTCGTCGAGAAGAACTTTACGCTGGGAGATAATCGATGTGCCGTCAGTGTAGAAGCCTGACAGCTTGCTGGTGAGCAGGCGGGCATCCTGCCCGCTCTCACCTTTAATGGCCAGCTGTAGCAGGTTATACTCGGGAGCATCAATGAGAAGGGTGTGGCAGAACACGGGTACGTCAATGCTGTAGGTGCCGTCCTCTTCGGTAAGAGTAGAGTACTTGGGCAACTGAAGGGCCTGGATACGAACGCCACCCATAGGGGCGCCCGTGGCACCGTCGGTGATGGTGCCTGCCACGTGCTTCATTTCATATTGTTTCTCGGGCTTCTTTGCTAAGCGGCGCTTGACAAGAGATATGCTGTCGGCCTCATTGATAGCGTCCATGTCGACTTCGTCCTGAGCTGCGGCTGGAACAATGCTTGCCCCAGAAACGAGCATCAGGCAAAGTGCACGGCAGAATGCCTTATGGAGGTTAGATTGATAGAATCTCATACTCATGATTTCAGATTTGTTGAGGGTAAACATTGTTATTCGTTCTTACTGCGAGCGCGCAGAATGATGCGATCGATAGAGAATGTACGTTGGTAGCCGTCTCTCATCTGGGCATTGCTGATAGTCTGCGACTTGATAGTGAGAGTGGGGTAGCTCTTCACGAGATTGCGATATGAATAGGGGAAGGTGATGCTGCCTGCATAGACAGTGTCGACTTTCTCACCATCGTAGTCGAATCGCATGTCGTTGGCGCCAGTGAGTTGCTCCTTACCATCCTCGGTGAGGCGGTTCACCTGCACCTGAAGTTTGTTCTTCTTGAATGGCGTCTCACCGGGGACCATGGCAACGATAGAGTCTGGGTCGGCGCGATAGAAATCGGGAACCATGACGATGTAGATGTCGTAAGGTATATTGCTGCGAATCTGGCGGTCCTGCTCATCGTCCTTAAGTATGAACTCTGCGATTGGTGTGCCCGTAGAGCGTGAGAAGGTCATGAACGTGTTCTTGCTTACCTTGCCCAAAGCGCTGTCGTTGGCCAGGGCGCTCGTCTCGCTATTGAAACTCTTGACTTCAAAGTCGGAGTTGTAAGTGCGCTCTTTCTGCTCCTGGGCGTTGAGGTTGTAGCGAACATTCTGGAAAATGTTCCTTCGTGAGGCTTTTACCTCCACGTCCTTGTATCCCCAGGTTCTTGGGTAGTTCCAGTGGTCGACAGGATATACGACGCCATTGCTGACGTTGACAGGCTGCTTGCCGTCGAAGATGAGAGGCTTGACATTCTCTGTCGCCTTCTCGTCGACGGTCACTGTGTCAGAGCGTGTGTTGAACAACTTGACAATGTCGTACTGTTGGAATGTCTCGAGAGTCCAGAAAGTAGGCTGCTCGGGAATACGTTTCTGCATGCGTACGTTGAATACCATAGGCGACACCATGTCCATATTGAATGCGATGTCGTTGAGTGAGTCTGTGACAGTAAGCGTCATTGCACGCTTAGCCGCTGGATCGTCCTTCACCAGAGCATCCTCAAGAGTCTTGTCGACATACGTGTTGGCATAAATGTACTCATCCTTCATATCGGCATAAGCCTCTTCCCAAGCAGCGTCGGTTGGCAGGAGCACAGCCCAGATGCTGTCCTCTGCTTCGAGGTTGGCGGAGACTCCCTTGTGTGGCATCACCCATTCCTCTGAACGAGGGCTATATGAGTATGAGTAAAGGGAGTTGGAGCGAGTGTAGACGCTGTCAACATAGATTGGTTCGCCAGTGACGGGGTTAGCACCTGCCTCAGCACTGAGCTCTGCATTGAAGTAGAGTGTGTCGTGCTGCTCAATCCAAGAATTGAGGTGGCGGAAATGAGCATCGTTGGCTCGAATGTACTCATAGACATTATAGGCGAAAGGAGATACGATGCCCAGTTTGTGGAGTACACCGTTCGTGGCAGGGATGTTGCTCTGAGCCAAAGGGGTCTTCACATCGGGATTCATAGTGCGATCGAAGAAGCCGAGACGGTCGAAATATCCTTTCTTGTTGTTGACCATAATAATGCGCTCAGGCTTGCCGTCGGGGTTCTGGCCTGTAGCAACATAGCGGTTGCGGGCAATGTGGTTTCCTACGAGACGCAGGTACACATCGTAAGGACGAACCTTTACGAGAGAGTCATAGAAATGGACGTCGGCCGCGGTGAAGGCATCGTTAGTGGGAGCAAAGACTGTCAGAATCTGATTGCTCGACAGTACATCCTTGAAGGTGTAGTCCTTGATGGGATGTTTCTCGTCTTTGAAGGCTGGCGTCTGTTCCACGATGCTGGTGAAGTTGCTCAAATCAGGGCTGGCCTTGATCTGCTCCCATAGGGTGGCAGTAGCGTTCTCTCCTACACCGCCTCCGTCGCGAACATCGAAATGGTCGTCAGTGCAGGCGGGGAAGGCGGCCAACATGACCGCTCCCATGATTCCTGCCTGGATGCATTGTTTAATTTTTCCGTGTATCATAGAATTAAGCTTTTTAGAGTCAATTACCAATAGTCCTCGGGTTCAACGGGATTGTCGTAGACGTCCTTGGATACAATCTCAAAGTAGTCTGTGAAGAATTGCGACTGGGCGTCGTTGAGGACGTTCTTGAAGCGGATGTAGTAGGTCTTGTCAGGATCCATGTCTGTGCTGACCATAATACGGCGCGTGACGTGCTCGTTCTCAATGCCTAAGCTGGCAGTGTTGCTGTTGCCGCAGTGGAAGTACTTTGGACCCTTCATGAAGCCGCGGGCGCGCAATGACTTAGTGACCTCGTCTTGCTCGTCGATAGGCAAATTGGCCTCAGTCGTGTAGGCAGAACTGCTGGAATATCCGAAGTTGGATAGCTGGGTTCCGTTGCGGAAACGATGATAGTAGAAACCTATGCGGAGGTCCATAGGAATGCCGGCAGCTGGGAGGTAGCTCGGATTGTCGCCGAAATAGACCTGACACATACTGCGGACACTGGAACCAGAGCTTACGCCGAAGCGGATCTCATAGTGGCCTTTCTTGGGCACAGGGGGCAGCTTCATGGTGAATTCATACTTTCCGATGATGTTGAATTCGTCCATCTGGTAGTTACTCCAAGAGCGTTCGAAGGCTCCGAAATAGTAGAACAAAGTACCTTCCTGCATCTGTACGTCGGCCAGATATGGATAGTTGACAGGTACTGCCTTCGTAAAGGTGGCGCCGGTGGGGTAGTAGGACATGGGACGACGGATGTCGTTGTTGATGAACTCAGGGAACATGGCTGCCATGTCTATACGAATACGTTCGCCCGCAAGGCGGTTAATGATGTTCTCGGTGTATACAAGCATGCGGTCGATGGGGTAGATGCAACCATTAATAAGGTTCTCATGTTCTGCCTCGCCGTCACCATCAAAGAGAATCTTCACGCCGACGTTCTCGTCGGGGTACATTGTGAAGGCGCTACCTGGGTCGCGGAACTTTCCACTCTCATGGTAATCGTCGACATCAAGCTGTTCGGGGCTATATTCGCCACGGCCATTTCTCAGTATGGGGAAGCGGTTGAGGTAGATGCCTTCTGATTCTTTGCTCTCAAAAATCTTGAGGAGGCGGCGCTTACCCATCGTCGTGTAGTATTCGTAGACCGGAATGGTGTAGTTAGTGCCGTTGGTCTTCCAATAGTAACCTCTCTCGTTGTAGTGTATAACCAGTTTGTCGCGGCTCAGTTTCTCAGGGAGAAAATGGTAGGTGATGAACTGGTTGATGATGTTCTGTGGGTCAGTATAGTCATCGCCTGTTGTAGCATCAGGATATGCTCCACGTCCGATAAGGTATTCCTTGACATCTTCTACGGTGATGCTTGAAGCAGACTTGCCTAACTCAGCCTCCCAAAGGGCATCAGGCTCGGCGAAAATGGTGAAACCGTACTTGCGGTGTTCAGGCATTGAACCGGGCTGGTCTGGCTCTGTCGGGTGATTTGGCAGGTCGGGGAAGTCGCCGTTCAGATACCTTGTTTCCCAGACTTCGTCGCGAGTGCGGCTGAGTGTATCATCAAGTCCGGCCGCGAGGATGAGCTTGGAGGCAACGAGGTAGCCTCGTTTGTTCTCAGCAATCCACTGGCGGAAGATGTCGGCCATGGTGTCGTTGCTCGGAGCGATGACTGCATGAACCTCATGTACCCGGCCGTTGATAGTCTCAATGTCACGGTTGTTGAGGTCTATGAGCGATGTGCCGTTCATGAAGATTGAGTCGGTCTGCTCTATGGACGTCTTATAGAGTTTGCGGTCGTAGAGGTTGGCTGTGGGCAGCTCATCGTTGTCGTCCTTTGATGCTATGGTTCCGATTTCGTATATCTCGCCGCTGCGGCTACCGTCGATGACGCTGTTCAGCACGATTACCTTCTCAACAGAGTCGAGTGTGGTGGGATTAGTGATGCTTTCCCAGTTCGGGGCCGAGATGATGCCTTTGGTATACAGAGAGTCGAGATATGCCTGAATGGCCTCGTTGTTGGGAGCGAAGCATGTGTATTTGCCGCGGGCTGAAAGAAGCTGGGCAACTGTCGAAGCGGAGCGGGAACTCACTGGCACCTTGTTGAGCAGGCGCACGTACTCTGTGAAGTTGGGTGCCTCTGGACTCTCGGTGAGATAAGAGAGCACCGTGTACTCTTTCAGCGTGAAGCGTGCACTGGTATCGATATCCTCCGTACATGCAGCGGCTATCATGCCTGTCAAGGCGATCACCAGCGCCAGCTTGAAGTGATGAAATTTAAATGTAGTTTTCATTGTCGTAAGTAATTAGCATTGGTGATGATGGTTATTCTTCGGTGCTAACAGGCAAGCCTTTCTCGCGGTTCCATACGGGGTTCTGCGGGAAGAGGTATTTGTTTGCACGGAGTTCCATATAGTAGATAGGGCAATAGAGGCCATAGCGATTCTTGATTCGGTTCTTCAGAACAGAAATCTGACGGCTGTAGGCTCCCTTGCCGAGGAAGTTGTCGATCATCTTGGCTACGCCGTCGGCACCATCCTTGAACTCAGGCTCGAAGGGATCGTCATTGTGTCCTCCGCCGATACGCTCGGCATAGCGCACGAGGTCAAACCAGCGCTTGCCTTCGCCAACGAATTCGAGCAGGCGTTCTTTCATGACAAGGTCGATGCACTTGTCCTTTGTGTTGTCACTATTTGAAGAGAAGCCTGTGCGCTGGTCGAGCGAGGCACGCTTGTGGATGGCATCGACGATGTTGCGGCATGCCTGGAAGTTGCCTCGGATCGCTTCTGCTTCAGCCATCATAAGCATGACATCAGTCTGGCGATAGAAGATCCAGTTGTGACCTTCGTTTGAGGAGACAGACGATCTGAATTTACCGTTGACGAATTGGAAAGAACTGTTGCTGTATTTAAGGACATAGCCTTCGGGCAGTTCATCGTTGCCGGTGGTGATGTCTGTAGTACGTTTGGCACAGCTGTACCACATGCGGGAATCTTTCTCGAAGTTGGCATCTGTAGCTAAGGCTGCTTTCATTGCTGCTTCGCTTGATGCGAAGTGTGTTCCATTTGCGTGTCCCCACATTTTGTTGACAAACTTGTTCTTCAATTGTGATTCATCGAACTGCAGTTCAAACATGCTTTCGTCGCTGTTGCCAGATCTGAAGATAGAAGTGTAGCTCGGCACCGAGACGGGCTGCTGGGCGTTGTAGCTGTTCTCCATACCTTCGTTCTTGAGCAAGGGAGCGTTGGTGAGGCCGCTACCGAAGTCGTCGGTAAGGTTACGGGCACGTTCTACGAGGCCGAGGTTGAGCTGCTGGTTTTGCAGTGCAAGGGCATCGAGGGACAGCTGTCCGTAGTAGACAACACTGTCGGCATCCATGAGTACGCTGTCTGCAGAGAAGCCCCGACCTTCGCGCAGGGCGCTGCGCCAGAGGTACATCTCGGCCAGAAGAGCATAGATGGCGGTGTTGGTCATAAGGCCGCGTGTGTCGGCGATAGAGGTGTAGCGGTTGCGGCCCCTTCCGGCTACAGCACGTACGTCCTTGATGATGATGTCGAGTACGTCCATCTGTTTCGTCGTCGTGAACGGCCGTGTGTCGGCGTCGGAGTTGATGACGTCGTTGCTGTAAGGGATGTTCTTGAAGGCACGAAGGAGATAGAAGTAGTTGAGAGCGCGCAGGGCGGTCATCTCAGCGTGCATCTGATTCCATTCCGTCTTCGTGAACTGAGCGTCGCGCGCCAGCACTTCGTCGCCATGAGAAAGCACTTTATTGCAGTAGTTGATTGTCGTATAGACTGAGCCCCAGTCGTAGACAGACATTGTAGAGTCCAGCTGTGCATTGACAATCTTTTTATAAGTGTCGTAATTATCCTGATCAGAGTGGTAGACAGGGTTCTGTGAATAGGCGTCGGAACGGATGTCGCCCCAGACAATCAGTTTCTCGATTGTGCCGGCCAGATGCTGGTATGCTCCGTAACGTACGCCTTCGAGGTCATTCTTGTCTTCCCAGAAGTTTTCCTCCACGACGCGGTCTTGAGGATAGAGTGTTAGGAAGTCTTCGCAGGAAGTGGCACCGAGCGCCATGAGGCACGCGAGTGCTACATTATATATATAATATTTGTATCGTTTCATGACGGTCGGGTGTTTAGAAACCAAGGTTTATACTTGCAGTGAAGGAACGGGAGCGTGGAGTACGGTTGTTGTCGACAGCAACGCTGAAGCCAGACGGGCTGACTTCGGGGTCGGTGCCGGTGTACTTGCTCCATACGAACAGGTTGTTGGCCGAAGCGTATAACTTGAGCTGGCGAATGCCCCATTTCTTAAGAATCTTGGGATCGATGTCGTAGCTCAGCTGAACGTACTGAAGGCGGAGGTAGTCGCCGTTCTCGACGTAGCGGTCTGATGGCAGCGAGTTGTAGCTCTTGAAGTTGCTGGTGTTGAGGGCGCGAGGTATAACTGTTTCGTCGCCGTTCTTGCGCCAACGCCATGTGGTAGCATAGCTCTGGTTGGCATTGTTGCGCATGCTCTCGGCGTTGGCTCGGGCGAGATTCACAATCTGGTTGCCCAGACGGAAGTTGAAACCTGTATTGAGCTGGATGCGGTCCCATTTCATTGTGAAGCCGAAACCACCATTGCACTTCGGGTTGGAGTTGCCGAGATAGACGATATCGTAGCGGTCGATCTGTCCGTCGTGGTTAATGTCCTCATACATGGCGTCGCCACCCTGGAAGGCCTTGCCGTAGCTTTCGTTGAAGCAGTAGTAGAACGGGAGCGGCTCGCCCTTCTGGTCGGTAAGCATGTTGCCGTTGACGTCGTAGGCTATCGGGCATGTCGCAATCTCGCCACGGTGTGCAGCAGCTGAAGCTGTATTGATGGGGGTTCCGTTGATATCGTAGCCTGTTCCGTTAAGTACGGCTTCCTCGTAGTTGGAGAATGTGTTGCCGTTCTTGTCGACCTCATACTGGCCGTAGGCATACCATGAGGATTGGGTGTAGCCGCTGTGGTCATAGTCGTACTTGAATACTCCCTTGTATTTCAGACCATAGATTGAGCCGAGGGCATTACCGACCTGGATGCGGCGGAGTTTGTCGTACTCGAGGTTCTCAGGCTGGTATGTATCGCTGGGGTTAAGAGCATCAAGGATGAGGGGATCCATCTCTTCCACTTCGTTGAAGTTCTGAGCTACGTTGGCGCGGAGTTTCAACTGGAATTTGCCTACCTTGGCAAACCATCCTGTGGAGAAGTTGAGGTCCCAACCCTTGTTGCGCATGACACCGCCGTTCATCTTAGCCAGTGAGCTGAAGCCGTTGGCCGAGGCAATACGCTGGTTCTTCATGATGAGGTCGGTTGTCTTGTGGTCGTAGATGTCGAGCTCGAAGTTGAGCAGGTCGTCGAACAGACCGAGGTTGAAGCCGAGGTTCTGCTTGCGTGTCTTCTCCCAGCGGATGGAACTCAGCGAGAGGTTCTCGGGGATAATGACGGTGTGACCGTTGTAGTAGCCAGCCTGATAGTAGCGGTTGTACTGGTCAAAACCGCCGCCGCCGGTGTTACCTGTGAGACCCCACGTCGGGCGAATGGCCAGCATGCTTATCACCTTGCGTGACCACTTCATCCAGTTCTCGTCGATGATGTTCCAGCGTAGACCAATGAATGGGAAGACGCCGAACTTATTACCAGAGCCAAAGGCTGTGGAGCCGTCCCAACGTACGCTGGCATCGATGTTGTACTTACTCTTATAAGACGCGTGCGCCTGCAGGAAGAAGCTCGTTTCGCGCCATTCGTTGTTTGATGCCCATGCGCTCTTGAGCAGGGCAACGACGGTCGGGTCTGTGATGCCTGTAGGCACGTTCCAGAGATCCATGTTCTGGCTGCTGGACTGTCCGCTTTTCATCTCCCAACGTGCGAGGGCGCTGGTGGACCAGTCCTCGTTCTTGAACTTAGGATAGAGTGCCAGGTCGTGACGTGTGGTGAACTCGAGGCTCTTGTACTCGTAGTTGCCGACGGTGTTACGGTTGTTGTCGTGCTTCTCACTATCCCACATCTGTCCGTTGTCGTCGCCATATACCCAGTCCATGGTGCGGAGTTCGGCGGGCAGGTATTTGTCGTTGGAGGTGTTGTAGATGTTGAGTTGCACGTCGCCCTTGTAGTTTAGCTGCCAGTGCTCGTCGTCCTTGCCGAGGAGCTTGTACTCGATGGCGAACTGGGGAGTTAGATTGTACTGGTTCTCCTTGTTCCAACCGCCGTAGGCGTAAGCCACTGGGTTGCCGTTGAGGAACATGTCGCGCAACTGGAAGCTGGTGTGATGGTTGTCGTTGTTGTTCGAGAGGCTGAGTGGCAGCATGTTGAAGTAGCGGCCTGTGGGCAGGTAGGTGAGTTCATCGTCGACAATCTGTGCCATCAGCTCGTTGATACTCATGTTAGGCATGGCAGTGTAGGCTCGGCCGAGGATGTCGTTGGGGTTGTTCTTGTAGTTGGTGGTGAAGGTCAGGCTGATGTTCGAGGTGAACTTAATGCGGTCGCTGACCCAGTAGTCGAGGGCTGTCTGCGTGGTGAAGCGGTTGAGCTTCTGTGCGATGATGGAGCCTGTCGACTTGTCGTAACCGGCGGATACGCGGAATGTCGCCTTCTCACCGCCGCCCGAGAGCGTCACGTACCACTTGTGTTCCTTACCGAACTGCTTAACGGCATTAATCCAGTCTGTGTTGTTGCTGTAGTGTCCGTAGATATCGGTTAGGCTGTTGTTGTAGTCAAGCTCAGGAATGTTGGTAGGAATCTGCTGCGGGTTGTAGTAGGCTTCCTTGAGCATCATGGTGTAGCCGTCGCCGTCGAGCATCTTGTAGCCGTCAGGCTGCCAGGTACCATTGAACTTGTAGGAGAAGGTTACGTTGGTTGGGCCGCGGTGACCGCGACGCAGCTTGATCTCGATGACACCGTTAGCGCCTCGTGAGCCCCACTTGGCGGTGGATGCATCCTTGAGCACCTCGATGCTCTCGATGTCTTCGGGGTTGACGTTCAGGAGGGTCGAGAACTGCTCCTCGTTGTCCATGTCCTCGAAATTGACGGTCTGTGCGTCCTCGGGGAGCTCGAAGATATGGTCGTTCACGACGATGAGCGGCTGTGCATTGCCATTAATAGTAGAGGTACCGCGCAGGCGCATGGTGGTTCCGGAACCGAGGTTACCGGAGTTGGCCACGATGTCGAGACCTGCTATCTGACCCTGAAGGGCCTGGTCTACGCTCTCGAATGCCATACCTTCCATCTCGTCCATGTTGAACGTCTGGTGGGCTCCGGCGAGCTCGCGAACGGGAATCGTCAGACCGCCGCTCTGTTGCTTCTTATTAGCAACCTTCACGACTTCCTTCATCTGCTTAGTGTTGTCGGAGAGCTTAATCTTGAACACGTTGCGTGTGCCGATAGGAGAGGACCAAGGTTTCAGACCTATGAAGGTGACGTTGAGAGTGTTCTTTGGGTCCTTGATCGTGAGGGTAAAGTTACCGTTCATGTCGGTGGCTGTAGCACTGACGATACGGTTGTTCTTGTCTTTTTCAACGACGTTAGCTCCGGGAACGACGTCGAAGTCGTCCGACACCGTGCCAGAGATGCGCCGTTGCTGGGCGGTGGCAGGGGCTGCCATCAGGCAAACCGTCCACAGCAGTATTATTTTGATGAACTTATTCATACTGTGTACTTATTATTTAAGCGTGTGTAGCAGTTCTTTTTGCTGGAGGATAGTTTCTGTCTTGGGTAGCGCGTGCTTGCGGAGGTATCTCTTGCAGCTGGCTGCGTCAGCCCAAGCGCTGTCGTGGCGCCCGTTAACGAGTGGCTCGTGGTTGAGCACGCCGTCAATCTGGTGAATGACGGCAAAGCTGGAGCTCTGGAGTACGATGTTGTTCATAGAGCTCTTACCTGTGGGCGAATCTTTCATTCCGGAGTAGTTACCTTGTGGGTCGTTGAGGCAGACCATGTCGCGCGCCATGATGTTGCGCAAATCACCTGTTGTCTCATAGAGCTTGCCGCCTTGGTCGTCGCGCACGAAGAGGCGCGTCTCGCCTGCTTGCTTGCTACGTGAGATGTGCACTTTCACGAAGACGCCATTGAGCGCGTCGTAGCTTGATGTTACGTATTCGTTCTCGGCCAACTCGCTCTTGTCCTCGAAGATGCTTCGGTCAATGAAGTGGGTTCGGATGAAGTTGCTGAGATATGTTATCTTAGTCTGCAGACGCAGCGAGTCTTCGCCGTTGAGTACGTGCTCCTCAGGGTCGTCGGGATCTGTGGGCAGGCTCTCGAAGTCTGCTCGGATGTCATCCCATGTAGGCAGACCATTCTCGCGTGCATTATTGATTGCTTCGTTTGAAGGAACAAGCAGGGTATACTGGTAGTTGTTCCAGAACTTGACGTTGTTGTCAACGCCGCCTGACGACTTGGCGTCAAGCCAAACGGCCAGCTTGTCAAGACCTAAGCCACAGGCTTTGATGATGTCTTCGTTGGAGTTCATATCGGTAAGGTCGTAGAATGCACTGCATTCTTCGCCGAATTCGTTGTGGATGATTCCGTAGACACTCTTGCTGGTAGGGATGATTGGTGAATCGTCAATGATGAATGTCGTACCATTAGCCATGCGGTTGGTGTTCGACTGAGTGACTTCGACGCTCAGAGTTCCTCTATCGCCATTTACGATGCCTGAGCGTTCATTCTCAAGCTGGAAACCGCCCTGCACCTTAACGATTTCGTGCTGTGCGTTCTTGGTGACCTTCAGCGCGGCATTGTTCTTTGCGATGTAGTATTCGTCCTCGTTGTCGATGGGGTTGGTGGCGTCGTGCACAATGGTGTGGCTCTCCAGGATGTCCTTCAGGCGGTTGATGAGCTCTGTGGACTGTAGCTGGTCAAGGTTGTAGATGTTCCCGATTGTGCCGTCTTCGAGGTTGTAGATGTAGAGTATGCGTCCTGTCTGTACGGGCAGGTTTCCGCGGCCGGTATATGACATCTGTATGACGCGCGGTTTGCGGCTGGTGAAGCTTACAGGGTCGTAGTAGCGCTTTAGGGCCTCGTCGCTCGGCAGGAAGAAGGTGAAGTTCGAACGCATTGCCATCAGGTAGGCGAAGTAGTTCATGTGCATCTGGTCCTTGGTGTAGTCATCACCGTTGTTGATGGCCCATTTCATGATTAGGTTCGTCTTGCTGATGTTGGCCGGTGCTGCTACGGAGATGTAGGCAGCGGGACCATAGACCTGATCCATGACATAAACTGCGCCATTGCAGGCGAGCATGCAGGTGTCAATCTTCTCAAGGTCGTCGGGCGTGAACATTTCTTCCTGCGACTGATAGTCACGCAGGGTCGTCATCTTGCTGGGTACGGAACTGTTGAACGAGGGGAACATAATGACGTTCAGCAGCTTGTCGAGGGTCGACAGGGGTATCCAGTCAATCTTTTGGTACAGCGCATCGTAGTCGCCAGGAGGCACTTCTGCGTATGGGTCGGGTGAGTAGGTCAGCACGAGCTGCCAGCCAGCGCCTCCCTCTGAGAAATAATCCATCAGCGCCTCGTCGTTGGGGACGAACATGGCAGCCATGTCTACGCGGCGGTCAGTGTTGTATGAGAATTCATTCCAGCCCGGGTCGAACTGCAGGTTCACTTCACCTTCTTCGTCGCTGAAAGTCTTGCCGTCGGGGCCAACCTTCTGAGAAAGACGACCGGCGCCGAGCACAGAGAAGTATTTCTTCGTGTAGATGGTACCCTCGAAATTGGGGTGCAGCTTCTTGTAGTCCTCTGTCACCGCAGCGTTGGGGTAGGGGAAGGACAGGCGGTCGAGCATGTGGCTGAAGATTTTTGTCTTGCCGTTGGTGCGAATGAGCTCAGCCATGTTGGGCAGAGGCTTGATGACCTTCTCGGTGACGTTGACATAACCGTTCTCGGCGACTAAGTCCTGGGCAATGATTTTTGCGTCGTAGATATGCACATCGCGCGTCTCACGCTCACGTCCCATGAACATCTTGAAGTCGTTGTTGGTAATCTGCTGCTTGGCCATGTGCTCCTGAGTGAAGTGGAGCATCATGCTCACGGTTGAGTCCATCACCAGGTAGATGCCTTTGCCGCCGTTCTCTTCGCGGAAGTCCTGCCAGTAGTCGCGCCCAGCCTTGATGTCCGTCGTGTTGTAGGTGAAAGGCAGTTCGTTGGCGGGCAAGAACGTAACGGAGTCAGTCAGGTTGAAGTCTGTCACTCGGCGCATGTAGGCTCCACGCTCGGGAGGATTAGTGCCGTCGCCGTCGGCGCTGGCCAGATTCTCCATGACGATTGCGTTGTTGAGCATGCTCGTGTTGATGAGCAGGAGCTTCTGTGCTGGGCTCAAACGTTCATAGCTCGTGGCGTTGTGCCAGGGGTTGGTCTCGGGCAGCAGGGCGTTAGCCTTGAAGAAGGCCTCCCATGCCTGGTCGTCGGCCACGAAGACCGTCTTGGAGCCTGTCTTGCTTAAGACGTCCTTCAGGTCGCGGACGCCTTTAGTATTGACATCCTTGTCCTCCAACAACCTGACGTAGTTGTTGAAGGAATGGACTACATTACCATGTTCGTCCTTGATTCCATCTTGCAGGCTCTCATAGATGCTGGAGTTCAACCACGTGGGCTTCTCATCGTCCCACCTGTAGTCGTCCTTGCATGACCACGAAAGTCCACAAGCAGCTAACAAGCCAAGCGCTAATGCGGCTTGTCTGCCGAATGTGTTAATGCGGTTTCTCATACACATTGAATTTGAGTTGTTAATTATTGTTTTTGATGATTTTACGTGCTCAGGTAAATGATGGTAAAGTGCGAATATCAAGTAATTTTTACATTACAAGCGCTCAAAATTAAAGCTTTTTTTAATTAGTGCGCGCATATGAGCCTAAAAAACACATTTGTTTAAATATTTTTAACATAATCGAAGCCGTCTTTCTCTTGCTTCTGGGCGGGTTGTGACGTCATTTTCCCTTGTCCATGCTTTGACATTGTGCTGGTCTGCGTGTTTGGAACCTTAAATGGTTACGCTCAATAGAACTTAGGGCATGGGAAAAGCCATCAAGGTTTTTGGTGATTTTGCTCAAGGTATTTCAGCTGCCCGGATCTTGCTTGTGGCAAGAAGCATTTCGCAGGCACAAAAAGAGCCACCGGCGACAGGTGTTACCGTCGTCGGTGGTTCAAATCCTTGTGCCGGTCAGAGGTTGATGCCGACTGGCATTGACGAATATGTTCAATCGTTTGGGAATGCCTTCTTGAGTCGGGCCTCCTCTTTGGCTGTGATGGCTATGACGGTGCCGTGGCGTGGAGTGAAGGCGCCGCTGGTCTTGGTGTCCTGCACCTGTTTGAAGGTGCGTAGATCGTCACTCTTGCAGAACTGGTAGTGGCCGCTTGTGTAGCAGTCGTACATCAGCACCCATGTGCCGTCGTGCAGGCGGAACACGCCCGAACCTTCGACCGCCTTATTTGTGTCCTGACACCAACCTGGCTGCAACTCCCATGTGCGGCCGTCGTAAAAATCTTTCGCAATAAATTGTTTGATGCCCTTCTGGCGGCGGCCCTCCGTCTTGAAGAAGATGTGGTAGAGACCCTCGTCGTCGCGGACGATGTCGGTGTCGATGCTCGCATTCTTCATGTCGAAGAGCAATTGTGGCTCGCCCTCCAGGTTGCTGAAGTCCTTGTTGGCATAGGCCCAGTATACACGGTCGTAGGGGCAGGAGCCGTCGTCGGTGAGGATAGAGAAATAGACAATGTATTTGCCTGTACGTTCGTCATAAATAGTTTGCGGTGCCCACACGCGGGTCACGTGCTCGAACATTGTGCCCTTGAAGCGTTCGGGGAAGTGCACGGTGTGGTGCTGCCAGTGCACGAGGTCCTTGGAACGCATCAGCACCATCCCGCGGTTTGAACTCCATCCGAGGCTCGACTTCATATCCGTAGCCACCTGATAGAACCACCCGCCCTTGCCGCGCAGGATGTGAGGGTCGCGAACGCAGCCCGTACGTGCTATCTCCTTCGACGATATGACGGGCTGTCCGTTGTTCAGCGGCGTGTAGTTCCAGCCGTCGTCCGAGATGGCGTAGCATATCTGCTCCTGCTCTGGAGCATTGCCTGTGAAGTAGGTGAAGAGGTAGGCTGTAGTCTTCTTCTTTGCCAGCATTGGCGCTGTAGCTGCCACGGCAATGATGAGCAGCATGAGGTGTCTCTTTTTCATCCTTATATAATGTTGGTTAAGTTGACGGTTATTGTGTTCTTTGTTATGAATTTTCCTGTCTATATAAATGGCTTGCCCGCAATGTCTGTCTAATTAATGCGTGCTCTTCCAGTTCCGCTTATTCGGCTGTCTCTTGAGATGCTGAAGGTTGAGGTGCTGCACCGCTCTCAGCTACAGAAGAAGCGCCTTCGCCGCTACCTGTAGAGCTGCTGATGCCTTCGCCGCCGAAACCCACCCCCTCCATCGGGCCAAGCTTCCTCAGGCTGTCGACGCTGAAGGTGGCTCCGCCGCCTCCGCCGCCCCAGCCTTCGTAGTCCTGCTTGTCAATTTCCTCCTGCGGCTCGGGCCACAGAGCTATGTAGTGGGCAAAGCGGGGGTCGTGGAGCAGCGATGATATGAAGTTGCCATAGATAGGCAGGGCAGTGCGGCTGCCCTGTCCGAGCGCGCCGGTGCGGAAGTGTATGCTGCGGTACTCGCCGCCTACCCAGGCGCCTGCTACTAACTTAGGCGTGACGCCCATGTACCATGCGTCGGAGTTGTTGTTCGTCGTGCCGGTTTTGCCGCCGAAGTCCAGCTTGTTCTTATAGGGCGTGATGTATTGCCACATGGCCTGCGACGTGCCGCCCCTTGTCGTCAATCCGCCTTTGAGCATCTGTTGCATGAGGAAGGCCGAACGGTAGGGTATGGCTTGCGTCTCGGTGTGCTTGGCTTTGTAAATGGTTTTACCCTGGCGGTCAACGATTTTTGTTACGAGACATGGGGCGCTGTAGCGGCCGTCGTTGGCTATGGTGCAATATGAGTTTACGAGCTCGAGCGGGGCAACATCGCTGGATCCTAAGCACATGGAGGGCACCTCGTCGAGTTCTGACTGTATGCCCATGGCGTGAGCCGTGGCTGCTATGTCATGAATGCCAACTTCGTAGCCCAGCTTCACGGCTATGCTGTTCACGCTGAGCGCGAAGGCGGTCTTGAGCATCATGTTCGAACCCGAATAGTGGCCGTTGGCGTTGCGCGGCACCCAGCTGGCAGCCTTGCCTCCGCGCCACGACTTGTATGAGACGTAGCTGTCCACGCGGCGGTCTACGGGTCGCAGACCTTTGTTCATGGCTTCGGTGTAGACGAAGAGCTTGAAGGTCGAACCCGGCTGACGGCGCGATGTCACCTTGTCGTAGTTCCAGAAACGGAAGTCGATGTCGCCGACCCATGCCTTCACGTGGCGAGTGTCGGGCTCTATGGCCACGAAGCCGCAGTGGAGGAAACGCACCATGTAGCGAATGGAGTCCATGGTCGACATCTCGCGTTCGATAGGTCCTTCGTAGCTGAAGAGCCTGACGCGGTGTGGCAGGTTCATATAATATCGGATGCTGTCGGGCTTGTCGGGGAACTGTTTTTTCAGAGCCTTGTATCGTTCGGTCTTGTGCGATAGGTTCTCTATGAAGCCCGGAATCTCGCGATGCTGTGAGTTCTGCCAGGGATTAGTGCCGCGCCAATGCTCATCGAAGAGCTTCTGCAGGTGGCGCATCTGCTTGTTGGCAGCCTCCTCGGCATATCGCTGCATGCGCGAGTCAATTGTAGTGTATATCTTCAGGCCATCGGAGTATAGGTCGAGATGCTCATGCTCGTAGCCCATCACCTTGCCGTCCTCGCACAGCTGGTCGATATATTCCTGCAGCTGTGTCCGCATGTAAGGTGCTATGCCGTCGAACGAACTCTCCTCAAAGTTCTTGATGACGCCCATGGGAATAGCCTTCAAGCTGTCGAGTTGTTCTTTCGTGGCGTGCTCGCCATGCAGGATGATTCCGCCGTGGTCGAAAAGGTTCTGCAGCACCACGTTGCGCCGTTCTGTAGAGCGGCGCGGGTGGCGGCGCGGGTTGTATGAACTCGTAGCCTTGAGCAGCCCAACGAGAGTAGCCGCCTGCTCGTAGGTCAGGTCGTGGGGTGTAGTGCCGAAATACTTGCGGGCGGCGGTCTTGATGCCAAAAGAGTTGGATCCGAAGTCCACGGTGTTAAGGTACATGGTCAGTATCTCCTCCTTCGAGAATGTCATCTCAAGCTTTGTGGCAACGATCCACTCCTTGGCTTTCTGCACAATAATCTTCAGTCCTGGGATGTGACCAATAAGTCCTGTGCTGTACTGCGTGCGCACTCGAAAGAGGTTCTTGGCAAGCTGTTGGGTGATTGTGCTCGCGCCTCGCCCATGTCCTGTGGCTATATCCTTAAATGCTGCAAACAGGCCTGGGATGTCAACGCCATGGTGGTAATAGAAACGTTCGTCTTCCGTGGAGATGAGCGTGCGCACCAGTATCGGACTTATCTCCTGAAACTTCACGGGGTTGCGGTTCTCGTTGAAGTAGCGCCCCATCAGCACGCTGTCGCTCGAGAATATCTCGCTTGCTTCCTTTGTCACGGGGTTCTGTATGTCCTTGAACCCCGGTGAGCGCCCGAAGAGCCATAGGAAGTTGACATCCACGGCCACGAGCAATAGCAGCATAGCTATGACAATGGTGCAGAACCAGACTACAACGCGTTTGTACCATGGTCCTCCGTACGCCCTTTTCAAGAGGGCTTTCAGGCGTGTCAGTAAGGTGTTCAGGCTTTTCATTGCTTTGGCTTAAGGGCTTTAGTCGGCATTTGCCTGTGTGGTGGCATCGACGTAGGCGAGGATTGCCTCGCCCTCGTCGGGGTGAAACCACCGTATTTCGGTGTCGTGGGCGAACCACGTCAGTTGTTTTTTTGCGTAGACGCGCGTGTTTTTTTTCATACGTTCGCGTGCGAAGTCGAGGGTCCATGTGCCGTCGAGCACCTGAAACATCTCTTTGTAGCCCACGGTGTTGAGGGCGTTGGCCTCGCGGTGGGGCATCAGCGCCCGTGCTTCTTCGAGCAGGCCCGCTTCGAGCATTTCGTCCACGCGCAGGTTTATGCGTTCGAAGAGTTCTGCCCGCGGGCGGTTGATCCCGATCTTAACGATGTTAAAAGGCCGCCGTTTGCGTGTTGCCGTGCGGTAGCTTGTGAAAGTCCGCCCAGTCTGGTAGCACACTTCGAGGGCGTGTACGATGCGTTTAGTGTTTTTGAGGTCGACGGTGGCATAATACTCTGGGTCGAGTAGTTTAAGCTCACGCGTCAGTGTGTCCAGACCTTCAGTGTCAAGCCTTTGTCGTAGCAGGCTGCGCGTCTCTTCATGTATGGTCGGAATATCGTCTATTCCTTTACAGACGGCATCTATATATAGCATTGACCCTCCGGAGAGGAGCAGCGTGTCGTGGCGCTTGAAGAGTTCCTCGGTGAGGCCCAGGACCTCCGTTTCATATCGTGCGGCGCTGTAGTATTCGTCGATAGAGAGAGAGCCTACGAAGTAGTGCTTCACTCTGGCCTGTTGCTCGGCCGTTGGTGCCGCGGTGCCTATGTGCATGTCGCGGTATATCTGTCGGCTGTCGGCATTTATTATTGGGCTGCCGAGGTGGTCTGCAATGCTCAGTGCAAGTTCTGTCTTGCCGACGGCTGTTGGGCCTAATAGGACGACGAGGGTTTTCATGTGTCGGTAGTAGCTTTGTCGCGGCAGAGCCACGACCTGCCAGAGAATCTATCCTTCTGTGAAGTCAAAGCCCTCAAGGTCTATCTCCTCGATGTCGAAGAGTTCGTCGTCGGTGGGCTCTATGTCATCGTCGTCGGCGAGGGCGGCGGCGTTGAGCTCTGCCAGGAGGTCGTCGTTAGTCTTTGTGGTTGCAGCCGTTGGCTTGGCCTCCAGTATGAGGGCAGGCGGCGTGCCATGGCTGCGCCGGCAGTGTGGCTCGTCGATATGTTTGCCGTAGCTTATGTGCGTCACTTCGAGCAGTAGGCCTCGGCGTGCTTCGCTGTCGAAGATGTATTGCATTCGTTGTCCTTCATCCTCGAGGAGGTCGCCGAGTTCCACCTCGTCCATCGTGTCGTCCTCGTAGCCGCTCTCTTTGATAGCACGTTCGCGGCGCCATCGTTCGTCGCAGATGTAGAAGATGGCCGGGCTGTGCTTCCCCCAGTCGCAAGTTCGGCGTATGAGGGCGTGTAGGTCGGCAAAGGTGGCGTCGGACTCAATCATGAGTTCGGCGGCGAAGTCTTCCACTTCAGGGCTAACGGCGGTGATGGTGTAAAGCATGTGGGATTTTACGAATATACAATTTCAATATATAATAGCCAAATTAATGTACGAAGCCGCGCTGTTTGGTGTCCTCGATGAAATCGAGTATGTACCGGATCTCATCAGTTTGCGGCAGTTCCTTCTTTATTGTCTCGAGGGCATCGGCCAGCGAGAGGCCTCCTTGGAAGATTATGCGGTAGGCTTCGTGGATGGTGTTGATGACGTCGCGCTCGAAGCCGCGGCGGCGCAGCCCTACAATGTTGAGCCCACAGTATGACGCCGGGTGGCGTGCGCAGATGGTGTAGGGCAGAATACTCTGCGATGTGCCTGTGCCGCCGCCTACCATGGTGTAGCCGCCTACACGGCAGAACTGGTGTACGAGCACGCATGCCGAGAGGATGGCGTGGTCGTCGATGGTGACTTCTCCTGCCAGCTTGGTGCAGTTGCCTATGATGACGTCGTTGCCGACAATGTCGTCGTGGGCGATATGGCATCCTTCCATGAGCAGGTTACCGCTGCCGACGACGGTTTTTCCCTTGGCGGCTGTGCCGCGGTTTATGGTTACGTTCTCACGGATTTTGTTGTTGTCGCCGACGATGGCGAGCGTGTACTCGCCACGGAATTTAAGGTCTTGTGGCACAGCGCCGATTACAGCTCCTGGGAAGATAATGTTTCCCTTGCCGATGCGTGCTCCTGCGAGCACGGTCACTGAGTTCATGAGCGTCGTGTTGTCGCCTATCTCTACGTCGCTGTCGATATAGCAGAAGGGGCCGATCTCTACGTTCTCGCCGATTTTGGCGTCCGGGTTTATGTATGCGAGGGGACTGATCATTTAGGGTGAAACGTGAATAATTAAAAGTGAAAAGTGGATAAATAATCGTTACCTGTCAGCTGTCAACTCTCGACTGCCGACGTTCAACTTCCGGCTGTCAACTGATCTCTCAGCAGGCGTGCGAAGCGGTTGTTGATTGTATGGCCTGGACGCATGGCGGTGATGTGTCCGCGAATGGGCAGACCTACGAGGGCCATGTCGCCGATGAGGTCGAGCAACTTGTGGCGAGCGGGCTCGTTGTCCCACTGCAGTGGCTTATGCTGTATGTATCCGAGCTCCGTGGCCTTGCGGTGTGGCACACCGATACGGTCGGCCAGCAGGTCGAGTTCGGCCTGCGTCTTTTCGTGCTCGTAGATTACGATGGCGTTGTCGAGGTCGCCGCCTTTTATCAGGTTTGCGGCCAGCATCATCTCCACCTCGCGCACGAAGCAAAAGGTGCGTGCGGCGGCTATCTCCTCGGGGAAGAGGGTCATGTCGGTGAGCTGTGCCGTCTGGTTGCTGAGCACTTTGCCCGGGAAGGCTATGGTGGCAGTGATGCCGAAGTCGTCGGACGGTGCTATAGTGATGCTGCTTCCGCTCTGCTCGTCGTGCACTTCTATTGTTTCCGTGATGTCGAGGTAGTGCCGTTCAGCCGCTTGCTCCACGATGCCCACGCGGCGTATGTTCTCCACATACATCTCTGCTGAGCCGTCGAGGATAGGCACTTCCGGGCCGTCGACTTCGATGAAGCAGTTGTCGACGCCTAAGGCGGAGAAGGCAGACAGGGCGTGCTCTACCGTGGAGCAGCGGGTGTCGCCCACTTGTAGCACTGTTCCGCGCGTCGTTTCGACTACGTTCTCAGCTACGGCGTCAATGATTGGTTGCCCTGGAAGGTCTGTTCGTCGGATCTTATATCCGTGGTTCTCGGGTGCGGGGTTGAAGGTGGCGGTAAGGTAGAGCCCTGTGTGTAGGCCTTTGCCTTCGAGCGTGAAGCTGCCGCCTAAGGTATGTTGTTTTGGCATGTGTTCTTTAATTCGCAATTCTGAAATCATAATTCATGACTCGCAGCACCTGATCTCGGCCTCAAAACAGCCCGGGTAGTTGGAGATGATTATCAGTTTTTATTATTCGATCTTCAGTTTTCAATTTCCGATTTTCAATTTCAGCGCCTCAATTTCCTTTTGCAACTCGCGCACCTGGGCAGCCATTTCGGGCAGGCTCTTGTAGGTTGCGGCGCATCGTGCCCACTGCTTGGCCTCGATGGCGGGATAGCCCATGAGCGTCTGGCCTGGTTTGCGTATGTTGCCTGGCACGCCGCTCTGTGCGCCGAGGATGGTGCGGTCGGCCACTGTGAGATGGCCTGCCACGCCCACCTGTCCGGTCAGCGTACACCACTCTCCAATTTTCGTGGAACCGGCAATGCCCACCTGTGCGCAGAGCACAGTGTGGCTGCCTACTTCCACGTTATGACCTATCTGTACGAGGTTGTCAATCTTGACGCCGCGGCGTATGATGGTTGCGCCCATCGTGGCGCGGTCCACGCAGCTGTTGGCGCCAAGCTCCACGTCGTCTTCGAGCACGGCGATGCCTATCTGTGGTATCTTCTCGTAGCCCTCGGCGCTCGGCGCGAAGCCGAAGCCGTCGGCACCTACAACTGCGCCGGCATGCAGGATGCAGCGGTCGCCTACGCGGCAGTCGTGGTAGACGGTGGCGCCGGCGTAGAGAATGCAATCGCTGCCTACCGATGCTCCGGCGCTCACTACGGCGTGAGGATGCAGGGCTGTGCCGTCGCCTACTATGGCATTGTCCTCAACCACGGCGAATGGCCCTATGTAGACGTCCTTGCCTATTTGGGCTGAGGGTGCTACATAAGCCTGCGGGTCTACGCCGGTGCGTTTGGGCTTCATGCTTTCGTAGAGAGACAGCAGCTTGCCTATGGCCATGCGAGGGTCGTCCACGCGAACCAGGGTGGCCTTTACCGGCTGAGCCGGCTGAAAGGCTTTTGGCACGAGGACTACCGATGAGAGGGTCTGGTAGACGTAGGGTTCAAACTTGGGATCGTAGTAGAACGAGAGCGCTCCTTCTACGCCTTCTTCTATCTTGGCAAATGTTCTGACACGGGCTTCGGGATTTCCTTCCACTGTGCCATCTGTGTGTTCTGCGATTTGTCTGGCTGTGAATTCCATTCGAATTTACGGGGTTCGTTTTTAGCGCTTGCAAAGGTACACCAAAAAGTCCAAACTACCTACTCTCGCGCGTTTTTTTTAATCGAGTTAAGAGTTTTTGTGTAATAAAAGGTCGTTTTGACCTACTTTTAGGCAATGAGCATGGGTTTGTTCATGATTCTCCGAGTTCTCTTACGAGGTATGCTGCTGTGCCGTTGATGTTGGTCTTGGCAATGCGGCGATTCCGCGCCTGAAGGCTTAGCCAGCGCCCGAGATATTGCAGCCCGCTTGGGCTGTATTTATAGCCGCTTCTCTTGGCTATCCGCCTGGCAATGTCAGACGCTTTCAGCTTCAAGGCGCCTTCTTCGGGCTCTGTCAGCAGTTCAAAGGCGTCGAGCATCTGGCTCACTTCGGGCCGTAGGGTCATATAGTTTGCGTTGTAAGTCTCTATCTCATTGACTTCTTCGGGCGTGAAATAGTAGCTACGGCCGCCGCTTAATTCGCTTAAAGCTTGGGCATAAGCTTCGGTGTAGTAAAAATTTGGTTTTGTGTCTATTGTTGCTCCGCTTCGGATGTCGGCGACGATGAAGCGGCGCGAGCCCGACGGGTCGTTGAGGACGTCGCTCATGTTGGTCGTGGCGATGAATGAGGCATAGCGGGGCAGGCTTTGTACTGCGCTGCTGTAAGGGCGCCGTCCTTTTACTGCACTCTTCTGAATGAGGTTCTTCAGAAATCCCTGTTGTGTTTTTTCGCTTATCTGGTTGAACTCGTCGAGATTGATGAGCAGGCTCGTTGACAGCATTCTCTCAGCCTCGAGCTTGCTTGAGAAGTCTACCAGCTCGCGGTAGCCTACTTCGCGCAGTTCAGGTGGCAGGATCAGCTGGCCGAAGGTGCTTTTCCCGCAACCTTGGGGGCCGATGAGCAGCGGCACGACAGCATTGCCGTATACCGTGTTCCATCCGCTCCACTGCGCCACCAATCCGAGGAACCAGGTGTGGAACCACTTGCGCCATTTCGGGTTGCGGCATGGCACGCGGTCGGCAAGCGCACCTATGTAGTCGGTCTTGCCGTCCCATTGCCCCTCCACTTCCTTCAGGTAGGCGCGTGCGGCATTGTAGTTGCGTACGAGCGTCGAACCGAGGTAGCGCTTCATGTCGCGGTCGAAGATTTCGATGCCGTTGTCGTGACACGCCTGTATCATCGTGTTCATCGTTCTGACGTCCAATGGTGTGAATGTGTAGGACGCCGAGTTGTTCGGCCTCCATTCCACGCTGTTTGTCAGTTCGTTATATCGCAGGTCGTAGTGCGTCGCCATGAATGTTTGCAGCTGCGTGTTGAGCTTCTGCATCGTTGTTCCTGCGCCGCCCTTGCCTTTTGAGCCTTTGCTTTCGAGCTCTGTGTAGATGCTTTCAACTGCCTCGCGTATCTTGTCGTTGCCGAGGTCGTGCCAGTGTGTGCTCACTATTGCCTGGCGTATGGTCTGCTCGAGTGGGAGGCCCTCCGCGAAGGCTGCTGCCGCCACGGCATTTATCTCTTCCTCAGGCGTGTACGTCGTGCCAGACAGATCCACGGCATTAGTGAAAGCTCGCGCAAATCGCCGGCGTGCATTGCCTTCGTTGGCTGGGCTCGGTATGTTGGAATCCGGCCCGTATTCTGCAGCCGATTCGTCACAGGCTTTCTTGTTGCCCATGACATCGTTCAGGCTAAAGGCTACGGGCATGGCTTTGCCGTTGTAGTACGCCGTCGGGTCGTATGTCCATCGCAGGCAGTCCTGCGGCTTGGCCTTTCGCGGCCTGAGCGGTTTCTGCAGCAGGGTGGAGTAGACGCGAGCCGTCTCGTCGTAAAGACGTGAGTGGAAGGCATCTATGACGTTTGCATCGGTCAGCGTCTTACCGTCGTCGAGTGTGCCGCGTACCAGGATCTTCACTGTCAGTCCGCTCGAACCGACGAATGTGGCGAGCGTCGTAGGCCATGCTGCCGCTTTCGCCTTGATGGCTACGGCCTCCTGTGCGCTGCCTATGTTGTCAACGTCAAGGTGTACGATGCCTGTGTAGGTCGTCTTTGTGCTTCCGTCGCGCTTGCGCTGCACAATTACGCCAGGGCATACGCGTGGCAGCAGGTCGATGTCCCTAAAATGAAACGACGGCGGAAGGTCGCGGACTTCACGTCGCAAAGCTTCCACCGTCAGTTTCCTCTTACTACTTGCTTGGAATTCCTTTACCAATGCTTCCAAGCTCCAAATGCTGGTCCTTGTTTTCTTACTCCTTACTGACTTAATGTATATTGTGCATTTCATAATGTTCAAATTTGCATGCTTCGTAGTAGCTGTTTTTGCAACACCACTCCTTTCGCATACCCTTATTTTCCTCTTTTTCCTTCTTTTCTGCTGCAAAGATACATCAAACCTTTCATTCTTGCAAATATTTTTGCAAAATAATTGCGTTTTTCTGCATTATTTTTCTCATTGATTCCTTTTGTACCTATAATTTTGCCATTATTTATTTATTACACCTACATTATAACTTACTATTTTACAGAAAAATTATTCAATTTTGTAGGTGTGTAGGTGCTATTTTAATTTTAGATTAATTGTAATGAGTAGAATCATTCAGATTTGCTCCCTTGACCCTTCTGCCCGAAACCCTTAAGGGTTATGCCTGAAACCCTTAACCCTTTTGCCCGAAACCCTTAAGGGTTATGCGCGTAACCCTTGACCCTTTAGCATGAAACTTAATTCCAAGATGACTCACTGGCTGTTAGCTCTGGAATAAAGACAAAGGACAATAGTACTAAAAAGTTTTACATTATTATTTATGAAAAAAATGATTTGTTTTCCATAAAACGCTTTATTTGCGGTGGAAAACAAATCATTTACTAAGACTACCTAATATGAGATAATTAAACTCTCTCGCGCAGGATGGCCGCCATCTGCCACTGCACCTCGTGAGCCTTCTCGGCTGCCACCTCGGCATAGCGTTCAGATGAATTGGCATAAATGATTGCGCGTGAGGAGTTTACGATGAGGCCGCAGTGGTCGTTCCAACCATAGCGGCACACCTCTTCCAGCGAGCCGCCCTGAGCTCCTATGCCCGGCACGAGCAGGAAGTGGTCGGGGGCGAGGCGACGGATGTCAGCAAAGGCGCTGCCTTGGGTGGCACCGACGACGTACATGAGGGAATCTGACGATTGGACCGTTTTACCATCAGGCGATTGAGCGGCTTCAACCCATTCCTGGCTGCGGAGTATGACGCGTTCAAACAACCGCATGGGTTTTCCTGACAGGGTATCGTCAACTTCGGGATTGGTGACTTGTGAACTATGAATCAAGAATTTCTGGAAGTCCTCGCTCCCCTTATTGCTCGTCAAGGCTAAGAGTATTACCCAATGGTTCCTCGATGGTTTTGCCTCCCCCTCGGGTGAGGTGGGAGAGGTGCTAAGGAACGGTGTGACGCTGTCCTCGCCCATGTAGGGCGCTACGGTGACGGCGTCTACGTCCATCTCCTCGAAGAACGTGCGGGCATAGAGCTTTGAGGTGTTGCCGATGTCGCCGCGCTTGGCGTCGGCGATGATGAACTGGTCGGGGTAGCGCTCCCGAATATACTTCACTGTTTTTTCGAAAGCCATCCACCCTTTCACACCATGTGCCTCGTAGAAAGCAAGGTTGGGCTTGAAGGCGATACAGTAGGGGGCTGTGGCATCGATGATGGCGCGGTTGAACTCGAAGATGGGATCGAAGCCTTCTTCTTTTGCGGCACGTTCCAAGAGGCACTGCGGCACTTTCTTCAGGTCGGTGTCCAGTCCTACGCAGAGGAAGCTCTGCTTGCGGAGGATATTCTCATAAAGTTGTTCGCGGGTCATGTTGATATGTGAGTTTAAGAGGTTATAGAATTTCTTTGTAGCTTTTGCGGTCGGGCTTTCCGTTGAAGGTGCGGCGGATGGAGGTGGCAGACTCGTAGAGGGCGGGAATCTTGAATGCCTCGAGGGTCTGCTTGAGGTGGAGCGCGATGTTGCGTTTGTTAAGCTCGCAGCCGTCGCGGAGCACCACGATGAGTTTCAGAGCTTGTCCGGTTATCCTGTGAGGCACGGGTATGCATATACAGTCCTTGATGTCGGGGTAGGAGAGTGCCGCTTCTTCCACTTCTGTGGGCGCTACTTTGAAACCGCCTACGTTGATGATGTCGTCCTCGCGCCCCTTCAGGTGGAGACGTCCTTGGCTGTCGATTACGCCTATGTCGGAGGTGTAGACAGTGTGGTCGCGCAACACCGTTGCCGTGCGATCAGGCTGGCCGATGTAGCCCGTCATCAGCGTGCGTCCCTTGCAGGCTATCAGCCCATCAGCAGTTATGAACAGCTGAGAATTAGGCATTGGCCGTCCGAGACAGCCCGATGTGCACTCGCCGCTGTTCCAGTCGTGTGTGGCGATGATTCCTGTTTCTGTGGAGGCGTATGTGTTGTAGAGGCGGCTCGTAGGCAGCAGACGGCATAGGGCTTGCATGTCGCTCTCTGATATGGCTGCGGCGCCTGTCTCTATGAAATCAATTCTCGGCGCCAAGGCAGCCAGACGCTCTGCGCAGAACTGTATGAGTATGCGTATGCTTGCAGGTACGAGGAAAGTTGCGAATTTCTTTGCCGGCATCTCGAAGGCGCCGAAGAAACGGTTGAGGTCCTTGATGCCGTCGACGATAACGATCGTAGCGCCCAGCATGATGTTCGGGTACACTTTCGAGAGGCTGCCGATGTGGTTGAGCGGACCGTTGATGACGAATGTCAGGTCAGGCGTAAAGCCTTGACCGGCAATGAGGTTCTCGGCGTCGGCAAGTATGGTGTCATGGCTTATCATCACGCCCTTGGAGCGGCCTGTGGAGCCTGTGGTGTAGAGGACGTCGGCAGTGGCCTCGGGGCAGCTGTGGCGCGAGAGTTCTGCATCGATGGCGGCAAAGCTCGCTTCCGGCAGGTCGCGCTCCAACGGAACGGCCACACCACCGAGGCGGTGGAGGGCGAAGTAGGTCACGAGGAAGTCGATAGACGGCGTGGCGCGGAGACATTTGATGCGTCCTGCCTCGAAACCATCACAGCGCAGCTCGTCGCAGCGCTCCTCCACGCGCCTCTCGAGTTGGGCGTAGGTGCAACGGTCGTCGCCACAGATGATTGCCAGCTTGTTGGGCTGCCGTGTGGCGTGGAGTGTGATATATTCTTCTAAGCAGAGCACTGTTTTTTTGGATGTTAAAGGGGTTAAGAAGTTAGCTTCTTCCTTGCAGCTTACTCTCGACAAGAGCCACGAGGCTGTCGATGTTCTTGAAGTTGCGTGGGGTGGCGTCGGTAGCTTCAAGCGAGATATGAAATTCGTCGGCGAGCATCATGAGGATGGTTGTCACGCCGAGCGAATCGAGCTCGCTGAAGAGGAACGGGGAGTCGACATCCACGAGCGGCAGAGCGTCCTCGAGCATTGCTTTTATTTTCTCTTTCATGCTTTCTTGCTTTTAATGGGATTTGCGTATATGCCGAGCAGAATGTGGCGCAGGGCTTCGGTGTCGCTGATGCCGAGGGTGCCGACTTTAGCGACGTGCTGCTCGAAAGCCTGCCGTTGCTCGTCGGTGTAGCGATCGGCATAGGTGTCTCCGCCTTCGAGTAGGTCGTAGGCGATATAGTTGTTAGGCGAAAGGCGGTAGGCGCTGTTGATGCGCTGGTCGATGAGATGCGCCACGGCGCGATGGTAGTCTGAAGACCCACCCTCGCACCCGGGGGCGACTGCAAGTTCTTGTAGTTCGTCGGCTGTGATGATAGGGCAGAAGGTGATGTGGACAGCGCCCTTGGGCTGCATGATGCCGGTGAGGATGCTGTTGAGGTCCTCGCCTGGCTGCTTGACGTACTTGGTGCCGCGGCTGAGGTAGAGCTCACGTGCCTTGAGCAGGTCGCAACTCTCCCATTCGTAGCTGATGCTGACCGGAACGATGTTCAATTCAGAGAGCGCCTCGACAGGCTGCTTGGGGCGGCTCATGCCAAACATCTTGATGATGCCTTGGTCGGTCTGGTCGATGCCCTCCTTGGTGCGACCGTTGCGCTGCGCTATCCATACGCTCTGATGCTTCTCGGTGATGCAATGGCGTATATACTCCGAGAGGTGCATCGAAGAATGGTAGAACTCGCGAGGCGTGCCACCACGTTCTACGCGAAACATCTTGTTGGCCTTGCCTATGTCGATTACGAGCGGTGAGCTCATCAGGTTTGCACCGAAAGTGATTTCCGTCGTCTCATGCCCACACTGCCATAGGGCGTACTGCAGGAGGCATGCGTCGAGCATGATGTCGCGGTGGTTGCTTACGAAGAGATACCGCTTCTGCGGGTCGAGGGCTTCGATGCCGTCGAAGGTGAAGTGGGTGATGCTTCGTGCGATGACCTGCTCGCTGACGCAACGCATGACTTCGTGCTGGAAGTCGTAGACGTTGGTGAACTGGCGCAGGAGCTGTTTCACCTTCTCGATATCCTGACCGGGATAAACATACTGAGCCAGGAGCGGGAAGTGCTCACTCTCGGCAATGCGCGCCATGGCTGCGGGTATCTCCGAGTCGTAGAATGGACGTATGTCGTCGAACTTATTCATCTGAAACGAATAGTTGTTTGGTAGATTATTATTCTGGACTATAATGTGTTGGTTCTTATGGCTGTAGCCATTCAATAAAGGATTCTTGCCAGTGGGATGTCTCGTCTGTGAACTTTTCAGCATCGGCGCCAAAACCATGACCGCCGCGAGCGTACATTATAAATTTGTGCGGCACAGCGTTGGCTGTCAGTGCGCTGTCGAGAAGAGCGCTGTTGTGGTAACTGACAACGTTGTCGTCCTTGCAGCAGAGCAGGTAGACGGGCGGGCAGTCGGCAGGGATGTGCAGTTCGAGTGAGAGGGAGTCACGCATGGCTCGACTGCGCTTGCGGTACTCACCGAGAATGGCACGACGAGAACGCTTGTGTGCGTATGGTTCTTGCATAGTCACGACGGGGTAGATTGGGGCAACAAAGTCGGGGCGCAGGCTGACGGCGTGCCGGATGCCGAGTGGCGACAGGAAGTCGGTGGAGGCATAGGCTGCGGCGCTCATGCTGAGGTGACCGCCGGCAGAGAAACCCATGACGCCGAGGCGCTGAGGGTCGATGCCGTAGTCGGCGGCATGTTCGCGCACATATTGAATGGCACGCTGAACGTCGCAGAGGGCATCAGGGTGCTGATGGCCGCGAGAGAGGAGGCGGGTGTGGAAAATGTAGGGGCCGAGGCCCTGCACATGGTACTTCAGAACGAAAGCTGCGATGCCCTCACGCTGCAGCCACTCGGCGACGCGAATGCCCTCGGCCTCGTAGTCGAGCCAGCAGTAGCTGCCGCCGGGGCAGACGATGATGGCTGGATAGCCGGCCGCCCCACGCACGCCATCTCCATGGAGGGAGGTGAGTGGCTGCATTTCGACAGGGAGAAAGGGGGCGAGGGTGACGGAACGGGCACGGACAGGCGTGCCTTCCCATAGGCTGACGATGGCCGGGGAGGCATTAGAGCCGGAGCCATTCGTGCTGCTCCATGCGCCCATTGGCGCCATAAAAGCAGCAATCCATATAAAGATGCTAACCAAGCGTTCCATACCCTAATCTGTAATCTTCACTTCCTAATCTAATATCTTATGAACCTCGTCGGCGGAGAGCTGGGTGTAGGCTGGGCGCTCGGCGCTGAAGTCAACACGGAAATACTCCTCGTCGTAGAATGAGAGCTTGGAGTTGGTGTCGGGTGTGCACTCGAGGTAGATGATTTCGTTGAAGTTGAGGCCCTTTGCATCGCAGATCTGCTCGGCGAGGCTGCGGCCGGCGTAGGTGACGCTTGTGCCAGGGTTCTCCTGATACATCTCTGTGACGATGACGTATGTCTTGCCGCCGACGTGGCGGATCTTCAGGCCGCAGGCTGAGGGCATATCCCACTGGCCGCGGAACTCGAAAAGCTCGTCGTAGTATTCTTTTGGGACTTTCATAATGACGAATGATGGCTGGTGGATGATGAGTTATGCGTTGACATTGCGCTTGCTTCGGTCGACGACCTTGCCGAAACTGCGGTTCATGAGTCGGCGGTCACGTGGGCGGTAGGTTCCCTCGTTCATCTCGCGGAGTGCGACCTGGCAGAAGAGGTTGAACATTTTGGCTTCCTGCGTCTCATCCTTATAGAAGCTGGCCCAGGCGTAGTCGTAGAGCTCTTGCAGACGCTCTGGCGACATATGCTTGGGTTGGAATACGACCTGTCCGGCGTTGTAGTGGTCCCAGTTGAAGTCGAAGATGCGGCCCTGGCGCAGAAGGTCGTCGTAGCCTTTGGTGTGGGGGAATGGTGTCATGACTGTGAACTCGGCCAGGTCGAGGTCGATCTCTCCGAGGAAGTCCACGAGGCGCTTGATATCGTCCTCGGTCTGGTTGTCGAGCCCCAGTAGAATGGTGCCTTCGACGCCGATGCCGTTGTCGTGGTATCGCTTCACGCGTTCCTTGATATAGTCGCTGGTGTCGTAGACGGCCTGATAGACATACCATGCTCCGGCCTTAGAAGCGAGGCCGAGAATCTCGGGGTCGTCCTCGATGGTGTGGCTGATCCACTTCTTCTTCAGCGGAGCTATGGCCTTGAAGAGCTCGCGCTCCCAGTCCTTGTTCTGGGCGAGTGAGTTGTCGACGATGAAGAGGCGGTTGTTGTCGATGCCTGCCATGTCCTCTACGACCTTGTTGATGGGACGTGGGCGGAACTTGCGCCCGCCGAGATAGCTGACGGCGCAGGGGTAGCAGCTGAAGCGGCATCCGCGGCTGGCGTGGAAGAGGTCGACCATCGGCACACCCTTGTGGTTGTAGAGGTCGCGCTTGTAGAGGTCGCGGCGGCAGGGCCCTACGTCCTCGATAGGCGGCTGCTGCCCCATATAGTTATATACCTTTTTGAGCTTGCCTTGCAGGAAGTCGAGCATGACCTGCTCTGCTCGTCCCTCGCTCTCGCCGAGGAACAGGCTGTCGACATGCTTGACCATGTCCTCGGCATGGAGCATCGCCGAGATGCCTCCTGCTATGACGGTCTTGCCGCGGCGATGATATTCGTCGGCTATGGCCCACGCACGCTTGACCTGAGTGGAGAGCATGGTTGAGAGAGCCACAATGTCGCACGGGTCGTCGAAGTTGAGCTCTTCGACGTTTTCATCAACGAAGTCGATGTCCACCCATTCCGGCAATGTGGCGGCGAAGGCCACGGGCCCATGTGGCGGAAGATTGAAGGTTGTCTGCCCGCGCAGCTTCTGCCACTTCGGGTAGATGAGTTTCATCTTGATCGTTTCCATATAATATCTATCTGCTTAAGGCTTGCAGTATTCGTTAATCTTATCGACGATGGTGTTGAGCCCTAAAATACATTCGACAGTGTTTATGGCTGTGAGGGGCACGCCGCAAATGCCGTGGAGGTTGACGCACTGGCCCGAGAGAAGAAGGTTGTGAATCTTAGTGACAGGGGATATCAGCGTACGTGCCGGGTCGAGGCCGTCTTTGCTGTAGCCATAGAGCGCACCTTCGGGTGAGCCATAGTAGTCGCGTATGGTGAGAGGCGAAGCTGTGGTGTAGCTCGAGATGCATTTGCGAATGTCAGGAAAGACGCGTTCGAGCTTATCGATGATATGCTCTGCCCGCTCATGTTTCCAGGCTTCGTAGTCATCGCCCCGCCGCCCGACGGTGGTATGTTCCCAGCGCCGCACCTGGTCATAGCTCATGATGCAGTTGATAGTCATGCGCACAGCCCACGGCCCTTGGTTCTCAGTCGGTGGCGTCAGGTACATGATACCTCGCGGCCAAGTGTCAGGGTCGTACTCTTCGTGCTTCCATATCAGCCCATATTCGTCCTGTATGTAGCCGGTATGGTCCAAATACGGGAAACTTTCCGGCTTGAAAGCTAAATAGAGGATGAATGCAGAGTAGGTTACGGGTGCTTCAGCGAGGCGGCTGACGTAGGCTCGTGGCAGAGCTCCTTCGGGCAGCAGTGGCAACAATGTCTTGAGGTTTATGGTGGAGATGTAGTAGTCGGCGTGGAAGACTGAGCCAGAAGCCGTCTGTACGCTCTCAATGTTGCGGTCGACGACATTGACTTTGCTCACCGTCTGGTTCGTCAGCACTTCCCCGCCGTGCTCATATATTACGCTTACGAGCAGTTCTGCCATGTGCTGGCTGCGCCCCCGGAAGTGGTACTGTCCGCTGATATATAGAACGTTGATGAGGGCGTGTATGTAAGCCGGAGTGTGGCCTGGTCGGCCGCCGTACATGGGATTCATGTATGCTAAGAGGTCGCGCAGGCGCGGATCCTCTATGAAATCGGCAATGAACTCATCAGCCGGTTGCATAAAGCGCTCGCCATGAACGGTGAAGATGCTTTTCGTCGGTCGCAGATAGAAGATGTCCACCTCCTCTGTGAGGTCGTAGCACGCTTGGAGGTAGCGATTAATGTTCTCGCGTTCGGCAGGGAAATAGCTGTAAAGAGCTTCTGTGAATGCTTCGCGGCCCTGAGGCAGGCGATAGGTGTCGCCGGTGGCAAGATAGGTCACTTCGTCCATGCAATCCATATTACAACGCTCAATACGCAGCTTATCCATGATGCCTAAATACTCGAAGATGCGGCGTACGGAACCTCCCTCGGAGAAGCCTCCGAGGATGTGCATGCCGGTCTCGTAGTAAACGCCCTGACGGGTGAAGCTCTGCAGGCCTCCGCCTATATTGTGGTTCTTTTCAAGAACGCGCACGCGGAAACCCTCACGCGCCAGCAAGGCGCCTGTGACCAAGCCTCCGAATCCACCTCCTATGATAAGTGCACTTTTCATTGATTGGCTTTGATAATCTGTTGATAAACATAATCCGTTCCGAGCAAGTCGGAACAGGTGACGACCGTCCCAACGAGTACGCCAAGGATGCCGTGCGAGTTGATGTTCTGTCCTGTCAGGTACAGCCCCGGCAGCTTAGTGCGCTGCGGCACATGACTCGATACGCCCAGGGTGATGTCACGTGCAATGCCGTAGGCGCTACCCTGAGGCGTGCCAGTATAGTTGAGATAGGTGAGCGGCGTAGAGGTGTAGTAATGCCTGATGTTCTGGCGTATTCCTGGAAAAGCCTGCTCTAAGGAGTCTATGAGGCGTTCTGCGCGTTCGAGCTTGAAGCGTTCATAATCCTCGCCCCGCTGCCCGACCTGTGTGCCGAGCCATGGCGTCATATCTTCGAAACGCATGTAGCTGAGGATAACACCGGCACGGGCAAACTGCGGGTTAGGCTCGTGGCAGAAGTGCATATAGAGATATCCGCGCGGCCAGTCCGTCTGGGTGTAATCTTCGCAGTCCCATGGCGAGAAACCGGGGCGGTAGGCGTAGTAGTTGCTGTTCATATAAGGCATTGCACCATCCTTGAAGTCGAGGTAGACAGAGAAGATACCGATGGTGTTGGGCAGCTGTGACATACGCTGGCGGAAAGCCTTGCGTATAAGCGGGCTGTCGGTCATCTGAAGAGTTGGCACGGGATGTATTGCGCTTACCACGATGTCGGCCGGATAGACCTGTCCGTCGGCAGTTGTGACGCTGGTGACGTGGCTGTCGTCAGCATTGATTTTCACTACTTTCCGGTTGGTAATAACTCGTCCGCCATATTGTTCCAATTTGTGTAGCAATGCCTTCCCTATATTGTCGCTGCCCCCAACGACGCGGAAACAGCTCTGGTTGTAGAAGTTTGCGATGAAGGCGTGAGTCGAGAATGGTGTCTTATCTCTGCGGGCAGCATAGAGTGGCAGGTTGCCTATGAGTACATCACGCAATGTCGGGTTGTCAATGAGGCCGTCGATAATCTCGTTGATACTTCGCAACTGGTATTCTGTGCTGAGGGCGCTGTCGGCATTCCGGGTGTCGAGGGTATGAAGGCTTGAGGATTGAGCCACGCGTTCCACACAATCCACATAGCGCCTGATGCCTTCGGCTTCGTTAGGGAAGTAAGCTGTCATCTGACTGATGAAAGCCTCTTTGCCGTTCGGGAAACGGTATTCCTTGTGCCCGAGACGAATGATGTCGTATGCGTCCTTGTCTAATTCCTGAAGTGTGATATCGTCGTCGATTTTGAGGAAGTGCAGCAAGCGATGGAGGGTCTGTCCGGGCTTGGCGCTGCCGATGAAGTGCATTCCCGTCTCGAACTTCACGCCGCGGCGTGAGAAGCACTGGAGGCATCCGCCGATTTGCGCTTCCTGTTCGAGGATGGTCACGTCGAAGCCTTCGCGCGCCAGGACGACGCCCGTCGAAAGGCCTCCAAGGCCACTTCCTATGATGATGCACTTTTTCATTAATCCTGGATTAGAGATTAGGGCCTGGTCGTAAATCAGTCTGGGTTAGCAGCCGTGTTGAACCTCAGGTTTGGCAGGTGAATATTCAGGTTACGCGCCACGGCTATCTTGTCGGAGTCGGGATCAGTAGCTATGACTTGCACATCGGGATGAACGAGAGCGAAGACGAAAGCGTACTCACCCTGACCACAGTCAGCGATGACGTGCTCTGAGCCGCCGCTCCAGTTGTCAATCTCATCAGCCTGTGCGAGAATCTCCTTCAGGCGTCGCAGCGCCTCACGCTTCACGCTCACCTCTTTATAAAGATATTGGTAGCGGACGTAGGGTAGGACGTCTGCCGTCTTTTCGTGCTCACGCCGCAGTTTAGCGTAATGACTGACAAAGAAGTGGTGCATGTACTTGGTGAGCTGTCGGGTCTCTGTGGCGGCAAACTCGTCGGGCGTCATGCGCTTGCCAATCTCCATGTGCATTGTGCCGCGACGGAAGGCGAGCTCATCCTTGGGCAGGACGTGGCCTAATCCCGTAAGGAAGATGGGCAGGATGTCAATGTTGTGCGCCTTCGCCATGTGGAATGCTCCCTGATGGAAGCGGTGTATCTGGCGGTCCTTTGAGCGACTGCCTTCGGGGAAGGTGACGACGCTGAAGCCGCGGCTAATCAGGTCGGTCACACGCTCGTGGATGTTGTCGACGCCCTCGCTGACGGGGTAAAACTCGCCAGCTCGCAGGATGAGGCTGTAGAGCGGGTTGTTCCACACCCATTCTTTCGTAAGTATGACCACCTTCGGTGCTATGCTCAGCACCGCTACAAGGTCGAGCTGCGACTGGTGGTTGCAGACGATGATGGCCGGACGCTCTAACGTCTCGCCGTGTGGGTTGCTGACGCTCCACGTCGTACCCGGGACGTGCTCTATGCAGAAGCGTGAGATGCAGCATAGTGTGCGGTGGAAGAAGAGTTTCTTGCGCTCTGTGTAGCGCCCGATGTGGCTCCAGAGGAAGGCGAAAATCTGGTAGACGGTGGCTACGACGAGGTAGAAGACGGAGGCGAAGACCGTGAAGGCTATGCGCTCCAGCGTCAGCGGCACTTCGCGCAGCTTGCCGCCCTCGGTGGTAATCCACCTGAAGATGAGCGGCGGCAGGTAGAAGGCCATCAGCACCACCGTGAACATGCCAATGATTATCACCTCGCCCAGCGAGCGCATGGCGGGGTGGCGTGCGATGATGAGCGAACCTATGCCGATGAACATGAGCAAGGCGGAGAGAGCCACACTGTTCTTGTAGCTCTTCAGGACTGGCCGCCCATAGGTGTTCTCATAGACGAGTCCTTCGGTGATGAAGATTGTATAGTCGTCGCCCTGACCGAATATGAACGTGGCCAGAATAATGTTTACGATATTGAACTGGATGTCAAGCAACTGCATGATGCCTAAGATCCACATCCAGCCAATAGCCAGAGGGAGGAAGGACATCAGACTCAGCTCCAGGCTGGCCATTGACAGCCAGAGGAAGAAAAAGACTACGAACCCGCAGACGAAACCGATGTAGTTGAAGTCGTTGGAAAGAGTGGTGGCGAGCGACGACTGCACATCGTGACTGTCAAAAACGAAACCGCTTTCGGCAAACCGCTTGCGCCAAAGCTGTTTCTCGGCATCTGTAAAAGGTTGCGACGGGAGAACATAGTTTACTATGCGCGTGACGCCTGCTTCTTCGTCGGAAAGCATGAAAGGGGATCCAACGATGGCGCTTATGGGCTCGAAATAGCTGACGGGCTGTGGTGCGAAGTCGCGCGTCAGCATCTCTATGAACGGCTCGAAAGCCCTCTCAGAGAAGCCCATCGTGTGCCCTTCGGCAAGCAAGGTGGTCGTCAGCGTGCTGCGGTGTGTGTCAACGAACGTCTTCCATCGTGCGATAGCTTCAGCCTGCCGCTTTTGTGAGGGCAGAAGACTGCTTATGCTGCGCACCTGCAGCCCTGCAGCAGCGAGGCTGTCGGTCATCGTCTCGCCGCGCTGGAGGGCGTCTTCTGCTGTAGGAGATTCAGCCACAGCCAGCACTTCAGCTCCTGTAGATGTCTCTAACCCTATGTTGAGAAGCGCGAGGTGCTGGCGTTGCTCAGCAGTCATATAGTTGATGTGCTGCAGGTTGGTGTCGAAGGTCGTTTGCAGACTGAAATAGCCGAGGAAGCAGGTGATGGCAACCATCAGTATGAATGTCCACGGAGAATGGATGATGTGCTGCCAGCGAGGTGCGTTTGTGGGCGAGAGGGTAGGGGGGGGCGCTGTTTCAGCCTCGGTCAGTGGGGAGGCCTCTCGATTGGACAACCATCGAGAGCGAGAGGCTTGACCGCCGAGCAGGGCAGGGAGGATTGTGAGCACGAAGAGGATGGTGCCAATCAATACCAGTGCTCCGAGGATGCCTAAGTCGCGCATCGCCTCGGAGTCCATCCATGCCAGACAGGCGAAGGCGCTGACGGTGGTGATATTTCCCGTGAGCAACGGCGGCACCATGTCGGCGAGCACTTTACGCTCGTCGGGCTCGTGGCGACGGTGGTCGAGGTAGTGGAGTGGATAGTTGGCTGCGATGCCGATGAGTATGCAGGCAGTGCCCAGTACTATGACAGAGAGCTCGTGGTGGTAAAGGCTCATGATGCCTAAGGCGATGGCATAACCAGTGACTATTGACAGCACCATCCATGCTATATCGCTGACTCTGCGGAAGACGTACCAAAGCACGAGCGCGATGAGGATTATGCTGAGCAGACCGGCAATGATGCCGTCGGTCTTGATGCGGTCGGCATTGGCTACGGCGATGAGTGGGGCGCCTACAGCAGTGACGTTGACTGAAGGATGGCTTTGTTTGAGCCGTTGGGCTGTAGCTTCAAGCAAAGCGTTCAGTTCGCGGTTCTTGCCGCTCTCGCTGGAGCCATAGGGGCTTGTGAGGAATCCGATTCCGGCCTGACGGTCAGAGGTTAGTATGACGCCTTCTTCAACGCTGTAGCCGTCGTTGCCACGCAATGCCTGCAGGCGAGTCATAACAGGGGCAAAGATGTGAAGCGGGTCCTTCCGCACCGTGATGTCTGTTAGACCACTGGCAGGCAGCAGCAGAAGCTGTTTGTTCTGCTCAATAGCTTCATGGACGTAGTTGGCAGAACGGAGAAGGCTGTCGGCCCGGGCGATGTCGGCCTCAGTCATCAGTAGTGGGGCGTTGTCGACGACGAAGTCGAGCATATCGGCTACAGCATCTTCGTCGACAGCCATGGAGAGTTCTTGGATGATGCCTGCGGTGTCAACAGCATGTATGGCTGCTTCGAAGTCAGACATAGCGGCCTTGATGGAGTCGGCGCGCCCATCCTCAGGTACGCCTGCAGCCGACGTTACGACTACGATGCGATCCTGTCCGCCTATCTGCTGGAAAACGTCCAAATAGCGGGAGCTTGTGGAGTCGGAGGAGAGGAAGTCACCGATGTCCTCCTTCAATTGAATCCGCGAGGAGAGCATAAACGACACGGCCACCACGGCAAGCCAGATTGTCCAGGCGAGCCAGCGGCGGCGCGAGAGTTTGTCGTATGTTCGGACGAACGGGTTCATGAGGAATTTGAAAATCTAATATTCTTAAGACTCGCTGACTCTCATGGAAGCGGCAGAGCCGAGCGTAGGATGTATAATTATAATTGTGCGGGTGCTGGTCTGTTGTCAGGAAGATGTGGACTTAAAGAGTGTCTTGAGGCTGTCTAATAACATTCGAGGCGCGCCGTAAACGATTGCGAGCAGGCAGAGTATGGTGTTGAGTACAGTGATGCGCAGGAAGTCCTTGGTGGGGTGAAAATGGCTGACGCGTTCCCCGGCTGGTGGATAGTAGACGCGCACTGGCACTGATAATATCTTTGTGCTACGCCATGCGCTGAAGACGAGCAACTCCAATTCGGCTTCGTATCGGGAGGTGAGGATGCGCAGACCGCCTATGTGGTCTAATGGGTAGAGGCGGAAGCCGCTCTGGGTGTCGGGGATGCAGCGCAGTGTCTGCACGGTGAACCAGAAGTTGCTGAACTTGTTGGCGAAGACGTTGCTGCCAGGCATGTTTTCATCGCCGAAGGTGCGGCAGCCCACGATGATGGCTTCGGGATCGCTTTGGCCGGCGGTGAGCAGCAGCGGTGCATCCTCGGGGAAGTGCTGACCGTCGGCATCAAGGGTCAGAACATGGGTATAGTTTAGTTCGCGTGCCCGTCGGAAGCCAGCCTTGAGAGCACCTCCTTTGCCACGGTTGTGTCTGTGGCTGACAAGTTCGAAGTCAATATCATGCTTCAGCGCCAGCAGACGATCGAGGGTGTCGTCGGTGCTGCCGTCGTTGACCACCATCACATCCTTGCAGACACTCAGCGCCCGGCGTACGATATCGCACACCGTTAAGGAGTTGTTGTAGGTTGGGATGAGGATGATGTGACGCATAATAGTTGAAAGTTGACAGTTGAAAATTATCTTTGATGAATTAACTGAATGGACATCTTGGAGAATAACTGGTCGGCATTCTCCATTACGGCCTGCAGAGAGTAGCCCTCGTCTGTCTTTTGTATGCGTGAGAGGCGGACTTCAAGCTCTGGCGTAGCCGTAGGCGAGATGATATTCATGTACTTTATATTGTTTATATGACTCAGGCGAAGCACCTCGCCAGTCTGCTCCGACATTAACTCTTCTATGATTTTCAGCTGGCATACGCCAGGTGTCACTGGATTGCCGGGGAAGTGCGCCTTGAAGACGAAATGCTCTGGATTCAGAGCTATGCGGTACGCTCCTGACGTCACGTCGTGGGCAGCTGAGATGATGTGGAAGAAATCGTTAATGAGTTGCATGGGGCTTAGTTTATTGCATACGTTCGAAACGATAGGTGATGCGGTGCTTGTCATTGTGTAGCATGATGGAGTCGGGCTGGCATATTGTTAGCTGTCGGCGTCCGGGCTTGAGTGTTGAGTCGGCAGTGAGCAGACGCAGGTCGTTGCGCAACATGCGGCGGATGTACCATTTATCCATGGCTGGAAAGACATTGCTCACCTTCACACGATTGTTCACGCTGGTGAAGTCGAAATAATGAATGCCGAACTCGTTAACTACAGAACCTACTATGCCGCTTTCAGTCTGGCGAGCCATGCAGATACCAGTGAGCGTTATTGTGCCACGCTTGAGAGTGAAGTCCCAAGATGCCCGTTCCTCTCCCGCGAGCAGGAGTGGATAGCTGTTTTGTGCGGCGGCCCGGAGCCCCGAGAGTAGCAGCGTCAGACTAATCCAAAGTAAATGTCTTCTCACTGAGTGCTTGGTTTTGACGAACGTCCTTGAACACTATTATTGTGGCATCACCGCCAGCCTCGGTCATCTCCACGCGTTCCATCGTGTGATTGCTTCTGTTGAAAGTTAATTTTATGGCCGAGAACATTTTCTTCAGGCGTTTCTCCTTGGGCGTGAGCTGAGCCACGTAGACACGGTCGTTGGCAAGAATATTCACGTCGAAGTCCTGAGCCTGTGTGAGGCTCTTTCCTGTCACGCTGCCTGCTATCATACGTGCTATGCCCAGAAATGCCTGACTGCTCTTTAGGTCAATGCTATTCTTGATCTTGCCTTTGCCGATAAGCACCTTGTCGTTGGCTATGATGAAGGTGTAGTCGTAGGGAGAAGTGTAGTGCCAGCAGAGCTTGCCTGGACTGGCAAAAGCCATGGTGCCGACTGACACCATCTTGTCGTTCATAATGCTGAGTTCCTTTGTCTGCTCAAACTTGCACTGAAGCGTCTTGATGGCACGAGCCGAAGTGCTTATCTCGTTGATTATTCGTTCCTGTTCGCTCTGAGATACCGCCGTCTGGGCATGGACGCAGGTGAGGGTCAGAGGTAGGCAGAGGATTATGTACAAAAGTCGTTTTCTCATAACGGATTATTTAGCGATGAAGTAGCAGCCGCCCATGATGAGCACGACGCCTATCCAGCGAGTGAGTGGAACGTCCTCATGGAAGATGAAGATGGCTGCCAGCATACCAAACACATAGCTCATGCTCGCCAGAGGATATGCCATGCTGAAAGGATATTTCTTGAGGATGTACATCCATAGAATGGAGCAGGAGGTGAGCGAGAGACCGGTAGCCAGAAACCACCAGTTGGTGAGCTGTGACGTCATGAAACTCCAGCTCCATTCAGGCTTGCCCATAGCATTAAGGGCAAACTTAAGAAAGACCTGTCCCGAACAGAGCAAGAGGCTCTGCAACACGGCTAAAAGCAGTAGCTGCCACATGTCTGTTTAGTTTAATGCTTGTGGTTGAGGGTTGAAAGTTTCAGGTGCCACGCTTTCGAGGACGGCGAAGGTGTAGTCCTTGCCGCATATTTGGTTAAGCACTAAGATGCGTCGGAGTGTGCTCGGACGGCCGTAGCCGGGGATGAGCATCTGCTCGGGGAAGCGTTGCTGCTTGAGGATATGTGCTGTGGCATAAATGCCTAAGCCATAGGCTGTATAGCTCTCGCCGAAAATATTCTTGAACTGCATCTTGGGAGGGTCGGGGAAGAGCTGATTAGCTTCTTCCAGCGACGCAGTTTCCTGCGAAGCTTCGCCAGAAACACTGGTCATGACGGCATCAACCTTCCCGACTTCTTTCGCTATCTGCGACAAGGTAGAAAGTGTCGGGCAGTAGCAACGTTTGAAGAAGGTAAGCTTGCACAGTGCCTCGGGAGTAGCCTCGCTCCTAAGTATTATGCTTACGGAAGCCTCACCGGCAATCTTAGAGGGATTGCCCAGATAGCCAGTCTTGCAGAGGAGTCCGAAATAGTTTTGTGTCATTTCGTCTTGCCCGCCAACAAGCGCCGTGCGTATGCGGCCGAGCTGCATTTGCTGCCAAGCGTCCTCAAGGGCGCAGTCGAACGAAGCTTCTTTATGGGCATAGGTGGCATTGTAGCCGTGGCTGTGAGTGTGGATGCTAACGAGCGAACTTATGGTGTTGTGCGTCGACTGCATGAAAGGCGTAGGCTTGCAGTTCTCCTCGCCTTCCTCGCATAGGTGAGTCAGTAGGATCTCGGTGTTCTCTATGCAACCAAGGCCAGTGCCGGTGATGATGGCGTCGGGGTGCTCCACATTGCTTTTCTGCATTGCCGACAACGAGGTGACCAAAGCGCGTTTC
>JAFUFW010000030.1 GCA_017469685.1 Bacteroidaceae bacterium | reverse complement strand
GGTCTGCATTACAGTGGAATCGTGAATCCAGGTAAGATAATCCGTAAAATCCGTAGAATCCGTAGTTAAAGAATAATTAAAATAGTAGTTACGACTATGAAAAAGATATATCAAATGCCAGAGGTATTTGTCGTTGACTTACAAGTACAGGATTCACTGCTGTTGAGCACCTCCGATACAACCGTTGAAGGTGACAACGGCGGTTGGGTCAAGGAAGACAGGAACAATTGGGATGACATCTGGGGTGACGTCTCCACGACGCCTGTTAACTGGGATGAGTAAGCAGCAGCGCAAGCGCTGCGCTGCAAAATGATAAATGATAAATAATAAATGCAAAAGCCCTGCACCGCGGTGCAGGGCTTTTGCGTGGGGCTTGAAAGGGGAGGCGGGCACGTTGGTGAGTTAACTTGTATCAAGAAATGAGGAAAGGCGGTTGTTTCTTGACTGAGGTCAAAGAAAATGCTCGATTTTATGTTTTCGAGCATAAAAATAAAACTTATTCGCGAAAGTCGCCGTACCTTTGCAGCGCAAAAAGGAAGAAAACAGGATAACAAGGATAAGAAAAGAGGCCAAGCGTGGCCAGCAAGACAATTGGAAATTGAAAAATGAAAATGGACAATTGAAAATTATTTAGGATAACATTATTAATTAAAAGAAAGGTAAAAGGATTATGACAACAGTAACATCAAGCATTGCTTTTGCAATTTTAGCTATTGCAGCTCTCGTCAGTAACGCATCCGTTTTTACTGACCTCGACTAAAGGTCGAGCTTTCGAGACGAAAAAACATTATTAACTATCTATATGACAAGCCTGCAGGGGACGAGCTCCCCTGCGGGCTTTTTCGTTTCTGAGCTGCAGCACAAATCTGACTGTTATCCAACGCGCATCAGCATTAACTGGCCATGAATGATTCATAAACACCACTTTCGGTTTTCGCCATTGCCAAGAGTTCCTCCTTGCGGCGGTTGGGATCTTTTTAGAGTCTCGTTCTGTCATTTTTCACTTTTCTCACTCCTATTTACCATTTTCTTAGTATCTTTGTGGCCGAAACAGGAACACAAAGCTGAAAAGATGAAGAAAGACCAACTGCTGCTGCGCGACACTTCGTTCGTCGACATGATGGCGCGCCGCGTGTTCAACGTGCTGCTCATAGCCAACCCCTACGATGCCTTCATGCTTGAGGACGACGGGCGTATCGACGAGAAAATCTTCGACGAATATGCCAAGCTGGGCCTTCGCTACCCGCCACGCTTCATTCAGGTGGCGAGCGAGGAGGAGGCTCTGCGGCAGATGGAACATTACCAGTTCGACCTGGTCATCGTCATGCCAGGCACTGACAACAACGACATCTTCGACATCGCCCGCGGCATCAAGAGCCAGCAACCACAGATTCCATGCATCGTGCTGACGCCTTTCTCGCATGGCATCTCGAAGCGCATGGCCGACGAGGACCTCTCGGCCTTCGAATACGTGTTTTGCTGGCTGGGCAACACGGAACTGCTGCTGTCGATCATCAAACTTATAGAGGACAAGATGAACCTGGAGCACGACCTCAAGGCGGGCGTACAGATGATCATGCTCGTAGAGGACAACATACGCTTCTACTCCAGCATACTGCCCAACCTGTATAAATTCGTGCTGCAGCAGAGCCTTGAGTTCGCCACCGAGGCGCTGAACTCGCAACTGGAGACGCTGCGTATGCGCGGCCGCCCCAAGATAGTGCTGGCGCGCTCGTACGAGGAGGCGTGGGAGCTCTACGACCGCTACTCCGACAACACTCTTGGCGTCATCTCCGACTGCCGCTTCCCCCACGGGGGGCGTCTCGACGAAGAGGCAGGCCTCACATTATTAAAAAACATACGCGCGCGTGATGAGTTCGTGCCGCTCATCATGGAGAGCTCCGACATAGGCCGCCGCGAAGAGTGCGTGCCCTACAAGATACGTTTCGTAGACAAGAACTCGAAGAAGATGGCAGTGGACCTGCGCGAGCTCATCCTGCGCTACTTCGGCTTCGGCGACTTCATCTTCCGCAACCCACAAACCTTGGAGGAGGTGGCACGCCTGCGCAACCTCAAGGATCTGCAGGACAACATCTTCAAGCTGCCGCGCGAGTCGCTGCTCTACCACGTGCAGCACAACAACGTGTCGCGCTGGCTCAGTTCGCGCGCACTGTTTCCCATCGCCGACTTCCTGAAGCGCATCACCTGGAACTCGCTGCAGGACGTCGACCAGCACCGCCAGATTATCTTCGATGCCATCGTCTCGTACCGCAGGATGAAGAACCAGGGCGTCGTGGCCGTGTTCCATCGCGAACGTTTCGACCGCTACAGCAACTTCGCCCGCATAGGCGAGGGTTCGCTGGGCGGCAAGGGCCGCGGCCTGGCTTTCATCGACCATATCATCAAACGCCACTCCGACCTCAACGACTTCGACAATGCTGAGGTGATGATTCCGAAGACCGTGGTGCTCTGCACCGATATCTTCGACGAGTTCATGGACACGAACAGCCTCTACCAGGTGGCCCTCTCCGACATCCCCGACGAAGAGATCCTTCGCTACTTCCTCCATGCCCGTCTGCCGGCCCGCCTCATCGGCGACCTGATGGCGTTCCTCGATGTCGTGGACACGCCTCTGGCCATACGTTCGAGCTCGCTGCTCGAGGACAGCCACTACCAGCCCTCCGCTGGCATCTACGCCACATACATGATTCCGCACGTAGAGGACAAGTACGAACGGCTGCACATGCTTTCCGATGCCATCAAGGCCGTCTACGCCAGCGTTTACTACCGCGACTCGAAGTCGTACATGACAGCGACGTCCAACGTCATCGACCAGGAGAAGATGGCCGTCATCCTGCAGGAAGTAGTAGGCGAGCGCCACGATGCGCGCTTCTACCCCACCCTCTCCGGTGTCGCACGCTCGGTCAACTACTATCCCATAGGCGACGAGCGCGCTGAGGAGGGCACAGTGAACCTGGCCCTGGGACTTGGCAAATATATCGTCGACGGCGGGCAAAGCTTGCGCGTGTGCCCCGCACACCCGAACCAAGTGTTGCAGACTTCGGAAATGGAACTGGCGCTGAAAGAGACGCAGACTCGCTTCTACGCCCTCGACCTCGAGAACCCGCCCACGACGTTCCTCAAAGACGACGGATTTAACATTCTGAACCTGCGCGTGGCACAGGCCGAAAAGGACGGCACATTGCAGTACATCGCCTCCACCTACGACCCCTACGACCAGGTCATCCGCGACGGCATCTACGAGGGAGGGCACAAGGTGATAACCTTCTGCGGCGTGCTGCAGCACGGCATCTTCCCACTGCCCGAGCTACTGCAAAAGGTGCTCTACTACGGGCAGGACGAAATGCGGCGCCCCGTAGAGATCGAGTTTGCCGCAAACATTCACCCCGACCGCACGGGCGAGCTCTATCTGCTGCAGATACGCCCAATGGTCGACAACAAACTGATGCTCGACGAGAACCTCGCCGCCGTGCCAGACGACGACTGCCTGCTACGCTCACGCAACGCCATAGGCCATGGCATCATGACCGACGTTGAGGACATCGTCTACGTGAAGACCGACGGATGGAGTGCATCGTCGAACCCACAGGTGGCCGAGGAAATAGATGCCATCAACCGCCACTACCTCAACGAGGGGCGCGGCTACGTGCTCGTAGGGCCTGGACGCTGGGGAAGCAGCGACCCATGGCTCGGCATCCCTGTAAAGTGGCCTGCCATCTCGGCCGCAAAGGTCATCGTAGAGGCCGGGCTGCAGAACTATCGCGTAGACCCCAGCCAGGGCACACATTTCTTCCAGAACCTCACCTCCTTCGGCGTAGGCTACTTCACTATCAATGACTACCTTGGCGACGGCGTCTACAGGCAGGACATCCTTAACAAGTTGCCCGCAGCCTACGAGACCGAGCACGTCAGAGTCGTACACCTCGAGGAGGCCCTGACTATAAAAATTGACGGGAAACGTAAGGAGGGAGTAGTCTTAATGCCCGAAACATTACATAAAATGGCGGAATAATCACTTTTTTTTAATGAAAATTTTGTTCACATACTATCTTTTGACTACCTTTGCAAAGAAAATTGAGTTATTCAACTAATAAACACTTAGAATTATGAAATTTACAAAGTTTCTTCTCGTGGCAGCCCTCGCTATGATGGGCCTGTCCGCCAACGCTCAAGAGACCGAGCGCGTAGAGTTCAACCACCATTGGTTCCTGCAGCTCCAGGGCGGTGCCTCCTACACCCTTGGCGAGGCTGATTTCAACAAGCTCATCTCACCTGCTGCCCAGGTTGCTGTTGGCTACCAGTTCACTCCCGTATGGGCTCTCCGCCTGGCCGTCAACGGTTGGGAGAGCAAGGGTGGTTTCAAGACCAACGATACCTACAAGTGGAACTACGTCACTCCCGCTCTCGACGTTAAGTTCAACCTCGTCAACGCCATCGCAGGCTGGAATCCCAAGCGCGTCTTCGGCCTTAACCTCATCGCCGGCGTAGGCGCCAACATCGGCTGGAACAACGACGAAGCCGCTGAGATGGCTCGCTACTGGATCATGCGTGACCTCTGGGACGGCACTAAGGTGCGCCCCGTTGGCCGTTTCGGTCTGGACCTCGACTTCCGCCTCAGCAAGCGCGTAAGCCTCAACCTTGAAGGCATGGCCAACTTCCTCTCCGACGAGTACAACAGCAAGCACAAGAACGTCGACGCTAACCTCGACTGGTACTTCACTGCCCTCGCAGGTCTGAAGATCAACCTTGGCAAGGTCGAGAAGGTTATCCCCGTAGCAGTGCCCATCGTTGTTGAAGAGCCCGCTCCCGAGCCCGTAGCACCCGCTAAGGTTGTTGAGAAGCCCGTCGTAAAGAAAGTCGCTGAGATGCAGCGCGAGATTTTCTATGAAATCCGCGAGACCGTCATCCCCGACAACCAGAAGAACAAGATCGCTGAGCTCGTTGCCTTCCTGAAGGCTAACCCCGAGACTCGCGTCAACGTCACCGGTTATGCCGACGCTGGCACCGGCAACCCGAAGATCAACATGAAGTACTCTGAGGGCCGTGCCGAGAACGTTGCTAAGGCTCTCGTAGAAGGTGGCATCGATGCTGCACGCATCACCGTCGACGCTAAGGGCGACACCGTTCAGCCCTATGCTGAGAACGACAAGAACCGCGTCACCATCGCTATCGCAAAGTAATAAGATAAGTCAAAAGAAAAGCCCCGCCGTAGGCGGGGCTTTTCTTTTGGCTTATCTTTTACACCAGGCTTGAGCCATCATAGCGAAAAGAACTGTGGCTTCGTTTCACTTCGCCGAGCGTCCCAATGCTATGATGGCGGATTAGCTAAACTAATCCTTGAGCCATCATAGCCTTGGCAACCTTCATGAAGCCAGCCACGTTGGCACCCTTGACGTAGTTGACGTAGCCGTCGGGCTCGATGCCATACTTGACACAATTCTCATGGATATTCTCCATGATCCAGAGGAGCTTCTTGTCGACCTCCTCGGAACTCCAGCTCAGGCGCTCGGAGTTCTGCGACATCTCAAGGCCACTCACGCTCACGCCGCCGGCGTTGCTGGCCTTACCTGGGGAGTAGAGGATCTTAGCTTCCTGGAACACACGGATGGCTTCAGGCGTCGAAGGCATGTTGGCACCTTCGGCAACGGCTATGCAGCCATTGGCCACGAGAGCCTTGGCCGCCTCTTCGTTGAGCTCGTTCTGCGTAGCGCAGGGGCAAGCAATGTCGGCCTTTTCAAACCAAGGCTTGGCACCGTCGCCGACGTACCTGGCCTTAGGATAATCCTCAACGTATTCGCGAATACGGCCGCGATATACATTCTTCAGCTCCATGATGTAGTCGAGCTTAGCGCGGTCGATGCCATCGGGGTCGTAGATGTAGCCATCAGAGTCGCTCATCGTAAGCACCTTTCCGCCCAGCTGCAACACCTTCTCGGCGCAATACTGAGCCACGTTGCCAGCTCCGGATATGAGCACAGTCTTACCTTCTATGCTCTCGCCGCGGGTGCGCAGCATAGCACGCAGGAAGTAAACGTTGCCGTAGCCCGTAGCCTCAGGACGGATGAGCGAGCCGCCGAACTCAAGACCCTTGCCAGTGAGCACTCCGCTGAACTCGCGGGTTAGTTTCTTGTACATGCCGAACATGTAGCCAACCTCGCGACCACCTACGCCAATGTCGCCTGCGGGCACATCAACATCGGGACCGATGTGGCGCGTCAGTTCAAGCATGAAAGCCTGGCAGAAGCGCATGACCTCGGCATTCGACTTGCCACGGGGCGAGAAATCAGAGCCGCCCTTACCGCCACCCATGGGCAGCGTAGTCAGCGAGTTCTTGAACGTCTGCTCGAAAGCGAGGAATTTCAGGATGCCGAGGTTCACACTCTTGTGGAAACGGATACCGCCTTTGTACGGGCCGATGGCATTGTTGTGCTGTACGCGGTAGCCCATATTAGTCTGCACTTTTCCTTTGTCATCAACCCAAGTGACGCGGAACTGATAGATGCGGTCGGGTATGCATAGGCGCTCGATGAGGTTTGCACTCTCGAACTCAGGGTGTTTGTTGTACTCTTCCTCGATCGTGCTGAGGACTTCTTCTACTGCCTGATGGTATTCAGGCTCGCCAGGGAAGCGCTGCTTCAGGTCTTCCAGTACTTGTTTTGCGTTCATGTGTTTATGTCGGATTAAGTGGAATAATATGGGCCTTGAGCCCGTTTTCTTTGATTACGCTGCAAAGATAAGCATTTTATCACCTTTTACCCATCTTTTTATTCAATCCGATACGTTTACAGACCAATTAATTGCTTTTTGTCAATAATAAAGTACGACTAATACTTATTTCCCTGCCAATTATTTTGCTTTAATCCGCTCTTTTTTTCAATTTATTACTACCTTTGCACCCGCAAACCGCAATAGTCTGACTGATGCGACCTACACATTATTATATATATATACTGCTTATTTCGCTGTTGCCTTCCTTAGCCTCAGCCTCCGACTACGTGCCGCCCGCTTGGCAGACGGCACCAAAGAGAGAGCTACGGGCGGTGTGGGTGACGACGTTGAACGGTCTCGACTGGCCCCGCACTCGTGCCACATCAGCTTTCAACCGTCAGCGCCAGCAGCAGGAATTCTGCCTGCTGCTTGATCAGCTGAAGGCTGCAAACATCAACACCGTGCTGCTGCAGACGCGTGTGCGCGGTTCCGTTATCTATCCATCAAAGATAGAGCCATGGGACATCTGCCTCACAGGGCAGTACGGCAGCGACCCCGGCTACGACCCGTTGGCATTTGCCATCAGCGAGGCCCACCAGCGAGGCATGGAGCTTCATGCGTGGGTTGTCACTATACCCTGCTTCAAGACAGCCGTAGCCAAGCAGATGGGCCAGCGCACAGTGTTGCGCAGACATCCTGAACTCTGCGTGCGCCACGGCGACCAGTATTACCTCGACCCTGGCTTGCCCGGTACTGCCGACTATCTCTCTGCCGTTTGCCGCGAGATTGTGGAGAACTACGACATCGACGGCATTCATTTCGACTATATACGCTATCCCGAGAACGCCGGTTCCTTTGCCGACGCCAAGACTTTCAAGCGCTATGGCAACGGCAGCTCGTCGAAGGCGCAGTGGCGGCGCGACAACATAACCCGTATTGTAAGCCGCATCTACCGTGAGACGCATGCCGCCAAACCATGGGTGAAAGTCAGCAGTTCGCCCGTAGGCAAATATGCCGACCTACCGCGCTACAGCTCGCGCGGCTGGAACGCCCGCGATGCCGTCCATCAGGACGCTGAAGGTTGGTTGCGCACAGGCATCCACGACATACTATTCCCGATGATGTACTTCGACGGGACTCATTTCTATCCCTTTGCTGCCGACTGGCAGGAGCAGACGGCAGGCAGGCAGGTGGCACCCGGCCTCGGCATATATTTCATGCATCCGCAGGAGAAGAACTGGCCGCTCACAGCCATCCAACGTCAGCTCTGCTACCTCCGACAGATAGGCACGGCAGGGCAATGCTACTTCCGCTCGAAGTTCCTTACAGACAACGTCAAAGGTCTCTACGATTTCCTGCGCAACGATTTCTACGCCTACCCCGCACTGCCGCCCGCCTGTCCCTGGCTCAGCGACCAGACGCCTCGTGCGCCAGAGCACCTGCGGACCTTAGTAGCCGGCGACGCTGTCGAGGAGCTCATCTGGGATGGCTCCGATGACCTGCGCTACAATGTCTACGCTTCTCGCGAGTGGCCCGTTGACGTAAGTGCCGCCCAGAACCTCATGGCCGCGGCTTTGCCTGATAGGCATTTCCAGTACAACCGTTTCGCAGCCTTGGGACTTAACTTCGCAGTGACAGCCTTGGACCGCTATGGCAACGAGAGCCCTGCCGCACAAGCCACCGAACGTGCAGCCACGACCTCACGCCAGCGCCTGCAGCTCGACAGCAACGGCCACGTGCAAGGGCTTGTCGTCCGACCCAAGACCACTGCCGAGCGTAAATCTCCTGCGAAGAAGGCTAAGAAGAAAAAGAAGAAGTAAATTAATTCGACTTTCGCAAGCTCCGCTTGCATGGAGGCTAAAGGAGTTAATTCATCAGGAACGCCCCCAGCTCACGGGCTATGACCTTATCGTAGCCATACACATCGGGCCACAATTCCACTTCGCCCGAGATTGGGTTGGGATAAGCCGTATAATAAATAATGTACACGGGCATACGAGGCGATACGCCCTGCTGACGCATGAGTCGCAGCGGCCGTTCGCTGTCGGCATGTTCCGCCAGATAGTTCCGTCCGCGCTCGGTAGTCGGTGTCTTGTCAATTGAGATGCGCAAGCGGTCGATGGTCCACTCGTCCGCATCTGGCATCAGGAAACAGGCCAGGTCGAAAGGCTTCTCTACACGCACACAGCCATGAGAGAGCGAACGGCGCTCGTTGGTGAACGCGCTGCGGTTGTTAGTGTCGTGGAGATATACGGCAAAATCATTGGGAAAACGGAACACGATGCGGCCGAGCGAGTTGCCTATCCCGCCGCTTTGGCCTACACGCAAACGTCCCGATTCAAGCATCTCAACACTTACGCCACGCGGGTTAAGTCGTGCGCCCGACGAGCGCTCAGCGATATAGTAGCGGTGGCGGGCAAAGTAAGATGAGTCGCCTCCGTGGCGGGCAATCTCATTCTTGACTATCGACTGAGGGATTATCCAGTCGGGGTTGACATCGATGGTGCTGATGGCGCTATGGAGCAATGGCGTCTTTGTGAGTCTTGAGCCATAACAGACGCGCATGTTCAGAAACGAGTCCCTGGCAATGGCCCACAACTGCTGCGACGGCAGATTGACGAGCACCAGGCTATTCTCGTCTGGGCGCTTCATCTGCCAGCGTGCTCTCTCAAGGTTCACAGCTATCTTTCGCTTTTCATCCGTGTCAGTAGCGGCATTCAGCCTGCTCTGCAGGGTTTTGAACAAGGGCGTGTCGGGCACGGCACTATGGATGAAGCTCATACGATCAGCAGATAGCAGCTGGCGCATCGAGGCATCGTAGTCAGGCTCTTTCACCTGCTCGTCGAACAGGCGGGCGTAGCCGTCGCCTTGTGTCTTGAGGTCAAGGTTGTTGAACACCTTTGCCGGACGCATGAATCCATATCGCTGTCCAGTAGCATAGCGGACGTAGGCCCGCGAGAGGTTGTAGTCGAGCCGCGGCAGTAGCTCGTTGATATTGATACCGAGCGAGTCGAATGCCAGTTTATGCACGACGAAGAGGTCTCTCGCAATCTGAGGCACGAAGAAAGCAGCAGTGTCGAGCCCGCAACGCGGTGCCTCTCGGCGCAGGCAAGCGAGCAGTTCGTCGGCCTCAGGGGCTAACCCCTTCCGCGTGAACCACAGCGGCGCCAGCCCGAAGCTCTCCACGTCGGTGTAGCGTTGACGCACAGCCTTGTCGGCGGCAAAGTGGGAAGTATCTTTTGAGAGGATGTCAGTCAGTGCCCGCTCCATCTGGAGTGTGTCTATCGCATAGACGAAGGTTCCGAACTCAGAAAGATCGGCCTCGGAAGAGCCGCGCCAGCCCTCGCCGCACGACGAGAGGCAGAGAGCGCCCACCAGCGCACCGACATGTGCAAGGCGAAAGAGGTGTTTCATGCAAGACATGAGCATTGTCATTTTTGGCATAAGTATATCTTCCACGAGACAAAGTTACATCAAAAGGCTAACAAAAACGCAAAAAATACAGAAAAAAGTTGGCCGGCAGAAAAAAAACACATACTTTTGCAGCCGGAACAATACAAAGCAGTCATGAATAGCGTCAGCGCACGTTACTACTCCTACGTCTATTTTTACTTTACCAAGTCAAGGTGAAGCGGGAGTGAGCGTGTCAGTTTAAGATTGCATAATTGAGAATTGAAAACATAAAAGCTTAACATACAAATCCCGCTTCTGAGAGGAAGCGGGATTTTTTGTTTCAAAGCAGATAAGCCTATGATACTATAAACATGTAAAAGCAAACCGACAAAATGAAACGCATCGCAATACAAGGCATTGAAGGCAGCTTCCACGACATCGCTGCCCACCAGTATTTCGAGGGAGAGGACGTCGAGCTCGTATGCTGCCAGACCTTCGAGCAGCTCTTCGGCGAGTTGGCTACCGACCAGACCATGATAGGCTTGGCCGCCATTGAGAACACCATAGCAGGCTCGCTGCTCCACAACTACGAGCTGATGCGTGAGTCGCCCGTCACCATCGTGGGCGAGCACAAACTGCGCATCAAGCACTCTCTCGTCTGCCACCCCGACGACAGTCTGGCCGACATACGCGAGGTTCATTCCCATCCTGTGGCCCTCATGCAGTGCCGCGACTTCCTCAGCCGGCACCCACACATCAAAGTAGTGGAGGCCGAGGACACGGCTGGCGCTGCTGCCGACATCAGCCGCAGCAAAGCCCGCGGCCTGGCTGCCATCTGCTCGAAGGATGCCGCACCTATCTACGGCATGAAGGTGCTGGAGGAAGGCATCGAGACCAACAAGCACAACTTCACGCGCTTTCTGGTGCTCTCGCAGCCCTCACGTGCCAACCTTCTCCGCAATATTTTGCAGACCGACAAAGCCAGCATCGTCTTTGCCCTCCCCCACGAGGAAGGTTCCCTCTCACAGGTGCTTTCTGTGCTCTCGTTCTACAAGCTCAACCTCACCAAGATACAGTCGTTGCCCATCATAGGGCGCGAATGGGAATACCTGTTTTATGTCGACATCATGTACCGCGACTACACCCGCTACACTCAAGGCATTGACGCCATACGTCCGCTCACGTCCGACTTAAAGATTTTGGGAGAATACAAGAATGGAAAAGAATTTGTTTAAGCCGGCAGAGCGCCTCGCCTCCGTTCAAGAGTACTATTTCAGCCGCAAGCTCAAGGAGGTGGCCCGGCTGAATGCCGAAGGACACGGAATCATCTCGCTCGCCATCGGCAGCCCCGACATGCCCCCCAGCCAGCAGACTATCGACACGCTCTGCCGCGAAGCTGCCAAGGCTGACGGACACGGCTATCAGCCTACCATAGGCACTCCTGAGCTACGCGAGGCCATAGCTGCCTTCTATCGCCGCTGGTATGGAGTGGACCTCAATCCCTCCACCGAGATTCAGCCGCTCATAGGCTCCAAGGAAGGCATACTCCACGTCACACTCGCTTTCGTCAACCCGGGCGACCAAGTGCTGGTGCCCGACCCTGGCTACCCCACCTATACAGCGCTCTCCCGCCTGCTTGGTGCCGAAGTTGTGAGCTACGACCTCACTGAGGGCGGCGGCTGGCAGCCCGACTTCGAGCAGCTGGAACGCATGGACCTCTCGCGCGTCAAGCTCATGTGGACCAACTACCCCCACATGCCGACCGGCGCGCCAGCTCGCCGCGAGACCTACGAGCGCCTCGTAGCCTTCGCTAAAAAGCACGGCATCGTCGTAGTCAACGACAATCCGTATAGCTTTATCAGGCCGGGGTCATCCCCCACCCCACTCTCCTGTAAAGAGGGGGAGCCTGCTCTCCTCTCCATACTTCAGATTCCCGGTGCCAAGGACTGTTGCATTGAGTTCAACTCGATGTCGAAAAGCTTCAATATGCCAGGCTGGCGAGTAGGCATGCTCTGCACCAACGCTGAATTCATCTCTTGGATACTCAAGGTGAAGACCAACATCGACAGCGGCACCTTCCGCGCCCTGCAACTGGCAGCGGCCGAGGCGCTGACGAACAACACCGAGGAATGGCACCTCGAGGCCAATGTGCGAACCTACGCCAACCGGCGCGCCATCGCAGAGGAGATTATGACCACACTCGGTTGCACCTTCGACCCCTCGCAGACGGGCATGTTCCTCTGGGGGCGCATCCCCGACAGCTATGCCGACGTTGAGGAGCTCACCGAGCGCGTGCTCCACGAGGCCCGGGTCTTCATCACGCCAGGCTTCATCTTCGGTTCCAACGGCAACCGCTATATCCGCATCTCCCTCTGCGCTAACGACGAGAAGATGCGTGAGGCACTGGAACGGATAAAAGCAATTTTTAAATAGACATACTATGGAATTAGATTTAGAACTACAGCAATTAGATCTCCCCGGCATAGAACGTAAGCGCCCGCTGGTCATTGCAGGCCCCTGTTCGGCTGAGACTGAGGAGCAAGTGATGGACACTGCCCGGCAGCTGGCCACGAATGGTATTAAGATTTTCCGCGCAGGAGTGTGGAAGCCACGCACGAAGCCTGGCGGCTTTGAGGGCAAGGGCGTAGAGGCCCTTCCATGGCTGCAGCGCGTAAAAGCCGAGACGGGCATGCTCACGGCCACCGAGGTGGCAACGCCCGAGCATGTTGAGGCAGCCCTCGCTGCCGGCGTTGACATTCTATGGGTGGGCGCCCGCACCAGTGCCAACCCCTTCTCGGTGCAAGCTATAGCCGATGCCCTGCAGGGCGTTGATGTGCCCGTGTTTGTCAAGAACCCCGTCAATCCCGACATTGAGCTGTGGACAGGTGCGCTCCTGCGCATCAACAATGCCGGCATCCGCCGTCTGGGCGCCATCCACCGAGGCTTCTCAAGCGTCGACCAGAAGATCTACCGCAACCCGCCTATGTGGCATCTGCCCATAGAGCTGAAGCGCCGCTTCCCGGCCCTCCCCATCATCACCGACCCGAGCCACATGGGAGGGCGCCGCGACCTCATCGCGCCCATTGCACAACAAGCCATGGACCTCGGTATGGACGGCCTCATGATAGAGAGCCACTGCAACCCCGACTGTGCCTGGAGCGATGCTAAGCAGCAGGTGCTGCCTGAGGTGCTCGACTTCATCCTCGACCGCCTCGTAGTGCGCGACGAAGTTGAAGTTACAGAGAGCATCAGCCAGCTGCGCAAGCAGATTGACGAGCTCGACAACAACCTGATGGACCTTCTGACCAAGCGCATGCGCATCAGCCGCGAGATTGCCGAGTACAAGAAGCTGCACAATATGACCGTTGTGCAGACCACACGCTACAGCGAAATCCTCGACAAGCGCGCCACACAAGGCTCGCTCTGCGGCATGAGCTCCGATTTCGTGCGCGATATCTACGAACACATACACGAAGAAAGCGTCCGCCAGCAGCTGGAGATAATGAATAAATAAGTCAGCCTATGCGTATATTAATTCTCGGCGCCGGCAAGATGGGCTCGTTCTTCACAGACCTGCTGAGCTTCGACCACGAAGTGGCAGTCTATGACAATGACCCCCGCCGCCTGCGCTTCCTCTACAACACACAGCGTTTCACCTCGCTTGCCGAAGTCGACGCCTTCGACCCCGAACTGACCATCAACGCCGTATCGCTTAAGTACACTCTTCAGGTCTTCGACGAGCTTCTGCCTCACGTAGGCAAGGACTGTATCCTCGCCGACATCAGCAGCGTGAAGACCGGTTTCCGCGAGTACTACGAGCAGGCGGGGCGCCGCTATGCCTCGTCGCACCCCATGTTCGGCCCCACCTTCGCCAACCTCGGCGACCTCTCGCGCGAGAATGCCATCATCATCAGCGAGGGCGATTACATGGGCCGCATTTTCTTCCGCGACCTATACACTCGCCTCGGGCTCAACGTGAAGGAGCTCTCCTTTGCCGAGCACGACGAGACGATGGCCTACGCACTCTCAATCCCCTTCGTCAGCACCTTTGTCTTTTCAGCCCTGATGAAGCACCAGGACACCCCAGGCACCACCTTCAAGCGCCACATGAAGATTGCCCGCGGCGTCCTCTCGGAGGACGACACCCTGCTGCGCGAAATCCTGTTCAACCCCCACACCAAACCCAAGGTTGAAGGCATTCGCACCGAGCTGAAGCGACTTCTGCAGATTATCGACGAGCGCGATGAGGAGGCCATGACCGCCTATCTCACCCACATCCGCCAGAATATTCAGTAATTGTCTTTATCTTAGGGAAATCTTCAAAAAGTCTCATAAAAGCGATTCCTGTGCCATTTTTTTTGCTACTTTTGCGGTACCAAACGGACATACAAACAATTAATCGCTTTTATGAGACTTTTTTTTCGCTACTTATGCGTAGGCCTGTTGCTCGCAGGTCTAACCTCCGGAGTCGGCGCGCAGGAGGCGGCTCCGATACGCAAGGCCACGCGCCAGAGCGTCATCACGGGGGCCAAGAACATGGAGGTGCGCACACGCCAGGCCACCTTCTACTACCTCGTCTCCACTGACACCCCGCAGCTTCTGCATCTCGCTCCTGGCACCATCAACATAGGCGGCACTGACTTCGCCCGCACCGACATCACCAGCATACGTTTCCGGACGCTGCCCCATGAGTTCCTCGACGAGGACAACGTAGCCTACGACAAGACAGCCACCTTCGACCACGCAGCCCTCGCCCTGCGCCGGACCTTCAACCTCGGGCGCTGGAACAGCCTCGTGCTGCCCTTCGACCTCACAGGCAAGCAGCTGCGCTACGCTTTCGGCGACGATGCCGAACTGGCTCAGCCACGCGCCATCACCGACGAGGGGCAGGTAACCCTTGAGTTTGCGACCCTCGACCTCGCCACCGACGACATCGTCCTGCGTGCTGGCTACCACTACCTGCTGCGCCCGACGCGCGAGCCCGACATCGAAGCCACGGCTCGCATGCGCAACTTCGTCGACGACCGCCCCTTCGGCCCCATCTATTTCATCCCCGACGTGACGAAGGCTGCCAATCAGACACCGCGCCTGCAGACCGTACAAAACACTGACGGCTCTGTCAAAGTGCGCTTCCACGGCACGTACAACCTCCTCGACGGCTCTGACGTCTCGGGCCGGACCGTCAAGAACAAGCGCGTAGCACCTGGCATGTACTACCTCAACAGCGAAGGACTCATGGAGTTCTCGGAGGACTCCCTCACCCTGCAGGCCTTCCGCTCATGGATCGACGACGTCAGCGCCGACCGTCCCCCCCTGCGCTTCTACGTCGACGGGATAGGCGAGGACATAACTGTAACCCCCGATGCCATACGCTCCATCCCCGAAGCCCTCGGCCTGACGAATGCTGACGATGCCACCTCGGCCGGCATCTTCACCCTCAGCGGGCAGCGGCTCGGCGACGCAACGCCCGAGCGGCGCGCAACGCTTCGAAAAGGAATCTACATTATCAACGGCCATAAAGTTGCCATAAAGTGAGGAGGACCACGACAATGAGACACATCAGACTTTCACTCACCCTCGCGCTCCTCTGCTGCGCCTTCAACTTTCAACTCTCAACTCTCAAGGTTCAACTTGGCATCGTAGCTGCACAGGACACCCTCTTCGTGCGCTATGACGACCGTTTCCGCGCCAACGGCATCATCTCGCTCGTCGACGTCGACTCCCTCAGCGTGATGCCCAAACAGATGCGAACCTACAACACGAAGCTGGCTCTTGGCTACCGCAACATCCAGACCGACGACTTCGTTCCCACCGATGCCGCCGAGCTCTCGTTCACCGACCCGGGCCGCTACCTCCTGAAGCCTGACACCTACTCAGGCACCAACTACACCAACGAGAACGCCTCCTCTGGCTACAACTTCGCCCACATGAAGGAGAGCGACCACTTCGCCGTCTTCTGGGACGTCCGCTACGGCGACACGCCCTCGAAGATCCAGTACCCCGGCGACGGCAATGTGGCCAACGCAAGCACCATTCTCAGCATCTGCGAGAAGTGTTGGAACACATACGTAGACCTCGGTTTCGTAGTGCCCGGCGCATCAACCACCGATAAGTACAAGATACAGCTCTACATACCCTACCAGGCGGAATGGCGAGCCGACGCCTCCGGCACCAACGGCGTCTCGGGGGGCAAGACGGGCATCGGGCACTTCACCCCCTGGGCTGCCGTGGCACGTGGCGGACACACGGTTGCCCACGAGGTTGGCCACACTTTCCAATACCTCGTATCAGCCGACCTCGGAGAGAGCCACGGTTACAAGTGGGGCTTCAACGGCGACGGCTGGGGCGACTGCGGCTGGTGGGAGAGCTGTGCCGACTGGCAGGCCTACCAGATCTTCCCCGACCGCCAGTTCACCGACGGCGAGTACTTCGAGCAGCACCTTGACGCGCACCACCTCAACCTCCTGCACGAGGACTGGCGCTACGCCTGCTGCTACATTCAGGACTGGTGGTCGATGAAGCATGGCCGCGACTTCATTGGCCGCCTCTGGCGCGAAGCCAAGAAGCCTGAAGACCCGGTGGAGACCTACAAGCGCATGAACGGCCTCACACAGGAGCAGTTCAACGATGAAATGATGGAGGGCTACATGCGCATGGCCACATGGGACATCGACGGCGTGCGCGACCGCGCCAAGAACCGCATAGGCCAGCACAAGACATTCCTCACGCAGGTCAGCGGCACCAAGGACACCTGGCAGAGCGACGTCGCCCACTGCATACAGAACTATGGCTACGCCATCATCAACATGAACGTCGGCACAGCAGGCAACACCGTGAAAGCGCATTTCACAGGTATCACCGACGCTGCCGGCTACAAGTACGTCCACCCCGAATTCGCCGGATGGCGCTATGCCTTCGTAGCCTACACCCGCACCGGCGAGCGCGTCTACGGCGAGGTGCAGTCGGCCCGAGAAGGGACCGCCGAACTCACTGTGCCCGAGAAGTGCTCACGCCTCTTCTTCGTTGTTATGGGTGCGCCCACACAGCACTGGCAGCACCCCTGGGACCGCAACTACAGCGCCGACCACTGGACGCAGAACGGCGAACAATGGCCATTCCGCGTGCAATTCGAGAACACAAACCTCCTCGGGAAATAGCACATGCCCCGACCCCAACAAACAGCACCCTCAAGCATATCGCTCAGAACCCTTAAGGGTTTTGGCGATAACCCTTAAGGGTTCTGACCAAAAAGCCCAAGGGTTTTCGCCGAAACCCTTGGGCTTATTTTTTTATACCTTTATTTAAAGCCTTCCCGGCACATCGCCTTTGAGAGGCCATGGCTTCGATAGCCTGCGTGGCGGGTCCGAGAATATCACCCCAGCCTCTGCCACAGCACTACAGAGCCTTCGGCCAGCGAGCGGGGAACGTCGATAAGGCGCTGGTTGGCTGAGCCGCGAAAGAGGAGGTCGGTATCCCGCTGAGCCTCGACGAAAGGGCCGTCGACGAGCACATCGACAAGGTCGAGCAGGCGCCGTTGAGCGGGCATGTGGAGCAGAGCCTCGAAGCAGTAGCCTGTGTAGCACCATATAGTTTTGTTGGTGCGGCTGCGTATGGCCTGAGCCAGTTCTGCGAAGCCCTCAGCCTGCAGCATAGGGTCGCCACCTGTGAAGGTGACGTGTGCGAAGGGATCACCCTCGATGATTGTCATAATCTCCTCCACAGTCATCTCCGTGCCGCCGCCGGCATCCCACGACTGGGGGTTGTGGCATCCTGCACAATGATGGGTGCAACCCGCCGAGTAGATGGACGTACGGAAGCCCGGACCATCAACAGTAGTGTCCTCCATTATATCCAGAACCCTAATACTCATCCTTTAGAACTCAAGCTACGATTAACTTTCACCACAGACTACACGGATTCAACAGATTCATGCCTACTACTTAATCGGTGTGATTTATTCCTGTATTTCACAGATTTATGCAGGTGGCTAAAGATGAATTTGTGAAATCAGTGTAATCTGTGGTACTACAAAACATCCTATTCCTTGAACTGCAGGTAATCGGTGTTGTGGATTACGCGGTCGTTGAGCTCGGCCAGCTTGGCCTTATTCCAACGGTCAGTGGTGCCTACGAGGTAACCCGTGATGCGCTGCAGGCGGTCGAGGTCATGGCTGTGGCAGTGGGGGCACTCGTCGATGTGCTCGGCCGTCTCGTAGCCGCAGTCCATGCAACGTACGCGTGTGTGGTTGACGCTTCCGTAGCCGATGTCCATGGCATCCATCATGTCTACGATATTCATGACGGCCTCAGGATTATGGGTTGCATCGCCGTCAATCTCCACGTAGAAGATGTGTCCGCCGCGGGTTAGGGTGTGATAGGGAGCCTCTATCTCAGCCTTGTGGCGGGCCGAGCATTTATAGTAGACGGGGACGTGGTTGGAGTTGGTGTAGTACTCGCGGTCAGTGATGCCCGGTATCCTGCCGAACTTCTTCTGGTCGCCGCGCGTGAAGCGCCCGCTGAGGCCCTCGGCAGGGGTGGCCAGGACGCTGTAGTTGTGCTGATAACGCTCGCAGAAGTCGTTGATGCGGTCGCGCATGTAGGTGACTATTTTCAAGCCGAGTTCCTGAGCCTTGGCGCTCTCGCCGTGGTGCTTGCCGATGAGGGCCACGAGGCACTCAGCCAGACCTATGAAGCCGATGCCGAGGGTGCCCTGGTTGATGACGCTCTCGATGGTGTCAGTGGGCGTGAGCTTCTCGCAACCGACCCAAAGGCTGTGCATGAGCAGCGGGAACTGCTTGGCAAAAGCCGTCTTCTGGAACTCGAAGCGCTCGTGCAGCTGGCGGGCGGTGAGCTCCAGCAGGTTGTCCAGCTTAGCGAAAAAGGCCGCTATGCGCTGTTCCTCGTCATTGATGTCCATGCACTCGATAGCGAGCTTGACGATGTTGATGGTGGAGAAGCTTATGTTGCCGCGGCCTACACTGGTACGGGGGCCGAAGCGATTCTCAAAGACACGTGTGCGGCAACCCATCGTGGCCACCTCGTGGAGATAGCGCCTGGGATCGTCTTCGCGCCAGTCGGCATCCTGATTGAAGGTGGCATCGAGGTTCAGGAAGTTGGGGAAGAAACGGCGTGCTGTCACCTTGCATGCAAGGCAGTAGAGGTCGTAGTTAGGATCAGTGGGCAGGTACGAGACGCCACGTTTCTTCTTCCATATCTGTATGGGGAAGATAGCTGTGACGCCTGAGCCGACGCCCTCGTAGGTTGACTTCAAGATCTCGCGGATGATGCAGCGGCCCTCGGCTGAGGTGTCCGTTCCGTAGTTTATGGACGAGAACACGACCTGATTACCTCCGCGGCTGTGGATGGTGTTCATGTTGTGGATGAAGGCTTCCATGGCCTGGTGGACGCGGCCTACGGTCTTGTTGACGGCGTGCTGGACAACGCGTGCCTCGCCCTCGAGTCCGTTCAGATCCTTTACGAGGTAATCGTCAAGTGCGACCTGATAGAGGTGGCTGTAGTCGGCAGCAAAGAGCTCTTCGAGTTTCTTCATCTCCTCGATGAAGGTCAGGCGGACGTAGGGAGCCAGATAGAAGTCGAAGGCGGGGATGGCCTGGCCGCCGTGCATCTCGTTCTGTGCAGTCTCCATGCTAATGCAGGCCATGACGCTGGCCGTCTCGATGCGCTTGGCGGGGCGGCTCTCGCCGTGGCCTGCCATGTAACCGCCTTCGAGCACGTGGTCGAGCGGATGCTGGACGCAGGTGAGCGACTTAGTCGGATAGAAGTCCTTGTCGTGGATATGCAGGTAGTTATTCTTGACGGCCTCACGGATATCGTCGCTCAGGAGGTAGTCGTCCACGAAGGGCTTGGTGGTCTCCGAGGCGAACTTCATCATCATGCCCGCGGGTGTGTCGGCGTTCATATTGGCGTTTTCGCGCGTGATGTCGTTGCTCTTGATGTTGATGATCTCAAGGAACATCTCGCGCGTCTTAGCCTTGCGGGCTATGCTGCGCTGGTTGCGGTACTGGATGTAGATCTTTGCCACGTCCTTGCGGGCACTCTTCATGAGTTCCAGCTCCACGAGGTCCTGAATCTCCTCCACGGTCATCTGGGCTTTACCGCGCATGGCAATGCGGTCGGCTATCTGGTGAACGAGATGCTCGTCTTCGCCCTCGTCGGTGCGAAGCATGGCCTTACGGATGGCGGCAACGATCTTCTCTTCGTTGAAGCCTACGATGCGTCCGTCGCGCTTGACTACTGTCTGAATCATAACGGGTGAATGTGTTGTATACGCTGCTTAGCGCTATGTGGTTAATGTTATAGTTAAAATGCCTCGAATGCGACTATCGATTCTCACAACCGAAAGGCGGTGCAAAGGTATGTAGTTTACCTGAACTGAGCAAGAAAATAGACAGATATTTTTAAAAGTTTTCCAAAACTTTTTAAATCATCATTGACAATCAAGTAATTAGCAAAATACATGGAACAAAAAGTTTTCCAAAAAGAAAACCACAATGGCAGGACGCACCGTAAGCTTTTAACAACAAAGCAGGCTGCCAGACTATGGCTGAACGTTCTGATCCACAAGGCAGAAAGCCGAGCCTCAGCGCCAAGAATTTGAGGTAAAAACTATTCTTTTCCGCTCATTATTTTGTCAGTCGGCAAACTTACATTAAATTTGCATCGAAATTTGCCTGAAGAAAACGTTCGCAGACTATCAAAACTTAATATATCACAACAATGATGAAGAAAATCATTTCACTCGCCGTCGCCACGGCAGTACTGACAGCATGCTCCACAGTGAGCATGACAGGGCGCAAACAGCTGAACCTCGTATCAGAATCGGAAATTCTATCCGCAAGCCTCAGCGAGTACCAAAGCTACATGAAGACAGCTAAAGTCTCGACCGACGCAAACGCAACTGCTATCGTTAAGAACGTAGCACAGCGCATTGCTGCAGCGGCCGAAGCCTACCTGACTGCAACAGGCCAGACCGCAGACCTGCAGAACTACGCCTGGGAGTTCAATCTTACGCAGGATGCCAACTTAAATGCCTTCTGCATGCCCGGCGGTAAAATCGTTGTCTACTCTGGAATGCTCGGCCTCATTGGCAACGGAGCCGACCGCGACGACGAACTCGCTGCTGTGATTGGCCACGAAGTGGGCCACGCTATCGCTAAGCATGGGCAGGAGCGCGCCAGCCAGCAACTGCTTCAACAGATGGGAGGTTCGGTGCTCGGAGCCGTAGTAGGAGGAGCCAGCACACAGACGCAGCAGGCAATAGCCACAGCCTACGGCATGGGCACACAGTACGGAGCGCTGCTCCCCTTCTCACGAAAACATGAGCTGGAGGCGGACTACATCGGAATCGTCCTCGCCACCATAGCCGGCTACGACGCCGACGCAGCTGTTACACTTTGGCAGAAAATGGAGGCAGCCAGCGGAGGCAGCAACCCCGCACCATTCATGAGCACACACCCAAGCAGTTCAAAACGCATCAGCGAACTGCAGAAAAGCATCCCCAAGGTGAAGGCCGAGTACGGAGCTGTTTACCAACAAGCAACGGCACCCGCAGCTACTACGACAACCAAGAATTCCACTAAAACCACGACCACCAATAAAGGTACGGGCTTCAAAATTGGCTGATGGCAGACGCAGGTATGAACAATAACGTGCGTGCCGTAGTCTTAGACCTCGACGGCACACTCCTCAACACCCTCGACGACCTCACAACCTCAACGAACTGGGCTCTGAGCAACAATGGCTTGCCAGAACGCACAACGGAAGAGGTAAGGACGTTCGTGGGCAATGGCATACGCCTGCTCATTGAACGAGCTGTTCCACAAGGCACGACGAAGGAACTGACAGAGCAGACGTTTGCCGACTTCAAGCGCCACTACGTTCAGCATTGCCAGGACAAGACATGCCTCTACGACGGCATCCCTGAGATGCTGCAGGCCCTGAAAGCTGCCGGATTGCAGATGGCCATCGTTAGCAACAAGCTGCAGGCTGGAGTCGACGAGCTCTATGAGCGCTATTTCAGTGACACCGTGGAGGTTGCCATTGGTGAGCGACTGAGCGTTAGGCGCAAGCCAGCCCCCGACATGGTTCAGTTAGCACTGTCGGAATTGGGCGTCGAGGCCTCCGAAGCTGTCTATGTCGGCGACTCCGACGTGGATCTGCTCACCGCCCACAACAGCGGCCTGCCGTGCATCTCCGTCCTCTGGGGCTTCCGCGACCGCGAGTTCCTACTCCAGCATGGAGCCACCGATATGGCAGAAACTCCCAAGGATGTTGTCAATATGTTAATTCGTTAATATGTCTATAACCCTCATCACGGGCGGCCAGCGCTCAGGCAAGAGCTTGTATGCCGAACGGCTGGCACTGTCGCTCTCACCGACCCCTGTGTACATGGCCACGGCCCATGTCTGGGATGACGAGTTTCGCGAGCGGGTAGTTCGCCACCAAGAGCGACGCGGAACAGAATGGACAAACATCGAAGAGGAACGATGGCTGAGCCGCCACGACATCAGTGGGCGTGTTGTCCTCGTGGATTGCCTCACGCTATGGGCAACAAACTATTTCTTTGCCGATGGCGAGGAGACAGATGTTGACACAGCCCTTGAGGCCCTCAAGGCAGAGTTCGACCGCTTCACCGCACAGGATGCCACCTTCATCATCGTCACCAACGAGATTGGGTCAGGGGGCACGCCCGTCAACGACGTTCAGCGCCGCTTCACCGACCTGCTCGGGTGGCTTAACCAGTACGTAGCATCAAAGGCCGACGAGGTCGTGCTGATGGTGAGCGGAATTCCGGTAAAGGTAAAAGTAAAGGGAAGAGTGATTAAGGATTAAACGTCTGGGATTTTATGCAACACTTCGCCGAGATTTTAAAAGATAAGATAGACAACCTCAATAAGCCTAAAGGATCGCTGGGGCGGCTTGAGGAACTAGCATTCCAGATAGGAATGACGCAGCAGACGCTCTCGCCCGAGCTACGTCACCCCATGCACCTGCTCTTCGGCGCCGACCACGGCATAGAGCGTGAAGGAGTCAGCGTGTCGCCGCGCGAAGTGACTTGGCAGCAGATGGCGAATTTCACGCGCGGAGGCGGAGGAGTAAACATGTTCTGCCGTCAACACGGGTTCGAGCTAAGGCTGATTGATGTCGGCGTGGACCATGACCTTAGCGACTTCCCCGACATCATTAACCGCAAGGTGGCTCCCCACGGCACAGAGAACTTCCTCTACGGGCCGGCCATGACAGAGAAGCAATGCGAAAAAGCCCTCGAAATAGGCCGCGAGCAAGTGGACGCTGCCTATGCCAAGGGCTGCAATATAATCAGTATCGGAGAAATGGGCATTGCCAACACCTCACCCTCAAGCATCTGGATGAGCCTGATGCTTGACCTGCCTTTGGAACAATGCGTGGGAGCCGGTGCAGGCCTCAACAGCGAGGGCATCGCTCATAAGCTCGAAGTATTGCGGAAGAGCGTGGAGAACTATCTTAGCCTTTCCTCTGAGCATAGCCCTTCCTCACTCATCCATTACTTCGGGGGATTCGAAATGGTGGCTGCCGTAGGAGCTATGCTACGAGCCACAGAACTAAGGATGACGGTGCTCGTCGACGGCTTCATCATGAGCGCTTGCGCACTCATGGCCAGCCACATGAATCCTGAGTTCAAGCAAGTGGCCATCTTCTGCCACTGCGGCGACGAGAGCGGCCACCGGCTCATGCTCGACCGCATGGGAGCACGCCCCTTGATAAACCTCGGCCTTCGCCTCGGCGAAGGCACGGGAGCCCTCTGTGCATTTCCTCTTGTTGCCTCTGCCGTCCGCATGCTCAACGAGATGGGAAATTTTCAGGACAACAAGATAACCAAGTACTTTTAGTAATTAATAATCGCAATTCTTTTTTTCCCAATATCTATATTATATAATCCAGAATCCCTATATATAATGCACCTGCTTGCCTCCCTCATATTCTTCACGCGTCTTCCATGGTGGCGACTGCGGACGGTTCCCAAGGAAGCCTTTGAGCACGTGGTGGACTTCTGGCCGCTGGTAGGCTGGTTTACGGGAAGCGTCACAGCCTGCGTGTTCATGGCATCGATGGCCGTTGGCCTCTCGCCGAGCTTTAGTGCTATGCTGGCCCTGTCTTCACGAGTATTGATGACAGGTGCTCTCCATGAGGATGGCTTGGCCGATTTCTGCGACGGCTTCGGAGGTGGAACCTCTCGCGCGCGTACATTATATATTATGAAGGACTCCCACATTGGGACCTATGGCGTACTCGGGCTGCTTATCTACATAGGGCTCATTTGGGCAGCGATGGCCGATCTCGGCGGTTTATCGCAGTCTGGCTCAAATTCCATTTGGCAAGCCGGAGCAACTATCTTGCTGTTCGACACTGTGGCCAAGAGCGCCGCTTCGCTTATCACAGGTCAGCTTCCTTATGCCCGCACAGAAGAGGAAGCCAAGAACGGAGTTGTTTATGTTGGCCGTTCGTGGCAAGGATGGCTTATGCATGCGCTACGTTGTGCCATAGCGATGGCCCCCCCACTCGCCCTTTGCGTTGCACTTGGACTTGGGAGCATGGTGTACGTCCTGCCAGCTCCATTCCTGGTTGAGGTGTTGCTTATGCTGTGGATGCGCCGGCGCCTGGGAGGCTATACAGGCGACTGCTGTGGCGCACTCTTCCTGCTGTGCGAATTGTCGCTCTACATCGCTTGGCTACTTCTGGCAGTAAACCTTATGTTGTAAAAAACATCAAAACTATATGAAGAAACTGTTCCTATTCATTATAGCCACGCTCTACCTGACTATTTCAGAAGCCCTGTCGGCCACAAACGACCCGGCGAAATTGATTATCAACGAGATTCAGGTTGCTAACATCGACGGATTTCTTGATCTGTCGAACAACTATGGCGGATGGATTGAGCTCTACAACCCTACTGACACCGCCATAACCCTCGGACTTCTCTATGTCAGCAACGACCCAACAAACCTCAAGTTATTTCGCCTGACATCTACTTTAGGCTCAGTCCCTGCCCATGGGTTCAAGGTCCTTTGGTTTGACCATTACGACACAGGCAACCTCTACAGTTCGACAGCTAACCGCCAGGTTAATTTCAAACTCACGTATGAAGGTGGAACGTTCTACCTTAGCGACAGGAGCGGTAATCTGGTGCTGTCACAGGACTATCCGCAGGCTATACAACGATGCAGCTATGCCCGCACCACCGACGGAGGCGACGAGTGGCGCTGGTGCTCCACGCCTACCCCCGCCGCCACCAACGAGGGCAGCACCTTTGCTGATGCGCAATTGGAAGCGCCCGAGGTAGATACTGACTCAAAGGTCTACACCCAACCTTTCGCCATACGCGTCAAAGTGCCTTCGGGAGCAACTCTGCGCTACACCACCGACGGCAGCACGCCAACCCTCGACAATGGCGAGACAAGCTACAACGGCCGCTTCACATTAAACAACAGCACTGCCATATATCGCTTCCGCGCCTACAAGAACGGCTTCCTTCCCAGTTCTGTTGTCACCCGTTCGTATATCTATAAAGACCGCGACTATTATCTACCTATCGTTTCAGTCGTGACCGACGAAAAGAACCTCTTCGACAACAAGATAGGAGCCTACACCATTGGCTCTAATGGCATCTCGGGCAACGGAGTGAGCTACAACACCAATAAGAACCGAAGCTGGGAGCGCCCCGTGAGTTTCGACTATCTGGTGCCCGACGATGACGACAGCGGGGCTTTCCTCATGGCCATAAATCAAGAGTGCGACTTCGAGGTAACAGGCGGCTGGAGCCGTAACCTGTATTCCCCGAACGCCTCTTTCCGCCTCAAGGGCGGCAAGTACTATCTGGGCCAGAACTTCATGCCTTATCCTTTCTTCAAGGATAAGCCCTACATCAAGAATAAGGCCATAGTAGTCCGCAACGGCGGCAACGACGGCTACGGCCGCATGAAAGATGCTGCAACGCACAAAATCATCCTCAGCAGCGGCTTCTACGTCGACTGCCAGGAGGTTCAGCCAGTGCACGTATTCATCAATGGCCAGTACTATTTCACCTTCAACCTGCGCGAGCCTAACAACAAGAACCATGGCTACAGCAACTATGGCTATGACAACGACGAGATGGATCAGTTCGAAATAAACAGTGTGAAGGGCTACGAGCAGAAAGTGGGCACCAACAGGGTCTTCTCCCAGTGGATGAACCTTGCCACCCAGCTTGCCAAGAGTCCGAAAGATGACACTATTTACGAGAAGATCTGTCAGTTGGTAGACATTGACGAGTACTGCAACTACATGGCTGCCGAGTGTTACGTGGGAAGCAGTGACTGGCTTACCAACAGCAACAATGTGAAAGGCTACCGCTCGCAGTACGACGGTAAGTTCCATCTCATCTTCATGGACCTGGACGCCGCCTTCAGCTCAACTAACATGCTGAGCAGTCTGGCAGGGAAGCTCAGCGACTCACGCTACAGCACAGGCAAGAACTTCCTTATCGACATCTTCTTGAACATGCTCAAGTACGAGCCTTTCAAGAAACGCTTCATTGATGCTTATTGCCTTGTCAATGGCAGTGTGTTCGAGGAGCAGCGCGTAAGGAACGTCGTCGGCGAGTTGCAGGCACTGAAGCTTAAAGCCAGCGAGTTCGACGGAACTACCAGCCAGCTCAATTCGTCAGCAAGCAGCCTCATTAATGCCATCAGCAGCGGCCGCACAGCACGCATGAACACTCTGCGAAGCTACTTCGGGCTAAGCAAAGGAAGCGAAGTGGAACTGAGCAGCAATATCGCCGGAGCCACCATCTTAGCCAACGGACAGGAGATACCGACAGGCAAATTCAAAGGCACGCTCCACGCTCCTATGACACTCACCGCCAAGGCTCCTGCCGGCTACCGCTTCACTGGCTGGCAGTTGCGGGGTGAAGGTTCAGTGTTTGAGACTGTCCAATTATTCTCTACTAATGATTCGTGGGATTATTACGACAAGGGTTCACTTGACGGGCAGAACTGGAAGGCGGAAAGCTACAGCACTGCATCATGGGACACAGGGCGGGCTCCTTTCGGCTACGGCAACGTCGGGCTCAATGGTTCCAGCGACTATAAAACTACACTCGACTATGGCAGCGACGCCAACGATAAGCGCCCTACCTACTATTTCCGCAAGACTTTCCAAATCGACAGTACGCCCACTGCCGACGACTCATTCGTCCTGAACGGCTTTGTAGACGACGGTTGTGTTGTCTATGTCAATGGTCGCGAGGTTGGTCGTTATCTAATGGCCGATGGCGAGGTTAGCTACAATCAATTCTCCACCACCTTTGCAGGCTCTACAGCCGGACAATGTACGTTCACGCTCGACAACAGTCTTCTCCACACAGGCCGCAATGTGATAGCCGTTGAGGTGCACAACACTCACGAACATTCTTCTGACATTTACTGGACCGCAGAGCTGATACATAATGTCATGGGCGGTAATGGCGTCCTGACGACATCTGAACAGCTCGACCTGAGCAGTCTCGACGGCATCAGCTCAGCAAGCGTTGTGGCCACCTACAAGCCCTTAACCGACGCCGAGCGCCTCCCAGCCATCGCATTGCCGCTGAAGGTCAATGAGGTGAGCGCAGGCAACAGCGTCTTCATCAACGACCTCTTCAAGAAGAACGACTGGATAGAGCTCTACAATCCCACCGACACAGACCTCGATGCCGCAGGGCTCTTCGTCAGCGACAACCTCAACAACCCGTTCAAGTATCAGATACCTTCGTCGCCGACTGTCAGCACCATCGTGCCAGCTCACGGCCATCTTATCGTGTGGGCCGACAAGCTGGAAGCGCAGACGCAACTGCACGCTTCCTTCAAGCTCAGCAATGCCGACGACGAACTCGTCTGCATTGTATCTTCTGATGAATTTGTCCAGAACAACGAGACCTACTTCAACGCCCATCCTTCGCTCAAGACCTTTGCCGATGCTCTTCAGTACAAGGCTCACTCCGGCGAGCAGTCGGTAGGCCGATACCCCGACGGAAGCCTCGACTTCCATCTCTTCAACCGCCCGACAATCGACAAGGCCAACACTCTTCTTACAGCAGACAAATTCCTGATGAGCGACGCCGGCATCATGGACGACAGCAACGCCACGCTACGCCTCGACTTGGCTCAGGGCTGGAACTGGATATCCCACCCGCTGACGAGCTTCGTCTCCGTCAACCGTTTCAAGGACTATGCCGAGATCATTCGCGGGCGTTCTGAGGAGGCTAACTACAGCTCATCGAGCCACTCCATGGAAGGGTCGCTCAAGGCGCTTCAGCCCTTCCAGCTCTACAAAGTTGAGATGTCTCAGGCTCACAGTTATGAAATCGACGGTCTCACCCTGAGTGTGCCAACTTCCATCTCTTTGGAAAAGGGTTGGAACTGGATAGGCTATCCCTCAAGAGACATGCAGGCCCTCTCGACAGCCCTTGACAGCGGCACGGCTGAAGAAGGCGACATGATTCTCGGCCAGGCGGGCTTCTCCGTTTTCAGCACGGCCGACGGGTGGGTAGGCACCCTGAGTTCGCTCATGCCCGGGCAGGGTTACATGTATTATTCCACGAGCAAGAAGAAAGCCACTTTTGCCCCTACACGCCACTCTGTACGCCTGCGTAAGCCGGCACAAGGATTGCAGGCTCAAAGCTACGGGCTCAATCCGCACGCTTACCCCAACGCCATGGGCGCCATCGCTCGCCTGCAGGCCGAGGACAAGCTGCTCGACAATGAGGCTTTCACCGTCCTTGCATACTACGAAGGAGAATGTCGAGGCATAGGAGAATGCGTCGACGGACTATTGTTCATGACGCTATATGGCGTCGATGGCGAGGCCATAACCCTGAAAGCCATTGACGAACAGGGCGAGGAACACGCTATTAAGGAGACCATAGAATTCTCCTCCACCGTCAGAGGCACGCGCGCCAAGCCCCTGTCGTGGCATCTGACTGACGGCGAGCAGGTGGGAATCAGCGTCCCGGCCCTTGCGCAGACAGCCGCGATGCCTGTCGGCTACTACAGTCTCTCAGGCATGTATCTCGGCAACGAGCTGTCAAGGCTATCCGCCGGGTTCTACATCGTACGCCTCTCCGACGGCACCTCGCGCAAAGTGCTACTAAGATAGAAGAATACAAAAAGCCACTGATTACGCTATTAATCAGTGGCTTTTTTTATTGCACATAGCTATATTTTCCGTAAAGGAGCCCGGGCCTGGCGCCTATCTGACAGTCGGGTTCAGATTGCGCCTGAGGAAGAACGCCTTCGTGAAGAGGAAGTAAGTGGCTACGCCAAGCGCGTTTACCAGCACTACAGTCCAGAAGGCTGCAACGTAGCCCAAGTGCTCTGCGATGACACCTCCCAGCAGTATGCCAAGTCCCATGCCTATGTCCCATGAGATAAGTATGGTAGAATTTGCCGTCCCACGCTGGTTGTTGCGGGCAACGTTGATAGTCATGTTCTGGAATGCAGGCCACATGTGGCCATTGCCGAGCCCTATAAGCAGGGCCGATGCATAGTAGCCGACAGGCGTTGGCAGCAATATAAACAGCGTGTAGCCTACGAGAGAGAGAAGCATTCCCTGCCCTGCGTTGCTGGTGAGTCGCCCTTGCCGCAGAGCCTTGCTGCCCTGCAGACGCGAGAGCATAAGCCCCACTGCGCAGAGCATGAAATAAGTGCCTGTGCCGCTTGTAATGCCCATCACATCCTTGCCATATATTGCGAGATAATTACTGAGGACTCCGAAACTGAAGCCGAAAGCTACCATGTTAAGCCCCAGCAGCCATCCTTTCAGAAGGAAGAAACGGTCGAGCGACAGCTTAGCCCTATTGCGCACAATATCTCTCTGTGGAAACACTACGGTAGAATCAACCGCCAGTCCGGCGAAAGCTATGAGCAGGGCAAGCCAGAAGAGCAGTTCAAAGCTGTTGCTGTACCTGTAGATAAAGATGCCTATAGTAGGTGCAATGGCCATGGACAGGTTGTTGCTCAAGCCATAATATCCAATGCCCTCGGTGCGTCGGCTTGAAGGCAGGACATCGATGGCTGCCGTGGAGTTGGCTACGGTAAGTGCGCCGAAGGGGCCTCCGTGGAGCGTACGCACTATCGTGAACAGCAGAAGCGTCGACGCAGCCAGATAACCCACGAAAAATATAGCGAAGGCACAGAAGGTAACCATCAGCACCACCTTGCGCGGAAACGAGTCTACAAGATAACCGCTGAAAGGCCTGAAGAGCAGAGCGGTCACCGAATAGCCCGACAGCACCAGCCCAATCATATCCTTTGTTGCGCCGAAGTGCTCGCTCAGATATATCGGAAGCAGCGGCGTGAGGAGGTAGAAGGCAAAGAACAGCGCGAAGTTCGCGGCCATCACTTTACAATAGTTTCTGTTCCATAGTCGTTCTTGTGTCTGTTCCATACCGTCGGACGTTTATTCCGTTAACAACAGATGCAACCTACTTGAGGTTGCATCCAGCGCGCGGAGAGAGAGGGATTCGAACCCCCGGTACCTTTCAGTACGTCGGTTTTCAAGACCGATGCAATCGACCACTCTGCCATCTCTCCTGAGTTTAGCGGGGCAAAGGTAATAAAAGATTAGCGATTAGCGATTAAAGAATAAAGTTTTTTTCACTTCAACGTCATTTTTTTCTGCTCTGAGGCTATTTTTGTGCGTTTTCCGGGCTCAAGGAGTGCTCCCTAAGCGCCCTCTGTAGCGGCGAAAGCTCGCCAAGGGCCTTCGTCTGGCACGGGAGCCTCGACGTAGATATCATTGTGCGACACAGGATGCTCGAACCGGACGCTGTGGGCGTTAAGACTTATACTGCCGTCGGGGTTGCTGCGTGGCGCGCCGTATTTGAGGTCGCCACGGATGGGACAACCTATGGCTGCGAGCTGGCAGCGTATCTGGTGGTGGCGGCCGGTGTGCAGGTGTACTTCCAGGAGGCAGTAGCGGTCGGAGTGCCCGATGACCTTATAATCGAGCACGGCCTTCTTTGAGCTTGGGCGCTCAGTGGCGTAGGCATAGCTCTTGTTCTGCTTCTCGTTGCGGACGATATAGTGGGTGAGCGTTGCCTCCTGCTCCTTCGGCGGGTTCTGCACGAGAGCCCAGTAGGTCTTCTGCACCCTGGCGTCGCGGAACATCTCGTTGAGCCTCGTCAGCGCCTTGCTTGTGCGTGCAAAAACCACAACGCCACTGACCGGGCGGTCCAAGCGGTGCACAATGCCAAGGAACACTTCGCCCGGCTTGGCGTAGCGTTCCTTGATATAGGCTTTCACGTCGTCGGCAAGCGTGCGGTCGCCGGTCTTGTCGCCCTGAACGATCTCGCCAGCCTGCTTCGCGACGATAATCACGTGGTTGTCTTCGTAGAGGACCCTCATCACATATTCATGCCGCCATCGATCTGGATAACCTGTCCGCTGACGTATGAGCTAAGGTCTGAAGCGAGGAAGAGGGCCACGTCGGCCACGTCCTCGGGCTTGCCGCCGCGGCGGAGGGGTATCTTCTTCATCCAGTCCTCGCGCACGGCTTCAGGCAGCTGGGCCGTCATAGCCGTCTCGATGAAGCCGGGGGCGATGGCATTGGCACGTATGCCCTTGGGCCCCATCTCCTGTGCGATGCTCTTGGCCAGGGCTATCATACCGGCCTTTGAGGCAGCGTAGTTGGCCTGACCTGCATTGCCGTGGACGCCCACGACGCTGGCCATATTGATGATCGAACCGCCACGCTGGCGCATCATCACGGGTACGCAGGCGTGGATGAAATTGAATGCCGACTTGAGGTTCACGCCAATCACGGCGTCCCACTGCTGCTCGGTCATTCGCAGCATAAGGCCGTCCTTGGTGATGCCAGCGTTGTTCACGAGCACGTCGATGGTTCCGAAGTCCTCCTTCACCTGTTTCACCAGCTCCTCCGTCTCAGCGAAATCGGCTGCGTTTCTGGCATAGCTCTTGCATTTTACGCCCAGAGCAGCTATTTCCGCCTGTGTCTCTTCGTTGACGGCGAGGTCAGTGAATGCGATGTTAGCGCCTTCAGCGGCGAACTTCAGTGCAATGGCCTTGCCAATGCCCCGTGCAGCGCCTGTGATGAGCGCTGTCTTTCCTTCGAGAAGTTTCATGCGATAGTGTATGTTTTTAATGATAGATTACATCCTTGAGCAGCACGCGCCTGAGGATTTTTGCCACGATGGGGCGCGTAGCCTTGATGTCCATGCCCTTGCCCAGGCGGCCATAGATGTAAGGCACCTCAAGCCCTTTGGCCGCGGCTTGTATGATGTCGGTGTAGAGCGGCAGGTCGTCGATATCGAAGATGCGAGCCTCCATGCCCTCTTCGAGCGTCTTCTGAATGATGTCGTGCTCCTTCTTGTCGTACTTCTTACGCACGCTCTCCACCTGCCAGATATTGCGGAAGAACTCTGCGCGCAGGTATCCGTTGCGCTCCACGGCCTCCTTCATGAGGCTCAGGTGGGCGAAGATCAGCTCCACGAGTTTGTCGATGGGCGAGAGCTGCTTGCGCGCCACAGCGAGGAACGTCGACGAGATGCGCTGCAGCTCGCCGTTGATGACTGCCTCGTAGACCTCATCCTTGCTCTTGAAGTATGTGTAGAGCGTGCGCCGACCTTTGCCCGATGCTTCGGCTATGTCGTTCATCGTGGTGCCGTCGAACCCCCGCTTGGCAAATTGCAGACGGGCTATGTCAATGAGTAGCTGCCGTGTCTTCAGTTGTGGCATAGTGCAGTAGGGCTTTTTCTTATTAATGCAGGCGGCTGTCAGGCAGGCCGTCTCTGCAAATTCTTATTACAGCGCAAAAGTAGTTTATTTACCATTATTGCGCAAGAAAATGGCGCACACTTTTTGCGCACGTGTGCAAAAAAGACTCATCTTATGCATTTTTTAGCGAAAAAGCTTGGCTGTTATTTATAAATGTTGTACCTTTGCAGCCGCAAACGACAGGAAAGCCTGCTCGCGAGCGCTTTAGTAACATCGCGGAGTGGAGCAGTTGGTAGCTCGCCAGGCTCATAACCTGGAGGTCGTCGGTTCGAGTCCAACCTCCGCAACTCATCAGGAAGGAGATCCATTCGGGTCTCCTTCTTTTGTTTTTCCGCCAGAAGGATAAGCCCATACGGCTGTCCATTATCTACTTTTCACAACGCGATTTATAAAAAGCGCAACGTGATTTGTAAAAATCGCGACGTGATTTATAGAAAGCGCGACGTGAATTAAAGAATTAATACAGCTTTCCCGACGTTGGCTTGCAAACTCTCCGACGTTGGCGAAGAGAGCATTTGAAGAAGGTTTACATACATTTTTTGGAAAAAGCTTGGCGGTTTCGCCAAGTTCGAGTACCTTTGCAGCCGAAAACAAACATAGCTCGTGCGGTTCGCCCCCTGCGTGGGGCGCTAAGAGGGAAGCAGGTGAGAGTCCTGCACAGTCCCGCTGCTGTGAGTTCCGTCGTCGGACTGGCGACACATAGCCACTGGCGCTTCTGCGCCGGGAAGGTGCCAAGTCCGGGAACGAGTCAGAAGACCTGCCGCACACAGAGCAAGCTCCGAAGCCTCGAGGTAAGGCGAAAGGACAAAGCCAACGACCTTTGTGCCCCCTTCGTGTGTGCTGACGAGCAGAACTGCGCGGACAGTAATTACTTTTTAATGTATAACTTCAAACAAAACAAGAAAATGAAAAAGTATCTTCTGACATTTGCCGTTCTGGCAATGACCATGACGTTCTTCACCGCCTGCGACGATGACGACGAAGTGAGAACAGCCACACTTACATTCGAAGGCGCTGCCTGGAACGCACTCATTGACAGCGAGCAGTACGGCGGCGACCTGCTCTACGGCGCCAACGCCAAGGGCTATGCCTGGGCAGACGCTGCAACAGGCCTCACCGGCGGCATGACGAACGCCTTCGGTGGCCAGTATGGTTTCTCAGAAGGTGGCACAGCCATCTCCAACTACATTGATGCCGACATCACCAATCACGCCAAATACAACTACCAGCTGGCAGTGCCCGCAAGCAATGGCAGCCAGAACTTCGCCGTCGTATACTGCGACGCCACCATCAAGTTTGCCGAAGGTGTGAGCCGCGTCATCCGCTCCATGGAGATTGGCCCCACGACCTATGAGCTGGGAGTGGTCACCAATGGCGATGGTTATGCTGCTTCGTTGGCCAATGATGGCAATCTCACCCTCACCATCACCGCCGATAACGGCAAAAAGCTCGACGTGGACATGGCCCGCGACGGTCAGATCCTCGATAAATGGACGAAGGTCGACCTCCGTAGCCTCGGCGCCGTCAACAGCCTTACATTCACCATGGACGGCAGCGACAGGAGCGACTGGGGCGTGAAGCATCCCAAGTACTTCGCTTTCGACAACGTCGTTGTTGAGCTCTAAATATGTCGCGCACGCACGTACATATATTATTATTAAGCAAGCTGCTGGCTGCCACGGTGCTGCTGGCAGCTTGCTCCAATTCTGACCCTGGCACAGAGGAAGAGCCCTTCGACGCCCAGGGCCGCGGCATCTTCGTACTGTGCGAAGGCAATTTCAATGCGGGCAACGCCTCACTCTCCTACTACGACCCTGAGGCACGCACCGTGGAGAACGCCGTCTTCCAGCGGGCCAACGACCGCCGCCTCGGCGACACAGGGCAGAGCATCACCCTGCATCGGGGCACAGCTTACATAGCCGTTGAGAACAGCGGCATCATCTGGGCCATCGATGCCAACACTTTCCGCGTACAGGGACAGCTGACCTCGGGGCAGACCGAGCACATGATCAACCCGCGCTACATCCATTTCCTCTCCGACACGAAGGCCTACGTCACCGACCTCTACGCCCCCTACATCACCATCTTCAACCCGCAGACGATGACCTACACAGCCAGCATCTCAACCGAGCAGCCGCAGGCCTTCGGCTACTGTTCGACCGAGCAGATGGTGCAGCACGGCACGGAGCTTTTCACCAACTGCTGGAGCTACAGCAACAAGCTGCTCGTCGTAGACACACGCACCGACCAGCTCACCGACAGCATAGCGCTGACCAGCTGGCAGCCAAAGAGTATGGTCGTTGACGCGCGCGGCAAGCTATGGGTGGTCACCGACGGAGGCTACGAGACCTCTGAGGACAGCTTCAGCGACAACATCCCCCATCTCTACCGCATCGATGCAGCCACCCACGCGATAGAACTCGACCAGGCGCTCGACACCGACGAGGGAAGCGTTGTGCTCGCTACGAACCCCGACGCCACCGTACTCTACCTTATCAACAACGATGTCTATCGGATGAACATCACCGATGCCCACCTGCCCGTGCGCCCGTTCATCCAGGCCGAGCGCAACGAACGCGGCATCCGCCACAAGCTCTACGGCATAGGCGTCAACCCACACAACGGGGAAATCTACGTCGCCGACGCGGTCGACTACAGCCAGGCAGGCGTCGTCCGCCGCTACAGCGCCGAGGGCTCGCTCATCGATCAGTTTCGCGTAGGCATCAACCCCAACGGCTTCGCTTTCAAATGAAAAGGCTACACTGGTTTTTCCTTTTGCTCCTTCTGCTGCCCGCAGCCTGCACCGACAGGACGGACGACAGCGGACAGGCCCCCGTCATCACGTGGGCCGAGGCCTCGGCGCGCTTCCGCATCTACGCCGACGAGACGCTCATGCTGGTGCCCGACATCATCGGCGCCGACGAGACGACTACTTACACGTGGACTATCGACGGCCGCGTCGTAAGCACCGACTCGCACTTCTCGTTCCTTTCGCACGAGACGGGCGAGTTCTTCATCCGCCTCGTCGTGACAAACCGTTTCGGCACAACAGAGGATGAAGTGAAAGTCACCGTCCTCGAGAGCGAGAACGCCGCACTGCCCGACCTTCCCGAGGAGACACGCCTCTGGTGCTTCCCATGGACAGAAATCAACATCGCGCAAGGACGCAGCCTAAAAATCAAGGTCTTCCCACTTGACATCCCCGATGATGCCAGCTTCACTTGGACGGTCGACGACGCGGATGCCGCCGAAAGTCCACTGGCAGACAAGACTGCATTCCCGTTCACATCGACCACCGAGGGCCGCCACACCGTAACCATTCTGATGACGTCTGCGGCCGGATCTGCATCCCAGACCTTCGTCGTCAACGTATGTCCGCCCGCCGGCACCTATCGCCGCAGCTTGACAGGGCAGGCGATGGTCAACAAGGTCTACGAGTACATCCCCGCTCCTGGCCATCAGGTCAACGGCTACATCATCGTCGGCGACTCCTATCCCGACGGCTGCACCCACGAACAAGCCTGCGACAGCGTCCTCGCCCACTTCTCTCGTCGCTGGTCCGTAAGCCTCGGATCGCAGGGCGGTTACCTCGTCGCAGGTTTCGACCACAGCGTGCAGGCCGGCGGTGCCGACTACGACCTTTGCATCAAAGGCAATCCCTTCAGCTACCAGTCAGAGCCCGGCATCGTCTGGGTAAGCCAGGACGACAACGGCGATGGCCTGCCCAACGACCAATGGTTTGAGCTCGCTGGCTCAGAATTCGGCACCGAAAACCACTCCACCGACTATGCCATCACCTATTATCGCCCTGCCGCCCGCCGCTCTGCAACGGCCTGGCGCGACATCAACGGGCAGACTGGCTACGTCCCTTACATGAGCTACTGGAACCCGCACGACTACTACTGGCAGCCGTGGGTCGAGGGCACAGAGCGCACTTATTTCGGCTCATGCCTGGCCGACCGCAGCACATACACCAATGGCTACTCCGACATTCCGCCCTACGCATGGGGCTACGCCGACAACCTCGGCAGCGACTTCGTCAAAGGACCCGCAGGACTGATGAACCACGTCAGCATCAGCAACGCCCGCGACGCCTTCGGACGCCCCGTCACTCTCGAGTACATAGACTTCGTGAAGATACAGACTTCGCAGATTGGCAGCACACCAAACCTCGGCGACATAAGCACCGAAGTGTATTACATCAGCGACTGGCACATGGAGAACTGAGGACTGAAAATTGAAATCTTTTGCTTACATAATCGTGTTCTTCCTTTCCTGCGCATGCCATGCGCAGAGAGACAGCTTGATGCATGAGATTTCAGTCACCGCACATCGCCGCCTCAGTCAGACAGGCCTCCAGCAGACAACACTCGACACGCTCGTCCTCCACCAGAACATCGCCCATTCGATGTCTGACATCCTCACCCAACATTCACCTCTCTTCATAAAGAGCTATGGACGCGCCACCGAGTCTACGGCTGAGTTCCGAGGCACTTCGCCCAGCCACACCCAGGTGCTTTGGAACGGACTGAGGATAAACTCGCCCATGCTCGGCACGGTAGATTTCAGCACCATACCAGCTTTCTTCATCGACCAAGCCAACCTCCTGCACGGAGCTTCCTCGCTGACGCTGACGGGAGGCGGGCTGGGCGGAGCCGTAGACCTGAGCACACAGCCGACAGACGTTGCGGGCCTCGGCCTGCAGTACATTCAAGGCGTGGGGTCGTTCAAGACCTTCGACCAGTTTATGCGCATGACTTACGGCGCCCGCCGCTGGCAGAGCAGCACTCGCATTGCTTACGCCACCAGCCGCAACGACTTCCGCTATACCAACTACGACAAGAAAGTCGACGTCCGCGACGCCGACGGCAGCATCATACGCTCCTACCACCCCACCGAACGCAACCGCAGCGGTTACTTCCACGACCTGCACGCCCTGCAGGATTTCTTTTATCACCCCGCCGCCGGAGGCACGCTCGCAGCTTCATTTTGGTACACTCACAGCTTGCGAGGACTGCCTTTCCTGAGCGTCGACTACCGCGACGATGCCGACTTCACCAACGAACAACTCCAGAACGCCATCCGCAGCGCCCTCTCCTATCAGCGAGCCTTCGGTCCCCGATGGTCGGTCAACACCCGCGCCGGCTATACCTATCAGGACATAGCCTACGACTACTTCACCACCCGCCCCTCAGCGACGGCCTCCCCCAGTCCCGCCCTCGGCGGTTCATCCGCAGAGTCCTCCAACGCCGCCGAGAAGAACGTCATCACCGCATCGCAGAGCTATAGCCAGCAAGGCTTCCTTCAGGCCAAGGCCGACTATATGCCTGCCGCCGACTGGCTGCTTACGGCCGACCTCGGCTTTGCCTATAACCATGTCCGAAGCCACGACCGCAGTCCTTTCCACATAGGCGACAACTACAACCGCGGACGCCTCGAGACAGCCCTCAGCCTCTCGGCCAAGTACCGCCCCACGCCTCGCCTCGCACTCTCCACCATTCTGCGTGAGGAGCTTTACGGGCGCGACCTCGTGCCGCTCATCCCCGCCTTCTTCGGCGAATACAAGCTGATAGAGAGAAGAGCAAGGGGAGAAGAGAAAAGAGGAAGAATGAGGGGTGGCAACTTCTCTTCCCTCATCTTCAAGACCTCTGTTGCGCGCAACTACCGCTACCCCACTATGGACGACCTCTACTTCCGCCCTGGAGGTAACCCCGACCTCAAGCCCGAGCGCGGCTTCACCTACGACGGCGGCCTCGAATTCAGTTATCGCAACAGCATCCCCCGCCCCAGCAATAGCGCCCAAACCAGCTGGGAGGGTCCTGACCCCACTTTCTCCCTCCACGCCAACCTCTCGGTCTTCGACTCCTATATCACCGACTGGATCCAGTGGACTCCCAACGCCAAAGGCTACTGGCAGCCGTCCAACCTCAAGCGCGTACACAACTACGGCACCGAGCTTACCCTTGACGCCACCCTTCAGCTGCCGCGCCAATGGACGCTCGCGCTCAACACCAACTATGCATATACGCCCAGCATCAACCGCAGCCGCGAGCTCGACGCTGCCGACACGTCCTACGGCAAACAGCTCGTCTACGTGCCGCGCCACTCCGCCAACCTCTCCGCACGCCTCGGCTGGCGAACGTGGATGCTTACCTACCAATGGCACGCCTACAGCGAGCGCTTCACCACTACCAGCAACGACGTCAGCCGCATCACAGGGCGACTAAAACCCTACTACATGAGCGACCTGACCCTTGAGAGACAGTTCCGCTGGCGTCGTTGCCAGACCTCACTCAAAGGCGTCGTCTACAACCTTCTCGGCTCGGAGTACGTCACCGTCCTCTCACGCCCCATGGCCGGTCGCCACTTCGAATTATTCCTGGAGGTGAAGTATTAGCATCCTCCTCCATCATCCACGAAAGCGATGCTGGAAACAGCATAGAAAATGAAAAAGAGATATGACAATAAAGAACAAACGACGTCCCGTCATTTCAGTAGCAATTCTATTGCAACTATCCATTTTCTTCGGACTCCTCGCCGGCTCCTGCAATCGAAGCGGAAAGACGGCGACGGCCCTCTCGGCCGAACCTCTTCGCTACGCTACCAACATCACCTGCGAACGCGGCGAAGGCTACTCCGTATGGACGCTCCGCAACCCGTGGGACACGACCCAAGTCCTGCATCGCTACGTCCTTGCGGCGGACACCGCACAGACAGATTTTTCACTTTTCACTTTTAATTATTCATTGGTGAAGGTTCCCGTCCGCTCTGCCGGCGTAGCTACCGCTGTCCACTGCGGGCTCTTGGACGAGCTCGGCGTAGCCTCCGCCATCAGCGGCGTCTGCGAGAAACAGTATATCGACCTGCCAGCCGTAACCGAGGGACTGGCAGCCGGACGCATCACCGACTTCGGCAACGGCATGAACCCCAACATTGAGGCCATCATGGACGTGACACCAGACGTGCTGCTGCTCACGCCCTTCGAGCACAGCGGCGGCTACGGTCGCGTGGAGCGCCTGGGCATACCCATCATAGAGTGTGCAGAGTATATGGAGACATCGCCCCTCGCCCGTGCCGAATGGATTCGCTTCTATGCCGAACTGTTCGGGGCACAGGAGAAAGCCGACAGCATATTCCACGCCGTAGAGCAGAATTATCTCGAACTGAAAGCCCTTGCCGCCACAGCCTCCAAGAGGCCCCGCCTGCTAACGGAGATGCTCTATGGCGCCCAGTGGTTCGTGCCTTGCGGCGAGAGCACCATGGGCATGATGTATGCCGATGCCGGTGCCGACTACATCTTCCGCTCGCTCCGAGGACAGGGCAGCACAGCTCTGACCTTCGAGCGTGTGCTCGACGAGGCTGAGGATGCCGACATCTGGCTTCTGCGCTACAACAACGCACAGCCCCTCACATACGCGCAGCTGGCCTCTGACTACCAACCCTACACCCACTTCCGCCCATTCACCGACCGCAACATCTGGGCCTGCGACCTCGCCCACAACCATTTCTACGAAGAGACACCTTTTCACCCCGACCGCCTCCTGCGCGACCTCGTGGCCATCCTCCACCCCGAGCTCATCCCCGACCACCAAGCCCTCTACTACCGTCCACTCGCAGAATAATGGCCCCGACTTCGATAGTCCTTTACAGGTTTGACGGCCACAATATCTTCGGGAAAAGACGTTCACTACTTTGTAGAATCCGAAGCGCCACCTGGTCAAATAAGCGAGATTAGTTCTCTTTTTCCAGTAAAAAGTGGCAAGAGTATGCATTTTTTCGGTTTTTTTATTTGTCAGTTCAGAGAGTTTGCGTACCTTTGCGCCGTCAAAAAGGCTAATTGTATGTCACGAAGCCGCTCGGTTGCGCGCTTGTGGTGGAATTGGTAGACACGCCAGACTTAGGATCTGGTGCCGCGAGGCGTGTAGGTTCGAGTCCTATCAGGCGTACAAAACAGCACGTTATTAGCCCTTGACAAAAGATTGTCGGCATAGCTCAGCTGGTTAGAGTATCACCTTGACATGGTGGGGGTCCTTGGTTCGAGTCCAAGTGTCGACACAGAATGTGGGCAGCATAGTCTGCCCTTTTTTATTAGCTATGCCGAGATTATGCTCAATTATACGAGGCTTGATTGTTGCCCTCACGCTGCCGCTGCTTGCAGGTTGCGTGAGCGAAGAGTCGTTTGAAGACACCCCCGAGGGCAATTTCGAAGCGCTGTGGACTATTATCGACGAGCACTACTGCTTCCTCGACTATAAGCGCCAGACGTTAGGCGTGGACTGGGACGAGGTGCACAGCCGCTACCGCTCTCGCATTAGCGAGAAGATGGACCGCTACCAGCTCTTCGAAGTGCTGGCGGCCATGCTATCGGAACTTCGCGACGGGCACGTCAACCTATACTCGTCTGCCGACATCGGACGCAATTGGTCGTGGCACGAGGACTTCCCTTCGAATTACCGCGCCGACCTGCGCGATGCATATCTCGGCACTGACTACAAGATTGCTTCGGGCCTGCGATACCGTTTCCTCGACGACAACATAGCCTACGTCGTCTGCAGCAGTTTCTCCAACGGTATCGGCGAGGGGAATCTTGACGAGGTGATGCACTATCTGCGCTCGGCCAACGGCCTGATACTTGACCTCCGCGACAACAGCGGCGGCAACCTCACCAACGCCGAGACTCTTGCAGCACGCTTCACTGACGAGCGTCGCCTGGTGGGTTATATGTGCCATAAGACTGGCAAGGGCCACAATGCCTTCTCGAAGCCAAAGGAGCAGTACCTGGAACCGTCGAAAGGTGTGCGCTGGATGAAGCGGGCTATAGTGCTCACTAACCGCAGTTGCTACAGCGCCACAAATGTCTTCGTGCGCGACGTGAAAGGCCTGCCACGCATCACCATCCTCGGCGACCAGACTGGCGGGGGCTCCGGTCTGCCATTCTCGAGCGAGTTGCCAGGCGGTTGGGCCGTGCGCTTCTCGGCCTGCCCCATGTTCGATGCAGAGAAGCGGCAGATAGAGTTCGGAATAGAGCCTGACATTTACGTCAGCCTTGACGAGGCCGATGCAGCCCATGGCTACGACACCCTCATCGAGCGGGCACGACAACTGCTGGCAGAATAAAAAAAGCCGCCACCATTCGCATTTGAATAGTGGCGGCTTTTTCTGAAAGCACTCGTTTTATCTATTATTCTCATAACGCAACGGCGGCAGGATGCGGACATTACGCACCCAACCTATCATGAACGCCTGTGAATAGGCATGGCGGCGCAGGCTATTGACGTGGCTCTGGCGGATGTCGGTGAGGTAGCTTAAGCGCATCGTGGCGTAGCGTAAGGCGATATCCACGGAGAGCTGGTTGCGCAGTGACGGGGCATTGAAGGGATGTGTGGCGCAGACGTTATGGTCGGACTGCTCAAGCGAGAAGATTTCGTAGTAGCTCTGCCCGTAGGCGGGGCTGAACATGGCTCCAATGAGGGGCACATCAAGCTGGTCGCGCAGACGGACAGCTGTGCGGCGCAGGCGGAAAGTGTAGCCTGCCTGCACCGAAGCTGCGAGGTGCGCGGCAAGATAGGCCTGAGCCGGGTTGTTGCCGTTGCGGGTATTGTAGAGTCCACCCGTAGCAGCCTCAAGCTGCGGACCGGCTAAGAGCGAGAAACGCGAATGGCAGTCCGAAGGCAAGGAATCCATGGGCAAGCCAAGGAAGCGGTAGTGCCAGGCGGCGGAATAGGTGATATTGCCTCCCAGATAGGTGGCTTTCTCTGAAGCGGGCTTTGCAGACGAGAAATCGAGTTGCAGGGTGCTTTGGAACTGCACTCGCTGATGCATAAGTGCCGTAGGCCGCTCACTCTCGTTAACATAGAAGAGTTGAGGGCCACGATACTCGAAGGGCGAGAGATAGGTGTCAAGCTGTCGGACGCGCCCCATGCCAAAGAGATTGGCATGGGCGGTGGGAGCCTGTGCTGCTGCAACACCGCAAAGGAGGCTTAACAAGAGTGTGGATGCGAGGTGCTTCATCAGTCGAAGAGGCTTAGCTGGCCTGTTTCCGGGTCAAAGTTTGAGGGAGGGGTTTCGTCGCCTGCTGGTTCTGGAGCAAGCTCTGAGGGCTTCTCTGCTTGCGGTTCTTCCGATTCTCCCTCCTCATAATGTGGCTGTGGCTCCGCTGTCTTCGCGTCGTCCACAGCTATGCTTGAGGGGGCCTCATCCGCTTCTGAGGCAACGGCACTACTCTGCTCCTCCGGCCCGGCCGTAACTTCAGGCTCTACATGTTCCTCCGGCACCCTTGTTGGCTCGAGTTCTTCGATTGTAGCGAGTGCGAGGGTTGTTATGCGCTTGCCTTTGGCCTTGAAACTCTTCTGTCCGATAAACTGCTCGGCATCTATCTCGAGCGGATCGCGGAAATCGTCGGGAGCGGCGTAAGTCACGAGCAGCCGCGGGAAGACGGTATCGGAGAGCAGAAGCAGGCGGCTATCAGCATTCTCGCCGAGGAAGTTCTGATGGCGGGCTGTGGCCTCTAATGCAAAACGCTTGAGGTAGGGGAAACCCTGGTCGGCATCGAAGAGGGCTGCCGTCCACACTTTCTCTGGCTGGTACTTCTCAATACGGAGGATATTGGGCTCGTAGTGGTTGTTGAGGTCGAAGTTTGTTGTGTAGAACTCACCATTGGCAAGGATCACAAGTATTGTCTCTTCGCTTAGGAATTCTCCCAGGTACTGCCCATGCTCGTCGTAGTTGAGGCGCTTTACGTCCCAGTCAAACCACACCTTGCGGCCTCCGAGCGTTGAGCTGCCGTGGCTTTTGAGGCCGATGCGCTCTACGTCGAGCTTCGTGAGAAGGTTGCCCATAGAGGCTCGACCTTTGATCAGAATCTCACTGAAGTCCTTGTCGAAGGAGGTGCGTTTGAGTTTCGGGTTGGGCTTGAGGCTTACCTTCACGACCTCTGCCTCACCGTTGGGATTGGCGGTGAAATAAGCCACCCGGCTGCCTGGCCGGCCTCGGGTGAGGTCGTACTCGCGGTCGCGAGTGATGCTGGTTACGTTGAAACGCTTGATATAGTAAGCCCCGTCGCGACCGTCGCGATAGACGGCGTTGTAGATGGTGCGCGTGTCGCTTTTCTTGAAGATGGCCACATGAATAATCTGGCATTTGCGCTTCTCGGCTTTCGAGCGCTCTGTCTCGCCCACAAACACTTTCTCGCCTATGCGGATAACCTTGTAGGTGCCGTCCTTGTAGAAGATGATAACATCGTCGAGGTCAGAACAGTTGCACACGAACTCATCCTTCTTCAGGCTTGTTCCAATGAAGCCCTCGTCGCGGTTGATGTAAAGTTTCTGATTGGCCTCTACGACCTTCGATGCTTCAATGGAGTCGAAGTTGCGAATCTCAGTAAGCCTCGGATGGTCCTTTCCGTACTTGTCCTGAATGAAACGGAACCAGTTGGCCGTCACTTCAACCATGTTTGCCAGATCGCGGTCGATCTCGGCTATCTCTGCCTTCATGCGTGCTATGGCTTCGTCGGCCTTATCCTTGCTGAACTTGGCAATCCGTTGCATCTTTATCTCGAGAAGACGAAGTATGTCGTCCTTCGTAACCTCGCGCACAAACTGAGGATAGAATGGGGTCAGGCGCTCGTCGATATAGTTGCACAAATCGTCAGTGGAGTTAGCGTTCTCGAAAGGCTTGCCTTTATAGATGCGCTCCTCGATGAAGATGCGCTCGAGGGAAGCAAAGTGAAGGGCTTCCATCAGTTCGCCACGGCGAATGAGCAATTCCTTGCGCAGGAGCTCCTTGGTGTTGTCGACTGAGCGGCGAAGCACCTCGGAGATAGTGAGGAAACAAGGCTTATTGTCGTCGATAACGCAACAGTTGGGCGAGATTGACACTTCGCAGTCAGTGCAGGCATAGAGGGCGTCGATGGTCTTATCGGACGAAGCGCCCGGCATCAGATGGATGAGGATCTCGACACCTGCGGCCGTCATATCCTCGACCTTGCGGACCTTAATCTTACCCTTCTCTGCAGCCTTCAGGATGCTGTCGATGAACTGCGATGGCTTCTGCGGCGAACCAGTTGTCTTGCCGAAAGGAATCTCGGTGATGGCGAGGGTCTTCTGGTCGCGCTTCTCAATCTTAGCGCGCACGCGGACGGTGCCGCCTCGCTGTCCGTCGTTGTATTTCGAGACGTCGATACTTCCACCTGTAGGGAAATCGGGAAACAGCTGGAAGGGCTCGTCGTGGAGATAGGCTATTGCGGCATCGCACAGTTCATTGAGATTGTGAGGCAGGATCTTAGACGACAGACCTACGGCAATGCCTTCAGCACCTTGAGCAAGAAGCAACGGAAACTTCACCGGCAGCGTGATAGGCTCCTTGTTGCGACCGTCGTATGAAAGTTTCCACTCCGTAGTCTTCGGGTTGAAGACCACGTCAAGGGCAAACTTTGAAAGACGAGCCTCTATGTAACGACCTGCAGCAGCATCGTCGCCAGTGAGGATGTTGCCCCAGTTGCCCTGGCAGTCGATGAGCAACTCTTTCTGGCCTAACTGTACGAGGGCGTCCTTGATGCTGGCGTCGCCGTGGGGGTGGAACTGCATGGTATGGCCCACGATGTTTGCAACCTTGTTGTAGCGTCCGTCGTCCATACGCTTCATCGAGTGCAGTATTCGGCGCTGCACAGGTTTGAAGCCGTCGCTGATATGGGGCACGGCGCGCTCAAGTATAACATAGGAAGCATAGTCCAGGAACCAGTCCTGATACATGCGGTTCAAGTGATGAGTTATGCCTTCCTGCATCACAACTTTATCATCCATATAATATTATCTCTTATGTATGAATAGTTTTTTGTTGTCGGAAATATAAACGCCTGTCGTTTCGGGATTGGAAACACGGCGCCCGCCGAGATCATAAAGAGCGCCGCTTGCGGCGGCGGGCTTCGTTAAGCTGATGCTGCTGCCTTGCTCTCTGGTTAGGACGACGTTGTCCCAGCCTATGATCTTCTCTGAGCCTGCACTTGTATGAACTGCAATGAGCTGAACCTTCGTCGAGGCCTCTCCATCGCTCTCGAATTTGAGAGATATGGTCTGCCACTCGGTTTTGTTGTCGACCGTCGGTGACTGGACAGTGGCTCCGCCTTCCGTGGTGACAGCTACGTATGCATTGCCGCCGAGGCCGCTCTTCCAAAGGTCGCATGTGAGCGTGTATTCGCCTTCGGGCAGGCGGAGCTCCTGCGAGAGTGTGAGCGTGGGCGTGCCCCAGTTCTGACGAATCCAATATGTTTGCTGGCCGTGGTCAGCAGGCTTGTCGAGGTTGCCGAAGAAACGGTCGAAAAAGAGGTCGCCGCTCTTTAGGCCCGTCAAGTCATTGGCATCGCCGTTGGCGCGGTCTACTGTCCAGCCTTCAGGCGAGTAGATGGCGCGGTCTGCGCTTACGCCGCTACCGGCCAGCACGCTGTATGGTGCCTCGAAATCACCGTTCTGGAGTGCCGTGGGCAGTTCCTTCTGCTCAAAAGGGATATCTTGCAACTCGCATATTTCTTTCTGCGTGAGGCAGACATCGTAGAGGCGCAGGCCAGAGATGGTGCCGCAGAAGTCCTGATTGTCGGCAGCATAGGAACCATCCCACCACTGTGTGCGGCCTATGTAGTTGCGCGTGTCGGCAGCCACTTCTGCCAGCATATATGCCTCATTCTGATTGGCCGTGCCGCTGACATTCTCCACACCATTAATATATATACGCGTCGTGCGCGAGGCAGCGTCGTAGCAGACAGCCAGCTTATACTCAGTGCCTGCCTGTAGCTTGGTCTGGCTGGTGACCATCGTCGTGGTGCCGCCATTGAGCTTTATACCTGCCGAGAGAGCATCGGCACGCAGGAAGAGGCTGTTGCCTGAACCACTGCCGAAGTCGTAGATACGTGGCTGCTTAAGCATAGTCTTGGGGGTGACGGTGACGAGGGTAGTATAAGAGCGCAGTCCTGTGAGCAGCCCCTCGGGAGCGAGGCCGTATTTGTTTGTGGAGAAGCCTGCTGCGGTGTTCTTCGTGAGGTCGAGGGTTTCGGTCTGCTCGTAGCGGAGGTTCTTCTCAATATCGCGTGCGAGGGCCTTAACCTCGAACGGGCGGTTCTCGTCGCCGATGGTGGCAGTGAGGGTGACGTTGGTGTCCTCGGTGAGAGGCATGAGCACGCCATCGTTATTAATAACCTTCTCGTCGCTGCTTGACCATGTGATGTCGAGGCCCAGACGTGAGGCGGGCAATACGAGGTCGGTGTGCGTCTCGGCGGGAAGGTCGAGCATCAGCAGGGCGTTGCGCACGGCTTCGCGGTCGAGGTCAGCCTGCATCGTTTTTACGAAGGCTTGCACGGTGATGGGTGAGGCACAGGCGTAATAATCATTTTGACTTAGGAGTGTGTGGGGGTAATCATCGCCGTAAGCTTCGGCTGTGCCGCCTTCCAAGGCCGTTGTCTCAATGACCTGGTCTACGAGACCGTTACGATAGGTGGTGAGCACCGCGCCATCATAAGTCAGCGAGAGCACCCACGTGGCGACCTTCGTCGGGTGGTTGTCACCGCTGGTGCCTGTGGAGTTGGTCGCCCAGTCATCGGAGGTCAGCAGGCGGTTCTGGCTGCGGTAGCTATTATCGCCGATTTTTACTACTGGATAGCTATCATTGTCCAACGAATAGGTCATGTTGCCCAGTGTGAAGAGCTTGCTGCCAGCATATTTCGAGGCGTTCATGGCAAAGGCGAGGTTCAGCGTCTTGTCCTTGCCGAGGCACCAGCAGTCTGTGCGGGGAGCCTGTTCATCCTCTTCTGTCAGTTCCTCTTCCCAGGCATTATCCACGCGTATGTCTGTGGGGTAGCCCTTCGGGTAGCTCTTCTGCACCATCCAGTAATAGTAGTCGCCGTTCATCCAAGCGAGGCGCATGGGCGAGTTCCCGGAGCCGGGGATGATGAAGGGGCGGACGTTGTTCTTAGCGGAGTTGCGGGTGATCTGCTCGCTGCCAGCCACCTTACCCCCGTCGTCGATCGTGTATTTCCATATCTCATAGACGCCGTCCTTGTTGTAAGCACCGTCCTTTGTGGGGATGGAGAGGTAGAGGTCGTTGATGTGGTCGGGATCGATAGCCATACCGCCGCTGTAGCAGCGCTCGGTGGAGTTCCAGTTCTGGTGGAAGGCGTGGCCGGCGTACTGCACCCACGTGCGGCGCCACTCGCTACCTGTCCAGCGGGCATACCAGTAGACGTGCGTCGTCTTGGCATCATCAATGTGTGGATAGGCGATGACGGGATTCTCATTTTCGTCCAAAGCGATCTGCCACACCCAGTTGCGGATATTAGCCGTATTGTCTACGACGGCAGCGGGGTGAGCCGAGGCATAGCTGCTCTGCTTGTTGACATTATGCACGCCGTTGGCGATGACGGAGAGTTGGTTGCCCTTGATGTCGCGCAGGATAGGACCGTTGCCGTGGTTGATATCGATGACGTTGAAGTAGAGCCAGTCGGGCTGCTCGTTGTCGGGGTGACCAGTTGTGTAGCTCACATAGATCTTATCCTTGCCGTTGCTTTGGTATTTGGCGTAGGGGCGTGCGCCCGTGCTTTGCACAATCTGCTTGGGACCGAAGTCGAACTTGCAGTTGTCGTCGGTGTCGGGCATGGTGAGGCGGGCGATGGTCGGGTGCCAGTTGATGCCGCGCCAGCAGAGGTCGATGTGCTCAGGGTCGTCGCTCAGGATGAACGGCGAGGGATAGGTCGTGTTGTTGGCCGTGGCGAGGTACTTCTCCTCTCCGAGCGCGGTGATGTCTCCCGGCTTCCGCGATATGCGATACCATATCTTTGCCTCGTCGGTGTGGCGGGTATAGAAGATCATGACGCGCTCGTCGGGCAGGACGACGAAGGTGGGGTTGTTGTGGTCGTCGGGCTGGAAGTAGGAGCGCACCAGCACGTCCGTCTTGCGCCCGCTCACCCAGTCGTATTGCGTGGCCTTCACGTTGCCGTGTACGTCGATGTAGCCGATGTAGGTGGCGTTGATTGTGCCGTTGGCGTTATCGTAGTGCATGGCGCGCGGGTCGGCGAACCAGCACCAGGCGCCCTCGTCGGCAACAACGGTGCCACTAAAAGTGTCCTGAGCGAAAGCCGAACCAATGGCAATGACAGCCATAGTGGTACAAATAATTATTTTCTTAATCATGATATTATAATTGTTTATTGGTTAGTTTACGTTCACTTTCTTTCCGTTGATAATATAAATACCCTTTCTGATGATGTTCACTCGACGGCCACTGAGGTCGAAGATTGTGGATGGCCGTCCGTCATTCTCACCGTCCGTTAGTCTAAGGTCGCCGATATTGTCGAGCTCATCAAAGCGTATGCGAATCTCCGTTGGACTGTTCCATTCGTTTGTACTGTTGCCGCTGCAAAGCAAACGAACGTAACGAGCCTCAACAGGCTCAAAGCGATACCGCTCCAGCTCATTGGTCATGCCGCTGCTTACCAAATCTCCTGTTGCATCAGTCCACGTGCGGTTGTCTGTTGACGTCTGCACCTTAAAATAGAACACACGCGAGTCGCCGTTGTAGAAGGCCACGTCGACAGCCCATACACTCTTTACGCTCTTGAGGTCAAAACGTATCCATTGGTTCTTGCCCTCCTGACTCCAGCGTGTTGAGAGTTTTCCATCGTTGACATTGCTGTAGGGATTACCCGTCTGTGAACCGATGGCGCTTATCGTGATTCCTGTCTGCCGGGCGTCGAGAGGTACGGTGCGCAGGAGCGTGCGCTGCTGGTTCTGCGCCAGTTCGCCGCCATCGGCGCTATGAAGGCCCTCGAGTCCGAACCGATAGAGGCCATAGTCAATGCTGTCGGTAAGGTGAAGGATGACGGTGTTGTCGAGTATTTCAACGTTGTCTATAGCAAGCGGTTCGCCATCAAGAAGGTATCTGGCTGCAGATGTTGCGTCCTCTGCATCAGGCGGAAGATTAAAGTTCACTGTCAACAGGTGAGCATCTTCACTGTCAAGTGACACCCCAGTCATGCGCAGTCGAGGCAATTCAAGGTCGCCAACGGCCAGGCGGCTCATCTCTGCAGCAGCAAGCAAGAAGGCTCCCACGCCGAAGTCGTGGTAGTCGGTAGCCTTGACGGTAGTGTTCGGACTGGCATTTTCTCCTATTGGTTGGATATAACCCACTGTGCCGTCCTCCTGAAGAGCGATAGTCGTGAGGTAGTGCCATGCGCGCTCAAGTGTCTCGCCGTATTCCAACTCATCGATGATTCCGTTGCGGATGCCCCAAGCGTAGGCAAAGGTGTTCAAGGCTGTGCCGCTGGTCTCATATCCAGGAGCCTGAGCGGGGTCAACAAGTGAGCGTGTCCAATAACCTTCGTCCTGCTGACAAGCCTTGAGCGCAGCTGCCAAACGGCGGTAGTATGCTATGTACTCGTCGCGATGGCTGTCGGTTTCGGGCAGCTCGGAAAGGACTTTGGCAAAGGCCGCAAATATCCAACCATCGCCACGTGCCCAGAAGTCTTTCTTGCCGGCATTGGTCTTATGCTCGGGATACACATATTTTGCGTCGCGGAAGTATAGACCTGTCTCCTCGTCATACATAATAGAATTAGCGTACTGCCAGTAGGCGTACATCTTTTCAAGATAGTCGGGATTGCCACTGATAGCATAAAGCTTTGTCATTATTGGCATGACCATAAACAGCCCGTCGACCCACCAAAGATAGTCGGTTGCATCGGTGGATATCTCATAATTCATGACCTCCAATGCCCGCTCTATCTTGTTCTGGTCGTGAGCTGGATCAAGGTTATAAAGGTCAATATATACCTGGAAGCAAACCTGATTGTCGCCAAAGAGTACCCAATTGTCTCCTTCGCCGTATGTCTTGTACTGCCACTGCGTCTTATCCGTGCCCTTGGCTCCCCACCAGTTAGACTTCTTCGCCCAAGCGGTTGAGAAATCGATGTATTGCTGGTTGCCAGTAGCATCATAAGCAGCCATGTTTCCAATATGGTAAACTGCACGATTCCAGAAATAATCGCCATGCGAAGAGTTGCGCGTCTGCCAGGTCTCATTGACGGTGTTAAGTACTGCCAGAACGTCATCGCGATTGAGAACGTCGTGCATCGATGTGAGTTGGAGCGGACACTCCTGAGTCTGTTTGAATTGATTTAAGGCCTCAAACCATTCGTCGTCCTGCGAGTAACGCCCTTCGGGATAGATGTTCCAGCCGCCGCCGAAGTAGAAAGTAACTTCTGTGCCGACCTCATAGTCTACGACAAGGCAGAGGTGGTTGTCTATAACCTCCGTGGAAGGATTAAATTGTGCCGGCACGTAAGCGCCTTGGAAGAAGCGGGCTCCGGCTGAAGTTATGGAACCTTCACTCTTGGCTTCTGTCCAACCGATGAGGCCTGGCACTTCGGTGTAAGCGACACCCTCGACGAGGTGAGTCATATCCGTGTGCTGGTAAACGGCAACAGCCAGTCGAATAGTGGCAGAAGGCCCATCAAGGCGTACTGTAGCCTTGTTTAGCAATGCTCCTGCCGTGGTCTCAACATTCAGTGTTTTGGTGTATTTCTGCCCTGTTGCACTAACGTTATTATAGGTGAGTTTAAACGCAGAACGGAGTGCGTCCTGCCTGGTAATCTCGCAAGCGTCGTAGGGATTGTGCATCACCAAATGTCCGCCCTCAACAACAGCCGTACCTCCGCATCCGAGCCGCTTGCCATTGACCGAGTAGGCATCAACGCCAAACTGACTTTCGTTGTGATAGTTTGAGAGGTTGTACATCTCATCAATGACAGGTGTGGCGCGCTTCTTGAACCAGACATCAACGCCTTGGGCGGTATTAGGTTCGCTTTTAAGCAACACACTGGAATACATACGATAGGCACAAAGGTCGTTTTCCCAGGCTATGTCAGCACGGTTCGAAGGCATTTTCACTGCAGCGTATGTGGACTTAGGCGGAGCTGAAGGCGTGCCGGATGTAAGGACGTAGCCTGCTGTGGTGCCGCGGCCTACAGTAGCGCGAAAGCGGATAGTTGAATTGCCTACAGCTTCAAAAGGTATGACGTCTCCCGCCTCGGATGTAAGCACAGATGAGCTCAAGTCTGTGCCTTCTGGCACTGCCACTTCTACTGTCTCTTCTGTTCGCGGGAAGCCGAGAGTGTTTTTTAGGCGAAATGTAAAATCGGCAGCATAGGAGCTTGCTGCCACAAGCATAGATGCTACTAAGGTAAGTTTTCTCATTGCTGATTATTTGCTAAGATGTAATCCATCGTCCTCGATGGCTATCAGTCGACGACGATATAGGTCGCCGACTGCTTTTTTAAATACTTTCTTACTCACGCCGAAGATAGCATATATCTCCTCAGCCGGACTCTTGTCACCAAGAGCTGAGAATCCGTTGTTGGTGCGGAGGTGCTCAAGCAAGGTTTCGCTGAAGTCGGCAACGGCTTTTTGTCCTTTCTTTTGGAGTGAGAGGTCTATCTTCCCGTCGGGGCGCACTTGCTTGACGTAAGCACGCAGGCGGTCGCCACTGTGAAGCTCGCGGAAAATCTCGTCGTCGAAGAGCAAGCCTGCAAAGCGGTTGTCTACGATGACTTTGAAACCGAGGTCGGTCTTCTGCCATACGAGGACTTCCACTTCGTCGCCGCCATGGTAAGGCGGCCAGGCGGTCGAGAGGTAACGTTCGACCTTAGCTGAAGCCATAATGCGGTAGGTCTCAGGGTCGAGATGCACATGTACGAGATAGCTGCGTCCTTTCTGCATCTTCATCTTCTGCTCACGGAAAGGCACGAAGAGGTCTTTCATAAGGCCCCAGTCGAGGAAGGCACCGAATTGGTTTACCCAAGCCACTTCAAGCCAAGCGAAATCACCAACCTGTGCGAGGGGCTTTTCTGTTGTAGCCACGAGGCGCTCTTCGTTGTCGAGATAGACAAACACGTCGAGTTCGTCGCCAACAGCCGTGCCGTCGGGGACATAGCGCTTAGGCAGAAGAATATCCTCTGGGCCGCCGCTGAGGTATAGTCCGTGGTCGGCGCTACGACTGACGGTAAGACGGTTTATTAGGCCAAGTTGCAGTTTCATGCGAGGAAGGTTTTAGAATGTGAAGAAGGGGTGAATGTGGAAGGGTCTGACTCTGGGGCGAGGTCTGGGAGGACACTGTCAGCTGCAGGAAAACCGTCCCCAGCGGAACGTCCTTCCGTCTGGGCTACTGCTTGCTCGACTGTGGCTTCTGCTTGCTCGGTTTGACTTACTACTAAGCCGTCACGCAGATGGATAGTGCGGTCAGTCTGCTCGGCGAGGCTCTCATCGTGTGTTACGATGACGAAGGTCTGTCCCAGCTGTTCGCGCAGGTTGAAGAAGAGGCTGTGGAGCTCAGCTTTGTTGACGCTATCGAGGCTTCCGCTGGGCTCGTCAGCGAGCACTGCTGCCGGCTTATTCACGAGTGCGCGTGCTACAGCTATTCGCTGCTTCTCGCCACCTGATAGTTGGGCCGGTTTGTGGCCGGCACGCTCAGTGAGGTTCATGAAACCAAGCAGCTCAT
>JAFUFW010000054.1 GCA_017469685.1 Bacteroidaceae bacterium | reverse complement strand
CTGGAGGCGTATGTGGTTGGATGGGCTGGAAGAAGCATCAGTACACGATGCAAGAGATAGAAAAGAGCCTTGCCGAACTGAAAGAATTTGAATAGCAACCATAGAAACTCTCTCTCGTTAGGGGGCAGTTGTCGGCGTGAGGTCGATGCCGCCCCCTTACTGGCGTACAGAAAGTACTGGAGGGCATCTGTAATCTCCCCCGCCCCGTGCAGTCTTTCGTTGCAATTTTGGACTTTATAAGTAGAGGACAAGATTGCGACGAATGGTATGTATAGCATTTATGATTACGCCTATAACGGGCTGCTCTATCTGAACAACATGGAGAGGCCGAAGAATAAGCGGCTGTCGCAACTGATGATTTACTCGACCACGGCCCCTCTTCCAAAGAGAGGGGAGTATTTGCATTACCTCACAGGTGCCTATCCAGAGGGTGATACCTTGTTCGATCTCTATATCCATCCCCTCGACCTCGTCTGCTTCCTATTTGGGAGACCTGAAATCCTCGCTTGCCGTCGGGTCGCCAACGACTCTTACATCCTCATGCTCCAGCACCCGCACATTGTCGGCACTCTTGAACTCTCCACCGCCTACTCATGGACAGCCGCTGAAGAAACGTTGAAAGTCGGTACTCACTCTGGCATCTACCATCTCTCGCAAATGGAAGAGCTAACCTTTACGCCCACTTCCTCCACCGTTTTCGGTATCCCCATGGAGAAACTACGTCCGCGTCGCGAGACGAAGGAAATCCTCTACCAGCGGAACAACTTCACGCCTATTCTGACGAACAATCAAATATACTCACAAGGTTACTTCAATGAAATCACCCATTTCGTCAATGCCGTTGAAGACCACGGTAATCATATTACCACCAGTTTCAATGATACGAGGGTCACGTATGAGATGATTTGTGAAAAAGCTCACTTTGTTTGGTAAAAATGAATAAAAATGCCTGTTTTTATTTGGCCGTGTTGAATAGAAACTGGTAACTTTGCCACAAAAAGGCAAAATATGGCAATCATAAAAGAAATATTTTTCTCCCGCTCTGGGCGGTCATTCGTCTTAGCCCAAATACTATTCCTTACGGGATTGGCGGCATCTGCCCAGCAAGTGATGCTGGCAGACAGTATCACTTGGAATCCTGTCAGCTATGCTACTGTTTATGATGCCAATGGAACGGTGATAGGGCGCTCGGACGTGGGAGGATATATCCGGCTGCAGAAAGGTCAGGAATACCACATTTCCCATATAAGCTATGAGCCCAAGAGTATCGTTTATGATGAGGACAGCATCATCTTCCTGTCTTCCTCTTCTTATCAAATGTCAGAAGTCAATGTTACGGCAAAGAGAAAGAAGTACTATCATTGCAAGGTATATTTCAGGAGCATAGAACACGTGGATTCATGCCTGAAGTATTATATGGACGGCATACGGGAATTCTATATCGACACCAAAAGCAGGAAGGTGCATTGCGGAAATGCCGTAACGAATCACTTCATGTCAAAGAGGCAGGACATTGCGCAGGAGAAGCGCAGCATGATGATTGGCGACAGGTACATGGCGCTTCCGTTTCTTGGCAAGAGCACCTTATATGAAGAAACCATGCGCAATAAAAAGAGAAATATCAAGGCGGGAGTGGTCTATGCGGATTCTATAGCGATAGGCAGTTGCGAGATGTTTCCTGACAAGGGCGAGATGCTTTTGTCCATAGATGCCTTGTGGCCCAAGAACGCTCTGGTGACAAACCTGTTTGGGTACACACAGGTATTGTCGAAACACAACCAAACAGAACTGTACCGGTATGATGATTTTAACGCCCCTTCCGTCTTCAACCTGAAATCTTCCAACAGCTACCGGCATCTGACACTGACCCACAAAAAGGAAAACATAGTAAGGGACATTGACGTTGAAGATGAATTCTACGTTGTCGAATATGAATATACAGACACAAAAGAATCATCTTCCTCAGAATTGTTGCAGGAAGATTATAGGAAGTATTCTGACATGTTCCCAATCCCCGGGAGAATAAGGGAACAGTTGGTTCGAGAGGAATAGTTAACAATTTTTAGGGTGGCCGGAAGCCTATCGTTGGCAGAAAAGAGTTAACTTTGCACTACAAAGCTGCATAATCCGGCAGAGATATGGCAAAGATAACAGAAAAGGACACGTCAGGTGTAATATAATAGCCGATTCGTGTGTATATAGAAATAGAAACAGTATCATTTCATATAAAACTCAAATGAAAACAATGAAGATTTGGAGACTCGCCTTTGCGATGCTTGCTGCCTTCTCCCTCGCCTCTTGCAGCAGCGACGATGACGGCAAGGTATCAGATGCCGACATCAACCGCGCCCTTTTTGAAATGAAGAAGGAATATAGGGGTGAATTGCAGTACGGCCAGAAAGATGAAGGGTCTCGCAAAACCGAAGAAGGCGTCGTGGCGCAATCAGCCGAGGGAATCAGACTCACCATTCCGCTCGAACCCATTGCCGCACAGGTCAAGGACGCAGCCATTGCACAGAAACTCCGCGAGTGGCAGACAGCCGATGTCTTTGCCCGCTACGAGTTCATCAGTGTCGAGGATGAATATTACAGTTTCCGGCTTCGCACGGAGATGTATCCCGACGAACGCTTTGCAGAGCCCATCACCCGTACCCAACCCGTGCAGTACGGTGGCCTGACGCTCCTGTTCAATCAGAACTACACGGGCGAGTACCAGAAGCCGCTCGAAGCCCTGTCATTCAATATCTGCATTGCGGGCATACTCATCAACCGGGAGTATGTGGAAGGTTTCAAACCCATCATTTTCAGATACGAAGGCCGTGGACATACAAGGATTTATACAGACGAGTAATAATAAAAGATAGTCGAAGAATCAACTTTCCTCTCGGTTTTGTCACAATTGAAATGTGTATTCATCTTGGTTTTGTAGCCAAAAGTGAGTTTATTCGTCTCGGTTTTATCAAATAGTTGACAAAATCCATTGCTTTCCAAAGGATAAAGCTGTACTTTTGCATCTGAAAGCGTGAGAAGATACATTCCTGAGCAAATAAACGAGCAATATACGTATAAATGAGGCAGAAAGGGGAGGCAGGTGGCAAAAAGTAGTACAAAAGGCATAAAAGGCGATGGATATGGGAGTATAACCGTTCTCTTACGGGGGCCAAGTTAAGTGGGCTTAGGTGCATAAGCAATTCTTGGCCGTGGAATCTATGCTTCCCGTCGGGAAACTAACATCTCATGGTTGGGAAACACACATTCCGCGTCGGGAAACGCAGAAACAGGGAAACGCCAGCCTCCGGTTTCACAACTGGGGGCTGGCGGGCTGTACAGCGGTTGCGTTTACTAACTGCTTTATTTACTGTTATTAACTACGTTGTAAGATTCAAGGTAACCGCTCCCCCGCTCGGGGGCGGAGAGGCGCTTGTGCCTTCGTGACCAGAGTGGGCGGGAGAAGAGGTCCTATTCCGTCTTCAGGTAGTTCACGGGATTCCCGGCGGCTATCCTCCAGCTGCGGGCGGCCACGATGGCGATGACCACGGCGAGGACGGCGGCGGCACAGAGGGTGAAGAGCCAGAGGGTGAGGGGCGTCTGGCGGCTGAACTGCTGCAGCCAGAGGCGTGCCACAAAGTACGCGGCTGCGCTGCCCACGACCACGGCGGGCAGGGCCATGCGCAGGATGTCGCGCTGGAACAGGCGCAGGACGTCGGTGATGTAGGCTCCGTTGACCTTGCGCACAGCAATCTCCCGCTGCCGCCGGGACACCTCTCCGGCCAAGTAGCCGATGAGGCCGATGAGGGCGATGAGCAGGGCGATGATGCTGCCGATGAGTACTGTGGAACGGAAGCGCTGGGCGTCGGTGTACAGTTGGGTGATGATCTGCGAATAGGGATAGACGGCCAGGTCGGGATTGTCGGGCACGAGGCGGCGCAGTACGGCGTTGGCGTCATTGAGGGCCTCCATCGTGTGGAAGCGGATGAGGATGATGGGCATGTAGCGCATCTGGCGGCTGTAGAAGCAGATGCTGGGGCGGCGCTCGGGCATGGAGAGACTGCCGATCTGCGGGTCGTCATAGACGCCGACGATGGTGTGCAGTCCCTGGTAGGAGGTGCAGAAGATCTCCTTGCCCACGGCGGTGTCCCACCCTGCCAGCTCGCGCATCTTCTCCTCGAAACGGCGGCTCACCATGCACTCGCGCAGCGTGTCGGTGCCCTCGGTGAAGGTGCGTCCTGCGGCTACGTGCAGCCCCATCACGTCGAAGTAGCCGTCGCCCACATCGAAGAGGTCGGCCACGTTCATGTACTCGCGTTCGTCGTCGGGCAGGTAGATGTTGTCGCCGTTCTGACTGCCGGTGAGCATGACGGTGGCGGCGGTGACGCCCTTCACCCGCGAGAGCTTGCGCAGCTCCTCCACGACGACTTCCCGCTGTCCGGTGTCAATTTCGTCCGCCTGTATCATGCCCAGGGTGGAATAGTCGTAGCCCGGGTCGTTCGTGACCATCAGGCGGTACTGGCGGGCGGTGACCACGAGCAGGATGACGAGGAAGGCCGCTGATGCCAGCTGCAAGCCCAGCAGCGCCTGCTTCCACAGGCGGTGGCTCTGGCCGTAGGTGCGGAACGCCGATGCCACGGGGATGCGGGCATAGAGCCAGCTGGGGACGAGGCCCGTGATGACGAGCACCAACGCGCACACGCCGAGTATCATCCAGACGTTGCGCCCCGCCGTGAGCAGCACCCCGAGCGGCACGGCGGTGACCTCCTCCACCACGTCCCGACCCGCATACAGCAGGGCCGCGGCCAGCAGCAGCGACAGCAGCAGGTGCAGCGCACTCTCGCCCATCACCTTGGCGTAGATGGCCGCCTCGGTGGCGCCGTAGCATTTCATCACCGCCATCTCGCGGGCACGGCGGCTGATGCCTGCCACCACGAACAGGAGGTAGTTCAGCACGGCGCAGCCGATGAGCACGGCGGCCAGCAGTGTCAGCACCCACGTCATGCGGCGTGTGTCCTCGTCCTGCGTGTGCTGGTCAGAAAGCCGGTGCAGCGAGAAGCCCAGTTCCACGCCCGCCTTCTGCAGCTCCTCCTGGGGCAGGCGCTCGTGCTTCATCTGGTCGATCTGCGGCGCCAGGTCGTCGGGGGAGCAGCCCTCGGCCAGGCGCACGAAGCTGCGGTAGCGGTCGTTGCCCACCCAGTTGTCGCGCCCGTCCCACATCACCTTCGTGATGGTGGGCATGGAGACCATCACCTCCAGCCCGTGCAGGGTGGAGTTCAGGGGGATGTCCTCGTAGATGCCCCCGATGGTCAGCGGCAGTGCCCCGGGCTTGGAGTCGTAGATGGTGGTGCCCACCACGTCCTCGCCGCCGCCCAGCTTCTCGGCCAGCGAGCGGGAAATCATGCAGTAGTCGGGACGGCTGAGCACGCTCCGGGCGTCACCCGCCAGGACGCGGAAGGGGAAGACGTCGAAGAAGCAACTATCGACCAGCGCATAGTTGCCGCGTACGCGCCGGCCGTCGTCCGTCAGGATGAGCGTCTGCATGGCAAATGTGGTGAAGCGCGTGGCGGCCTCCACCTGCGGGCAGTAGCTCTGCAGGCCCGGTGCCACGGCACCCGCCGTCTGCGGAAAGTGCTTGAACTCGCCGTCGCGGACGATGTCCTCGCAGACGGCATAGGTGCGCGGGCTCGTGGGGAAGAAATCGTCGAAGGACTGCTCAAAGCCCACCTTGCCGATGAGCACCACGCCCACTGCCAGCCCTGTGGCCAGACACACAATCTTCGTCCAGTTGTGCTGCCCGCGTTTGTTGAGAGATTGAAGGAAATCCATGCGGTTGAGAGTGAAGTTTGAAAAGTGAATTGCGCTGCAAAGGTACGCACTTTCCCCTGTTCTCTCCAAGCCTTCCCTCCCACTTTCTGCTTACCGCACCGAAAAACGTCTAAAAATTAGACACTCCTTACACTTGTTCATGCCAAAAGTTTGCTCTGCTCGAGGAAAGTGCGTACCTTTGTCCTGGATTTAATATGAATTGACAAAAACGGCTCGTAATCTAACGAATGAAGAAAGGTTGGTTTCTCTTGCTCATTGCACTGATAGTAGTGCTCTTCGTGTTGAACCTTCTGTTGGGCACAGTGAAGATACCTGTGACTGACGTACTGGGCATTCTTATCTCGGGAGGTAGCGAGAGTTATTCTTCTGTATTCTCCAATATAATCTGGAGCTCTCGTGTGCCGCAGGCTCTTACGGCACTGATGGCCGGTGCAGGCTTGGCTGTGAGCGGTCTGCAGATGCAAACTGTTTTTCGGAATCCGCTGGCAGGTCCTTCGGTGCTCGGCATCTCGAACGGCGCGTCGCTGGGCGTAGCGCTTGTTGTGCTGATGTCCGGCTCGCTGGGAGGCGTGGCGCTGAGCAGGCTCGGTTATCTTGGCGATGTAGCCATGAGCGTGGCCGCCATCGTTGGAGCTTTGGCAGTAATGGGCCTGATTGTATGGGTGGCGCAGCGCATTGAGGGGAATGTGACGCTGCTGATTATCGGTGTGATGATAGGTTATCTGGCAAACGCTATCATCGGTGTGCTGAAGTTCTTCTCCAACGAAGAGGACATCAAGGCCTACGTCGTCTGGGGCCTCGGTTCCTTTGCCCGCGTGTCAGGCGACCAGATGGTGCTCTTCGTAGTACTTATGGCCATCCTCCTGCCGCTGAGTATGTTGCTCGTGAAGACTATGAACCTTCTGCTGCTGGGCGATGCCTACGCGAAGAACCTGGGCTTGAACATCCAGCGATCGCGCTCGTTGGTCATCCTCTCGTCGGGCGTGCTGGTGGCTATTGTGACTGCCTATTGCGGCCCGATTATGTTCATAGGTCTGGCCGTACCGCATCTGGCCCGTGCCTTGTTCCGCACCAGCGACCACCGCATCCTCATGCCTGCCACGATGCTTGCCGGAGGCGGCTTGGCCCTCCTCTGCAACCTCATAGCCCGTATGCCAGGCTTTGAAGGGGCGTTGCCTGTGAACAGCGTCACGGCGCTCGTTGGGGCACCAGTGATTGCAGCGGTACTGTTTAGGAAAAGTTGAAAGTTGAAAGTTGAAAATTGAACATTGAATATTGAATATTGAATATTGAAAATTGAACATTGAAATATTGATAATTGAAACAATGATAAAAGCTAAATTTTATTCTTCATTCTTCATTCTTCATTCTTCATTAATAATCCTCTCCCTCCTCCTCTTCTCCTGCGGTCAGACAGGCAGGCAGGCGGGAGATGTTGATACGACGGCTATTGTGGAAGACAGCCTTTGTCAGATAAAATATGCGAAGGGCTTTCAGGTGCGGACGCTGGAGAATGGCATAAGGCTTGTGGATATAGCCGATCCGCAGACAGATGAGGACCGTATGCCAGTGAGTTATCACTTTGCGCTGGTGCCACGGACGCTGGCAGACGAACAAATAGCCGCCCAGCCCTTGCTTTCGGCGGGCTACACTCCTGTGCATGTGCCAGTATCGCGCACATTGGTAATGACTATGCTGCAGCTGTCGAACTTCACTGCGCTGGATGCGTTGGACGTGGTGCGCGGCATCACGGGCACGAAGAACTTATTTAATAAGGAAGTGCGCGCACGCGTGAAGGACGGGCGCATCGTGAAGATAGGCATGGAGGGCAATTTCGACACCGAGCTTATTCTGGCAGCCCAGCCTGAAGTCATCTTCATCTCTCCCTTCAAGCGCGGTGGTTACGAAGCCATCAAGGAGACGGGTATCACTCTCATCCCACATCTCGGTTACAAAGAACTTACGCCTCTCGGGCAGGCCGAGTGGGTGAAGTTCGTTGGCCTGTTCCTCGGCAAGGAAGCTGAGGCCGATAGCATCTTCAGGGGAATAGAGGATAGGTACGAGAGTTTAAAATTAAAGGTGAACAGTGAAAACATAAAGACTCTGCCAACCGTTTTCTCGGGCGAGATGCACGGCGGCAACTGGTATGCTGTTGGTGGTCGCAACTCACTTGCACAGTTGTTCCGCGATGCAGGAGCAGAGTATATTATTAATGATGACAATACGGGCGGCGTGAACATCGAGTTCGAGCAACTCTATGCCATGGCGGCCGATGCCAACTACTGGCGCATCCTCAACAGTTTCCCCAGCGACTTCTCCTATGAAGCTCTGAAAGCCTCAGAGCCTCGCAACGAGCTCTTCCGCGCCTTCCGCGAGAAAAAAGTGATCTACTGCAATATGAAACAGACTCCTTATTATGAGCTCTCGCCCATGCAGCCCGACGTGCTCCTCGCCGACCTCATAGCCATCTTCCATCCAGAGCTGATGTCCGAGGACTACGAACCTACATTCTACCGTTTGCTGAAATAATGATATTGGTTTTTGGCGGCACAACAGAAGGTCGCATGACAGCACAGGTGCTGGAGGAAGCAGGCAAAAGGTTCTACTACTCCACGAAGACGGGCGAGCAGGAACTCACCCTTAGGCATGGCGTGCGCGTGGATGGCACTATGGATGAGGAGGCTATGCAGCTGTTCTGTCAGGAGCATGACGTCCGCCTGCTCATTGATGCCGCCCATCCCTTCGCAGCACGGTTGCATGATACCGTAGCCTCGGTGGCTAAGACCTTGCAGCTGCCAGCCATACGCTACGAACGCATCTACCCTGAGCGCGACGACAGCATCACATGGGTAGACAAGATAGAGGACATCAATTTCCATAGCGGCGAACGCAAGGCTCTGTCGACCCTCGGCGTGCAGAGCATTGGTCGTCTCAAGGCATTACAGGCTGGCGACTGCCGCATTATCTACCGCATCCTAAACCGCGAGAGTTCCATCAGGCTTGCCCACGCGCAGGGAGCCGCAGACGACGAACTGTGCTTCTACACCGAGGGAGCAGACGAGGTGGCAGAGTTGCAACGCCTCCGTCCCGACGTTATACTGCTGAAGGAGAGCGGACTCACGGGCGGTTACGCCGAAAAGGTGGCTGCCGCCAAGGCTCTTGGCATACGCATCATAGCAATCCGCAGGCCTGCGACTCCCGACATCTTTCATGTGGTCAACGGCAAATTTGGCCTGCGCCGCATGGTTGAACATTTCCTTACCGACTATTTCCCACTGAAGAGTGGCCTCACGACGGGCACCTGTGCCACAGCCGCCGTGAAGGCCGCTCTTCTTTCGTTAATGGGTGCCGACGAGGAAGCCGTGTGGGTGCAGCTGCCCGATGGCGAGAGTGTGCTTGTGGACATAGACAGCGTAGCCCCCGGATGTGCCACGGTCGTCAAGGACTTTAGCGACGACCCCGACGTGACGCGCGGCTGCAAAATATCGGCAAGCGTGGCCATGAGGGGCGGTGAGGCTACAATCCACTTTCTTCAGGGCGAAGGTGTGGGGCGCGTGACCCTGCCAGGCCTTGGCATCCCCTTGGGCGAACCCGCCATAAATCCTGTGCCGCGCCAGATGATAGAGGCCGAAGTGCGGGCGCTGACCGACGCGGCCGTGGACGTGACCATCAGCGTGGAGGGCGGTCGCGAACTGGCTAAGCGCACCTTCAACGAGCGCGTGGGTGTCGTCGACGGCATAAGCATCATAGGCACATCGGGCATAGTGCGCCCCCTGTCCAACGAAGCTTTCGTGGAGAGTATAGGGCGCGAGCTGCACGTGGCACGTGCCTTAGGCTGCGACAGCATAGGGCTGGCCTCGGGCAAGCGCGGCGAGGAAGCCCTGCACGCGGCCGAGCCCTTGCTAAGAGTAGTCCATTACGGCAACTTCATCGGAGCCTCGCTGCAGCGAACCCAGGCCCTCGGTTTCCGCCGTGCGGTGCTGGGCATCATGATAGGCAAAGCCGTAAAACTGGCCGAGGGGCACCTCGACACCCATTCCCGCAAGGTGCTCATGAACAAGGCGTTCCTCGCCGACGTAGCCTCGGAGGTAGGCGTAGCCGATGCCGCCTCGCTTCTCGAAGGTATAAGCATGGCCCGCGAACTGTGGCAGATAATGCCCCCGGCCTTCTTCGACCGCCTTCGCGAGCTATGCCTTAAGCACTGCCGCACATCTTTCCCCACGGGCGAGCTCGAGATACATATAATCAGGTAACAAAACCCACAACCTCGAAACCTCGTTCTGCCTCCAGCCTTCAGCTGATTTCCTGCAGAGCAAGATAACTAAGAACCTCGTATGCCACAACAACGTTTTCTCATAGCAGCCACTTCATCAGGCAGCGGCAAGACAACCATAACGATGGCTGTGATGAGCGCCTTGCGCCAAAAGGGTCTGCGCGTACAGCCGTTCAAATGCGGCCCCGACTATATCGACACCAAGTTCCACCAACGCGTGTGTGGCCTCCCGAGCATTAATCTCGATACCTTCATGTCCACGCCGGAGCACGTTCGCGAGCTGTTTGTAAGCTATTGCAACGATGCAGACGTTTGCGTAGTCGAAGGCATGATGGGGTTGTTCGACGGCTACGACCGCGCTCACGGCTCATCGGCTGAAATCGCGCAGTTGCTCAACATTCCCGTGGTGCTTGTGGTTGATGCCCGTTCAGCAGCTTACTCTATGGCTGCGCTCCTTCAAGGGTTCATCCACTTCAGCAACCAGCTTCGCGTCACAGGCGTCATCTTCAACAAGGTCGGGTCAGCACGCCACCGTCAGATGCTACAGCAGGTGTGCGCTGATATAGATGTGCCCTGCTTCGGCTTCATCCCTAAGACCAGCCCCCTCGAACAAGGGTCGCGCTATCTTGGACTCGACTTTTCTGAGACATCAGATACTTCGGCCCTGGCAGCGCTGGCTACTGACAATATAGACCTTGATGCTTTACTCTCCAGTGCAGACATCTGTCAAGAATCCTATCCCATGGTGCCGACAAAACCAAGCAGTAACGACAAGGTCTTCGTGGCACACAATGCCGAATCATTCTCCTTCATCTATCAGGAAAACATAGACTTATGGGCCACCCCCATATTCTTCGACCCAGAACAGGACATTCCCGACCTCGCCGATGCCGATTTACTCTACCTTCCTGGCGGCTACCCAGAGAAACATTTGGAAGCACTTGTGGCCAACCGTGCCTGCCGCGAAGCTATACACGACTTTGCAGAAAAAGGTGGACGCATCGTGGCAGAGTGTGGCGGAATGATGTACTTGTGCAAGGAGATTGTCACTGACGAAGGCTCTTTTCCCATGTGCGGAGCACTACCCTACTCCATCACGGCCCGCAAAGCCGACCGCAAGCTCTCGCTCGGCTATCGGCGTTTCCAACTAAATGGACGCGAATACCGAGGGCATGAATTTCATTACACGCAATTCCTTGGCGCAGCACCTCCTTCTGCTGCACAGGTCTTTAACGCCATGGGCGAGCCCGTTGCCACGCCCATAATTCAGCATAAAAACATACTTGCAAGTTACACACACCTATACCGTATATAATTTCATTACTCAAGCCCCGCCGACAAATCCTTAGTCGGCGGGGCTTTTTCATAAAACAAATTATTCACAAAAGAGTAATAACTGTTCAAAGAACATCGTCCGCATATATTTTATAATTAATGTAGTGTAGCCTTCAGCCTTTCTATATAACTTTGTTGCGAGAACAGAGTATTTTACGTCAAAAATAAGACACTGAATATTAACTCTAACAAAAAATGAGAAAAACAAGAATCTTAACCTCTATTGTATCCCTTTGCTTAGGGATACAGATGTTCGCGCAATTTGATGCGAGCAAGACTTACACGATTGAAAGCAACAACAACGCTGGTAAGTTCATGCAGGATAATGGCGACGGCTATATTGTACCGGCAACCATCAATAACAATTCCTTCTGGAAGTTCGAAGCTACTGCCAACGTTGGCTGCTATTACGTGAAAAATGTAGCTACTGGCAAGTATATGCAGAAAACCAGCGAATATGAAGTATCCGTCAAGACAGGAGATAATCCTGTTGAAATCTACATCGCCAATGATCCCGCCAAGGGCGAGAATGTCTATGGTTTGGCTTCTACAGACCGCGACCCTCACGATTTTGCAAACGACAATACTTATGGCGCCAACTACAATGCTGACTATGTTCAGGGATTCAGCGCCATGTTGGGCGGTCGCCCCAATTCGTTTTGGAAGATCGCTGAAGTTACTGTCATTACAGGCCTCACATCACCTTATGCTGGCGTGACGCCTGCTGTTGGCCCAGAGTACTATCTCTACAACGTGAAGACTGGCAAATGGATTGGTGACAACCACGTAAACACAGATGGCTCTTGGACTTCTCACGGCGAGCTCGGCCCGCGCGGTCGTGATATCGAACTACTTGCCGGCAACGAGAGCGGTCGCTTTATTCTAAATCCCAAGCTTGGCAACAATCACTCCATTAATGGCAGCAACCTCTATATGGACACAAACGATGGCGTGACAAACTGGATATTCACCCCCGTGAATGTTGAAGGTGTAACCAATTGCTATGCGCTGTCCACGCCTGGCGGCAGAGCTATGGGAGCTAATGCCAACGGCTGGGCTACGAGCGAGCCTGGCGACATCGCAGAGAACGGAAATATTTGGCAGCTTGTAAGTCGTGAACAGCGTCTGGCAGCAATGCAAGAAGGCGACGACTGCTCATGGCTCGTGCTCGGAGGTACGTTCCCCACGGCCGACAGCCACAGAGATGAGACATCATATAGGACCTGGATGGGAGACTATGGTAGCAATGCCTGTGGTGGCGACGGCTTCTACCACTGCAACAAGGTTTGGGAACTTTGGAACATCTCCAACCGCGATATCTATCAGGACATCAATGTTCCCAATGGCGTTTACAAGTTCAAGGCTCAGGCTATCTATGTTTCGACAGGCGGTGGCGACATGAACGTCGACCGCTACAACGAATATTTGGCTGACCCCACAGGCAACACTAAGGGCGTTGTCTATGCTAACGACGCTGCCACCCCAATGATTAATGTCTATTCACTTGTAACGTCCGAAAGGGTTAACGACAGAAACACCAAGGAGATTACATCTGGTGTATGGGCCTACAACGGCACCAACGAGTTCTCCACCAACATCTTCGAAGGCAAAGGCTGGACAGACGAAGTAACAGTGGAAGTGACCAACGGTAAGCTTCGTGTCGGTGCCAAGGTAGAAGGAGGCAACAACGCCTGGATGCTCATAGACAACTTCACACTGACTTATGCTGGCGAGGTTGTCATTGAAGACCTGGCATCCTACATCGAAGCCCTCGATAATATGATTTCTGAGGCCGAAAACTTCAACGGCCAGACAACAGGCGCTATTGCTGCGGCCTTAGCAGCAGAAATTGCTAATGCCAGGAACGTCAGCCGCACTGATGCTGATGCAATGACAAACGCCACCAATGCGCTTGAGGCTGCACTGAATAAGGCAAAGGATGTTGATGTCACCGTTCTGAATGCCACAATCTCTTTGGCTGAGTCGGAGAACATAGCTATCCCGGCCACAGTGACAGACTTCCTCGCAAATGGAATTAACAATGATATCGAAACTCATCTCCGTCTGGTTCGTAACCTGCGCAAGCTCAACGCAATCGAGAAGGTTGACATCAGCTTGATTGAATGTTCTGAGCCTGCCAACGAAGAGGCCGACTACTATTTATATAATGTAGGTGCTCAAATCTTCTTCAGCACGACAGCCGACTGGGGCACTCACATCGCTATCGACAACCCGGGTATGCTTATCCACTTCCGTCCTGACGGAGAATGGAGTGGTGCCGCAGGCCGTCCCGTATTCCACCTCAGCGGCAATGGTTGGGATGGTATGAACTGGGAGGAAGAGTACTGGGACAAGAATGGCGAGAACAAGCTCGCTTTCGTTCCCGTCGAAGGCAAGGAAAAGGTTTACAATATGTGCGAGTGGGACAACTACAACTGGCACTTCGTCTATGATCCCGCCGAAGATGTTTGCGACCAGAATACTCACTACTGGAATGCAATTCAGAAGCGCAACTGGAATGTCAATGACTATAAGGACAACCCATACGCTCAGTGGATGCTCGTTTCGCCCGAGGCCTATAATGCTGCTATGCAGAAGGCATCGGAGACGAAGCCTCTGGATGTCACCTACCTGATAAACAATCCAAACTTCACCAAGGCAAAAGTTGATGGCAACGACAACTGGGACCGTGGATGGACAGGCATCGGAGCTCAGGTACGAGGCGACAATCGCGAACCATGGATGGTTATAGAGTGGTTTGAGGCTAATGCCAATATGAGCCAGACAATCACTGGTCTCGCGCCAGGCAAGTATCAGCTTACCTGCTATGGCTTCTTCCGCGACGGCAACAGCGACAATGAAGCCGCCAAAGTTAAAAACGGCGAGACACTGCGCCAGCTGGCAAAGGCTTATGCAACAAACGGAAGCGGGGAGCGCCAGGAAGTGCTTCTGCCTAACGTCACCAGCGAAGCAGGAAACATGCCTGGCATTGGCGAGACACGTGACGGCGTAGACGGCGAGTTCGCATGCTGGCCTTGGCAAGCCAACCAGTACTTCCAGACTGGATTATACAAGGCCGTAACCCCCATTGTTGAGGTTGGTGAAGACGGCGAACTTACAATTGGCGTTGAAATGACCTACGACGGAGCAAAGGACGGCACATGGGTAGTCGTCGGCAACTTCCGCCTCACGTCTCTCGGCTCTAAGCAAACCATTGATGTCGCCATTACCGATGCCAAGTATGCAACGCTCGTAGCTCCGTTTGAAGCCACGATGCCCGAAGGCGTGACGGCTTCCACCGCAACAGTCGACGGAACAACAATAGTTCTGACTCCTGTTGATGGTGCCGTACCTGCCCACACGCCTGTCATCCTGAGTGCAGATGCAGCCACCAACTTCCAGATCAGCGGCTACCCCACCACTGCCCCTGCCGAACTTACCGCAGGTGCACTTGTCGGCACGTACGAAGATATCTCTGCTCCCGATGGCAGCTACGTGCTGCAGAACCAAGATGGCAAAGTTGGTTTCTATCTCGTAGATACCAACGTAGCCTCGCCCTTTATCAGAGCCAACCGCGCTTACCTCGTAGCGCCCGACAATTCAGGTAGTGTTAAGGCTTACATTTTCGGCAATAACGCTGATGGCATACAGAACGTGAATGTCGAAGCAGGTGACGCTGTCATCTTCAACATCGCCGGTCAACGCGTCAATGATGCGAGCAAGGGAGTCTACATCGTGAACGGCAAGAAAGTCGTAATAAGATAAAGGGTTACTACACCTCAAACATTCTAATTCAAAGATTATGAAAAAGATATACACAGCCCCAATCCTAACGTTGCAAAGCATCGAGACGCAACAAATAATAGCTTTGTCTATCCAAAACGGCAATGCCGACGAAAGCGATGGACTCGTTAAAGAGAATCGCGTTGACTTTTGGGGAGACAACTTCACGAACAGCCACTCCATTTGGGATGACGACTGGAGCGACTAAGAATACTTAATCAGATGAAAAGAATTCTTTATTTCCTCTGCCTCGCTGTAACCGTAGCAGCATCATCGATGCCGCTACGTGCTCAATCCAACCCTTTGGCTACGCTTATCGAGCGCGACTACTCGGGGCGGGCCGATTCGCTGGAATATGTGCTGACGAATCTGTTTCTCAACACATCCAAGGGCACATTCTACGCTATACCACGCACCTATGCAAATGCCTCCAGCGCGTCCAGCACCATCTATTGGCAGCAAGCGCACGCTTTGGATGTCATCATTTATGCATACGAACGTCTGAAGGGCAGCGACGACAGCCGCTTAAGCAGTTATAAGACCACTATGGAGCGATGGTTCCGCAACCATGCCAACAATTGGTACCACAAAAGCGGCGATGACACTGGCTTCTACAACGAGTTCACCGACGATATGTGCTGGATATGCCTCACGCTGCTACACATGAGCGAGGCTCTGGAGGTGGAGACTTACGCCGACATGGCGCGCACGGTGTTCGACCGCTATATCCTGCCTCGAGGCAGCCGCGGCAGCGACGGCTTCTTCTCGCTGCCTTGGAAGGACGACGGCTCGGGACCCAACGCCTGCACGAACGCTCCAGGATGCCTCGTGGCTGCTAAGCTATATGAACGCTACAGCGACGAGTCCTACCTACAGACGGCCAAGGACTTGTACGACTATCTGGACAACATAATGCGGACTAAACTCAACAACGACGGGCGCGTGGAGGAACCGCCGTTGACCTACACCCAAGGCACGTTTGGCGAGGCTACCCGTAGGCTATATCATCTCACAGGCGAACGGGCATATATGACGATGGCAAGCAGAGTGCTCAACTACGCCGTGACCAACGGCCGCTGCATTCACAACGGGCTACTGCGCGACGAGGGGTCGAGCATGGATCAGAGTATATTCAAAGCCGTGCTTATCCCTTATCTCGTAAACTACGTGCTTGACGATGAAGCCACAGCGACTTACCGCAAGCGTATGGTGACATTCCTACAGAAGAATGCGGACACGCTTTGGGATAACCTCAAGCATGATAAGTATCCAAGGATGTACTGCAACTACTATTGGGGCGAACCAGTAGATGACACCCAGGTGCCGTCGATGGGCGCCATGGTCAGCGGAGCATCGCTCATGGAGAACGTGGCACGCATGGCGTTGGCGCTTACTGAACCTGGTGAAGAAGATGCGATTGATGCGACGCTGATAGAGAATGGAAGCAGTATTAACGATACTGACATCTACGACCTCTCTGGTCGTCACGTAACCACCGCTACAGAACACCAACTACAGCGAGGATTCTATATTGTTGGAGGGGGCAAAGTTCTTATCAAATAACGTTGTATGCCATGAATAAGTAATACCTACGCCAAAAAACAATACAGATTCATCCCTGCTCGTTAGTTTGTCCACAGGCTCTGACACACCCGGCCTCACCACTGACGAAGGCTATGGCGACACTTCCGACGGCCGCGTCAAGGAGCACCGATGGGATTGGTAATACTGATGACAGGCAGCATCCGAGGCTGAATGAAGCACAAAAAAGCGACCGGACATATCAAACGATATATCTGGTCGCTTTTATTAGTCCGTTTATCACTTATGCCTGTTGGCCCGCGCACGGCGAATGTCGGCCTTCTTCTTTGCCGACGCAGATCCGTGGGCTCCGGTGATGTAGCTTTTCTTCTTAGCCTTGGTCTTCACCTTGCCAGCCACTTCCTTCTTCGGTCCCTTAGGACCGCTCTTGAAGGTTACCCCGTTGAGGATGACGCTGTCTATGTCATCGCCGCCGTATTGATTGCCCATATAACGGTTAATGTGCTTATATGTTAATATGTTAATATGTCCATCAGTGATGGAACAATCTTACGCCCGTGAATGCCATGGCAATGCCGTTGCGGTCGCAGGTCTGGATGACGTGGTCGTCGCGGACGCTGCCGCCAGCCTGAGCCACATACTGCACGCCGCTCTTGTGGGCGCGCTCGATGTTGTCGCCGAAGGGGAAGAATGCGTCGGAGCCGAGACAGACACCTGTGTTCTGTGCTATCCATGCAGCTTTTTCCTCGCGGGTGAGTGGTTCGGGCCGTTCGGTGAAGAACTGCTGCCACGCGCCTTCGCGCAGGACGTCGTCGCACTCGTCGCCTATATAAATATCTATTGTATTGTCGCGGTCGGCACGGCGGATGCCAGGCACGAAGGGCAGGCTCATCACCTTCGGGTGCTGGCGCAGCCACCAGATGTCAGCTTTCTGCCCAGCCAAGCGTGTGCAATGGATTCGGCTCTGCTGGCCAGCTCCTATGCCTATAGCCTGCCCATCCTTGACGTAGCAGACGCTGTTGCTCTGAGTGTACTTGAGCGTGATGAGGGCGATGACGAGATCGCGGCGAGCGGCTGCGGGAAAGTCCTTGTTCTGCGTAGGGATATTCTCGAAGAGGGCCGGGTCGTTGAGGTTCACCTCATTGCGCCCCTGCTCGAAGGTGACGCCGAACACCTGCTTGCGCTCAACGGGGGCAGGGTGGTAATCGTGGTCAATCTGAATGACATTGTAGGTTCCCTTGCGCTTCTCTCTTAATATCTGGAGTGCCTCGTCGGTGTAGGCAGGGGCGATGACGCCATCACTCACCTCGCGCTTGATAAGCAAGGCAGTGGCGCTGTCGCAAGTATCGGAAAGCGCAATGAAGTCGCCGTAGGAGCTCATGCGGTCAGCACCACGGGCACGGGCGTAGGCAGAAGCGATGGGTGTGAGTTCGAAGGGGACATCATCAACCCAATAGATCTTACGCAGGGTATCGCTAAGGGGCAGACCTACGGCGGCACCTGCCGGCGAGACGTGCTTGAATGACGTGGCAGCTGGCAGCCCCGTGGCAGCCTTCAGTTCGCTCACAAGCTGCCAGGCATTGAAAGCGTCGAGGAAATTGATGTAGCCCGGGCGGCCACTGAGCACCTGAATAGGCAGTTCGCTACCATCGGCCATGAAGATGCGCGACGGCTTCTGGTTGGGGTTGCAACCATACTTGAGCTGTAGTTCGTTCATATTTCTAAGAGTAGAGATTAGAGATTTGGGCTTTGTTCTTTCGTGGGCAAAGGTATGCAAAATATTGAATATTAAAAATTGAAACATTGAAATATTGAATAATGAAATAAGTAATATTGATAATTGATTATTGAAAATTAAGAAATTGAACATTGAAAAGGGAAATAATCTCTATTCTCTTATCCCTAATCTCTAATCTTTTCTTATCTTTGAAGCCATAAACATACCAACTACTCAAAACTTACAATTATGTCAAGGATGAAAGATTTCGCGCACTTTAACCCCCGCGCCACTGCTTTGACAGCTGCCTTAGTATTGGCCTCGGGCTCCTTTGCAGGAGACAAGTCAACCAGACAGCTGCTGCCTGCTTCCGTAGGCAAACGCATTACGGCCTTGAACAACGGCGCCTGGCAAACCTCCTACTGGCTTTCCGTCGCCGATGCGCCCGTAATAAATGGAAAGGTGAATGAGAGCGACAACGCCTGCGCTGCCGAGGGAGCCAGCTGGTTCGTCTCTACTGTAAAGAACACCGACAAAGTGCAGCAAGCTCTTTGGATGACGACAGGCCTTGGCGTCTACGACCTCTATGTCAATGGGCTGCCAGTAGGCGACGAGGTGCTGCGCCCCGGCTTCACACACCCCGAACACACGAAACGCTCATTCACCTACGACATTACCGACGCCTTCAACTGCAAGGCTGGAGCTGAGAACCAGCTCGCTGTGCAGGTGTCGCCGGGCTGGTGGGCCGACAAAATCACGACGCCTGCTGGCCACGACGGAATGCTGGGTCACAAATGTGCCTTCCGAGGCGTGCTGATGCTTGTTTACAAACACGGCATCACCGTCATAGGCACATATCCTGATGACTGGCGTGCCGCCATAGCAGGCCCCGTCAAGCTCACCGGTATTCAAGAGGGCGAGGCCTTTGATGCACGTGTGGCTAAGCCATTCGACGCTACCGAGGCTTTTGCCAAGCCTGAGGTCAATACTGAATTCAAAGGCGAGATTCTGCCGTCGGAAGGCGCAGAAGTCTACCTCCGCCACGACTTGGCTCTCACTCCCGTTGAAGCCTACACATGGCAGGGCGTAAGCAACGACAGCAAGGAGGCTTTCGGGCAAGTGAACGTCGTCAGCCATTTCGGTGCCGGACAAGAGATGGTAGTCCGCCCAGGCGAGACACTCGTCGTGGATTTCGGGCAAAACGCTGCAGCCGTGCCAGCCTTCGTTTTCAAGGCTCCGCAAGGCACCGTGCTGACCTGCCTGCCGGGCGAACTGCTCAACGACGGCAACGGCGCTAAGAGCCGGGGCATGGATGGCCCCGAGGGCAGTGTCCACCGCTTGAACCTTCGCACCCACGAGGTTCACATGCGCGCCGTCTACACCTTCGCAGGCAGCGAGGGCTACGAGACTTTCGTCCCCACGCACACCTTCTTCGGCTACCGCTACGCCAGCATCACCGCCACCGCCGAGGTGCACATCAAGCGCCTATACTCCATTCCCGTGACATCAATATCGCTGGAGACAGAGACAGGCTCAATCACGACGGGCAACAAGGACATCAACCAGCTCATCTCAAACATCGTCTGGGGCATGCGTTCCAACTATCTCTCTGTGCCCACCGACTGCCCACAGCGCAACGAGCGGCAGGGCTGGACGGCCGACACGCAGGTCTTCACCGAGACAGGAACCTTCTTTGCCGACACTCGCAACTTCTTCCACAAATGGATGCGCGACCTCGGCGACACGCAGACCGAGACAGGAGCCTTCACCGGCGTTGCTCCTTTCGGCCAGTACGGCGATGCCGGGCGGATGCGTCTCGGATGGTCTGATGCCGGCATCATTGTGCCGTGGACCGTATGGAAACAGTTTGCTGACATCGACATCATCAACCAGAACTGGGAAGCAATGGACCGCTTCATGCAACACGTCAACGAGAATTGTTACGACCACGAAGCACTGAGCGGCGAGAACGGCAACTACCAGTGGGCCGACTGGCTCAGCTACGAGCCCCTCGAGAGCTGCGGAGGAGGAGCATTCAGCAATGGCCCCAAGCCCGAAGCCATAACCTATTGGAGCTACCTCGGCGCAAGCTACTGGGCAATTGACGCCGCTATGATGGCCGACATGGCAGCTGCTACTGGGCGCGAAGCCCAGCCATACCGCCAGATGGCAGCCAACGCACGGGCTTACCTGCGCCAGCGTTTCCTCAATACCGACGGTACCTTCAAATGCGAGATCCTCAACACTATGCAGACGCCGGCTCTCTTCGCCTTGCGCAACAGACTCGTGGACGGACAGGCCCGCGACAATATGATTGCACGCTTGAGAGAGAATTTCCGTCAGCACGACAACTGCCTGCAGACTGGTTTCCTCGGTACGAGCATCCTCATGCCTACACTCACAGACAACGGCATGGCGGACATTGCCTATACCCTACTCTTCCAACGCAAGAACCCAAGCTGGCTCTATAGCGTAGACCAGGGAGCTACAACCATCTGGGAACGATGGAACAGCTATATGCGCGACAAAGGAATGGGGCCACGTGGCATGAACTCATTCAACCACTACGCATACGGTTGCGTCGGACAATGGCTTTGGCAGACGGCGGCAGGCATTGCCTCCGACCCCTCAAAGCCTGGTTTCCGACACATCATCATGCGCCCGATTCCCGACAAGCGCCTTGGCGGTCTTAAAGCCGAATACCGTTCAGCCGCCGGCCTCATCAAGAGTTCATGGAACTTCGACGGCGACCGCTGGACATGGCGCTTCACCATCCCGAAGGGAGCAACAGCTTCTGTCACGCTGCCAGGTGAGACTACAGCTTACGAATACAGCGCAGGAACGTACAAGCGAGTGCTGACATTGAAATAATCCTCACTGGCTATAAGGCATTTACACAAAAGAATCCCGCCACCGAGCAATCTCTCGATGGTGGGATTATTTATGATTCAACTTCTGGTGGCTTACTCAATCACGGCAGCCCAGCCGCCGTTCTTAGCCATGTGAACGTCAATCTCTGTCGAGTTGTTGACATCCCTCTCCAGTTTGTTGTAATGCATAGCCTGATAACCGGCGTTGAGTCCATCCTTGAAGGCAGTCAGCTTGTGCTGGCCGGCACCGAGGAAGTCGAGCTTCAGGCGGAAGTCGCGTTCTTCGCCATTGGTAATGCCACCGACGAACCATTTCGAACCTTTGCGCTTAGCCACGACGACGTATTCTCCGGCTTTAGCCTCGAGGGCACGAGTCTCATCCCAAGTGGTAGGCACGCTGGCGATGTAGCGGGTGCAGTCCTCGTTCTGGTAGTAACGGGTCGGGTTGTCAGCCAGCATCTGCACACCGCTCTCGAGCACTACATAGAGAGCCATCTGGAAGCAGCGCGTACCCATGGCTCCGCTGTTGGGACGACTGGCACGATACTGGTCAGGCTGCATATTGTTCATGCCGCCAGGCGTGAAGTCGGCAGCGCCCACGGCGTTGCGGATAAATGGAATGTATGTAGTATTCTCAGGCCGACAGCCGCTCATCTGCTCAAGGCCACGCACGCCTTCGTAGCTGACGAGGTTGGGATATTCATACTCCAGACCGGCAGGAGTGAAGGCTCCATGGAAATCGACGATAATCTTGTACTTGGCAGCTTCCTGCACGACGCGCTTAAAGAAGTTGACCATCCACTGGTCTGCATGGTCCATGAAATCAATCTTCACGGCCGGAATGCCCCATTCAGCATAAGTTTTGAAGAGCTGGTCGAAGTTCTGCTCCACTGTCAGCCATGGCAGCCACAGCACAATCTTCACGCCCTTGGCATTGCAATACTTGATGAGGTCGGGCAGGCGCAGGTTGTCATTGCCATGGAAGGGGTCGCGGGTCGACTTGGCCCAGCCCTCGTCGAGAAGGATATAGTCGATGCCAAACTTCGCAGCGAAGTCGGCAAAGTAGCAATATGTCTCGTAGTTGCAGCCCGAGCGGAAGTCAACGTCTGGGCCGAAGGGTGCTGCTCCGTTCCACCATTCCCATGAGAACTGTCCGGGATGTATCCAGCTCTCATCCTTCAGCACGCTGCGACGGGCAAGCTGCACTGGCAGCGTCTGCTCGATGATGCCCTTGGAGTCGGTCACTGCCACCCAACGCCATGGCAGGGCGCGGCGCCCGGAAGTCTTGGCGATGTACTTAGCCTCTTCGGTGATGGTCTCGCTGCGGTCGCCGCGAGGTTCCCACTTCAGCGGAGCCTTCGGGTACATTGGCACGATGGCCTCACCGTCGGTGTAGAGGAACTGGTGCGGATAGTCGTCAACATCGCTTTGGCCCACGAGCAGCTGTGTGTCGTCGTCAGCTGAGAGAAGCAGCGGCAGGGTGGTCATCTTACGGTCGGAAGCGTTCCATTCGGCCAGCGTCTCGTGGCGGTAAGCTTCCTCGAAGGAGGTATTGAAATTGTTGGGGGCCGTCTGGCGATGAGCCTTGAAACCCTCAGCAGGCACGAAGCGGAAGGGCTCGTCGTAGACCTCAACGTCACCTTTCTGTGCAAGCACGAAGCGGTGAGCAACGCCATTGTTCATAACGCGAAGCAAGAACGAAGCCCCTGAACCTATACTGATAGTGGCTTCTTTGTAGTCCTCATTGACAGTCGAGAACTTCAGGGGGACGGCAGGCTTGAAGCTGTTTTTGACGTGGACGGTCTTTCCGACCTTAATCTTCCCTACGGGGAAGCTCGTTTTATTGAGCGAGAGGGCAATGTCGCGGAAGGAATAGACGACGCGGCCATCGCGGCTGACGGTGTAGCCAAGATGCCCCGTCGTAGTGTTCACTTCAACGGAGATGTGCCCGTCGGGCGAAGTAATCTTTGATGCGGCCTTGGCGCTGAAGGCAAACAGCGACAGTGTCAGGGCAAGGAGAATTCTTGAAGTTTTCATAGAGAAATTTAGGATTAATTAAAACTGCATTTGGTAAGTTAAGATGGGGTAAGTGGTTATCAGGGAAGTTAAAGAAATTAAAGAAGTCAAAGAAGTCTAATTCTTCTGTATTGAATTCAGCAGGTCCTTCTTGCCGTCGGCCAGCAGTTTGATGATCAGCTCACCAAAGAGAGTGTTTTGCCAGGCAAACCACGAGCGGGTGTACTGCGAGGCATTGTCCTTGTTGAACGACTCGTGGATGAAGCCCGTGCCAGCATCAGTGTCAACAAGCATTTGCAGACAGTCGCGGATTTCGGCATCATCGGTCGAGGTGAAAGCGCGCATCATGATGGACATCGGCCACACCATGTCATAGCCAATGTGAGGACCACCAATGCCTTCGCCAGCCTTGCCCTTATAGAAATAAGGATTATCCTCACTCCAAACGAAGCGGCGGGTGTTCTGATAGATGGGGTCGTCAGCGGGCACGTCGCCGAGATAAGCCATGGCCAGCAGCGAGGGAACATTGGCATCGTCCATGCAGAGCTGGTTGCCGAAGCCGTCGACCTCGAAAGCATAGATCTTGCCATACTTGGGATGATCCTTGACGGCATACTGCTTCAGGGCTGCCTCTACCTCGTCTGCAAGCGATGTGCACTCGGCTGCAAGAGTAGTATTATGGTTCACGCGCGTGAGCACGTCGGCAGCCTTGCGGAGGTTAGAAACGGCCATGAAGTTGGAGGGGATGAGGTAAAGAAGCACCGTGCAGTCGTCGCTCGGGCGGAAAGCCGAACAGATGAGGCCGCAGGGCTTCACTGGGTTGCCGTAGCCGCTGTGGCTCATTGTGTCGTACTGAGCAGCGGTCTTGCGCTGGAAGCGATAGGGTCCATGGCCATCCTTGCGCTGTTGCTCGCGGAAAGTGCGTAGGATCTTCGTCACGGCTTCCTTCCACACGTCGCCGAAGATCGAGTCGTCGCCCGTGACGAGCCAATACTCGTAGGCCAGGCGCAACGGATAGCAGAGCGAATCAATCTCGTACTTACGCTCGTGCAGGTAAGGATTCATCTGCGTGAGGTCGCTCTCCCACTCGCTGCCCGTGGGGCCTGCGTTGAAGGCATTGGCGTAAGGATCGATGCAGATTAGCTTGAGCTGGCGCAGGATCGTGCCGCGCACCATCTTGCGGATGCCCTCATCCGTCTTGGCAAACTGTACGTAAGGCCACACCTGTGCGCCCGAGTCGCGGAGCCACATGGCGTGGATGTCACCTGTGTAGACAAAAGTGTCGTCATCGCCATCGTCGGTTGTGCTGTAGTGAACAGTAGTGTCGAGGGTGTTGGGAAAGCAGTTCTCGAACATCCATGCCAGATAGGGAGCTTTCTTCAATTGCTTCTTCACTTCAGCAATCTTCTTCTCGATAGTGTTGGAGCGGAACAGGCGCTCTTCGGGAGCAGGACGACGGGTGACGCTGATATTGTCAGCAGGCTCGGCTATGGCCTGAGCGAACGATAGTTGGTGACGATCATTAGCGTCGTCGGCAGCGGCATAAGAACCCACTGCACACATCAAAGCCATTGAGGCCGCAAACAGGCGAGTAATTTTCATAATGCTGATATTAATTTATAAACAAGTTGTTTCAAATAGAAAGGTGAAGAGAACAATATACGGGCACGAACCATTCTACATTCGGCACAAAATTATCCATATTTTACGAGAAAGGCAAAGAAATAGTGTTAAGCAATCTTAAACTATGAATTATGAACTGCAATTCGAAAAACGAACACGGTTAACAGAATTCAGCACTTAGTGCTGATTCGTCGCCCCTCATGGAGCTGCTCGCCCCCCAAACTCCATGGCAAAAATGGGTGATTAGCCCAAGCAAATTGGGTGATAAGCCCAAGCAAATCGGGTGATAAGCCCAAGCAAATCGGGTGTCCCACCATGGTGGGACACCTCATTAAGCCGCCCTCGCGTGCAACTGAGTCAATGTGTCTGCACGAAAAATCCCCGCCCTGCCGAAGCAAAACGGGGATTATTATCGTGTTAGCAGTTACAATCAACTGTCAGCTCGAGCTGGCGCGCTTGGCTGAACTGCTAACGGTCAACTCAATTAGAGCTTGTCGTTGCTGCCGAGCACGTCCACAATCTTATGAACGTACATCTTCTTCATGTTCTCGCGAGCGGGTTTCAGATCCTGGCGAGGATCGAAATGACCGGGATTCTCAGCAAGATACTTGCGGATAGCAGCGGTCATGGCGAGTCGGCTGTCGCTGTCAATGTTGATCTTGCAAACAGCGCTCTTGGAAGCTTCGCGCAGTTGTTCCTCGGGGATACCTACTGCATCGGGCAGTTTGCCTCCGTAAGCGTTGATGGTATCAACCTCATCCTGAGGCACGGAGCTGGAACCGTGGAGCACGATGGGGAAACCAGGGAGCTTCTCCTCGATAGCGTGGAGGATATCGAAAGCAAGGGGAGGAGGCACGAGCTTGCCAGTCTTCGGGTCGCGTGTGCACTGTTCGGGAGTGAACTTGTAAGCGCCATGGCTGGTGCCAATGGAAATGGCGAGGCTGTCACAACCGCTACGGGTGGAGAAGTCGATAACCTCTTCGGGCTTGGTATAGTGGCTGACCTCGGAGGCAACTTCGTCCTCAACGCCAGCGAGCACGCCGAGCTCTGCCTCGACAGTTACGTCGTGAGCATGAGCATACTCTACCACCTGCTTGGTGATGCGGATGTTCTCCTCATAGGGAAGAGAGGAGCCATCGAACATAACGCTGGAGAAGCCATTGTCTATACAATCCTTGCAGAGCTCGAAGCTGTCACCATGGTCGAGGTGAAGAGCAATCTGAGGATTGGGGCAGCCAAGTTCCTTGGCATATTCAACAGCACCCTGAGCCATATAGCGCAGGATGGTACCGTTGGCGTAGTTGCGAGCGCCCTTGCTGACCTGCATGATGACGGGAGAGTTAGTCTCTACAGCTGCCTGAACGATAGCCTGCATCTGTTCCAGAGTGTTGAAGTTGAAGGCGGGGATGGCGTAGCCACCGGCGACAGCCTTCTTGAACATTTCGCGGGTGTTAACAAGACCCAGTTCTTTGTAGCTTGTCATTGTTTGTTTAAGTTTAATGATTAATGTTATAGTTTCAGTTTAACTATTATTGATTATCTTCTGATTTTCAACGCATCGTCGCCAATATATCCAGCAGCCGGATTCAAATCCCAACCCTCTTCACATGATAGGTTACTACTGGCAGGTGATCGCTGTAGCCGTCGAGCCATACACCCGAGGCATGAGTGCGAAGAGGACTACCTTTATAACGGCCGCTGTCCTGGAATAGATAGTCGCGGCGGAAAATCTCAGCCTTGTAGAAGGTGAGCGATGTGTAGTCTTTAACCTTTGTGCCACGAGTGAGACTGTGGCTCATCACTATCTGATCGAAGAGATTCCATTTGCCGTCGTACTTGAGTGTGCCTTTGCCATCGAGAAGAATCTGCCACCATGGATTAAACAGATCCATGGGCGTCTTCACGTCAGCGAGCTTACGACGCGCGCCGAGCCCCTTAGCCATCGACTCGTCGAAGGGATCATCATTCATGTCACCCATGATGAGAATCTTCATCTGCGGGTTGGCACGCACGATGCTGTCCTTCTCTGCCTTTACCTGCTGGCCGGCCCATACGCGAGCCTGCTTGCCAGTGAAACGGCTCGGCCAGTGGCACACGATGATGGTGACACTGTCGCCGGCAAGCGTCCCCTGAACGGTGAGGAAGCCACGGGTGGGGCGGGCATCACGGTTTTTCAGCACGTAAGGCTGCAGCCACACCTTGGCGGGATGGAAGAAACTCGGATTGTAGAGCAGGCCGCAGTCAACGCCACGCTGGTCGGGGCCTTCGATGTGGCAGAACTTGAAGCCACGAGCGGCGAGAGGCTCCTGTGCGCAGAGGTCGCTCAGGCAGTGGGCATTCTCAACCTCGCTGACGCCGATGGCTGCACATCCGGAGGGGATACGGTCGGTACCCATCTCAGACAGCACGCGCGCGAGATTCTTTAATTTATGCTGATACTTCATATCAGACCATTTGTTCGCACCGTCGGGCAGGAATTCATAGTCGTTCTTGCCCTCGTCGTGTTGCGTGTCGAACAAGTTCTCAAGGTTGTAAAAGCCAATACTGTACATGGCTACGCGCCCTTCTTGAGCCGTCGACGTGAGGCTCAGCAGCGCGCAACAGACAATTAATGAGAGTCGTTTAATCATATTCTTTCTGGTAAATAAAAATACATTCTTTGTTTGGGATGCAAAGATAATTCTTTTTGCAGAAGAATAAGCATAAAATTCGCTTTTTTTTCATCTTTTAAAAATAATGTTGATTTCCTTTCTTTGTTTAAGAATATTTTATTTTCTTTGTAGCCAAATACCACAATTTGTTACTTTACCAATGAGAAAAGACTTTCTAACAGCGGCCGCGCTGCTATGTCTGGCACTGCCGACATGGGCACAAGAACCGGCCACGAGCGAAACCGAGAAGGCTCTGAAGGACGAGGCATCCTCGTTTATCTTCACCGAGTCGCAGCTCGACGAGGATGCTGACGTGACGACAGACGTCATTCAGATCAATTCAAGCACAAACATGTACACCAGCAATGTTGGTTACCTCTTCAGCCCGATGCGCTTCAAGTTCCGCGCTCTGGACCAGAAGTACAACGACATCTACATGAACGGTGTGCAAGTGAACAGCGCCGAGAACGGGCGCTTCAGCTACTCCACCGTAGGCGGCATGAATGATGCTACCAACAACCACATCGACTACGCTGCGACTTTCGAGTCGAACGGCTTCGGCATGGCTGCCCTCGGAGGGTCAAACAACTATAACTTCCGCGCCAGCAGCTACGCCGCAGGCCACAAGGTTACACTCTCTGCGCTCAACCGCAACTACACGGCACGTGCCATGTACACCTACGGCACTGGATTGAAGGAAAGCGGCTGGGCTTTCTTCGGCACTGTGGGCTACCGCTGGGCAAACATGGAGACGGCAGCCGTTGAGGGCACCTTCTACAACTCTCTCGCCTATTTCCTCTCGCTCCAGAAGCTGATAGGCGACCGCCACAGCATCAACCTTGCCACATGGGGCAACCCCACTGAGCGCGCTCAGCAAGGAGCATCAACCGACGAGGCCTACTGGCTCGCAAACAACTACCTGTACAACCCCTACTGGGGCTACCAGAACGGCGAGAAACGTAATTCGCGCGTTGTGAACAACTACGAGCCCTCGGCACTGCTAACATGGGACTTTGACATTAACGACCGCCTTAAGCTAACGACATCTCTCTACGGAAAGTACGCCATGTACAGCGGCACGCGCCTACAGTACAACAACTCGCAGAACCCGAAGCCCGACTACTGGAAGAACTTCCCGTCATACAACTACGATGTATGGGGTCTAACCGACGGTTCAAACAACGACATCAACGCCTGGCAGGAGAGCTACGAGTACTGGACGGCAGCACAGGCTAACCGGCAGATTCAGTGGGACAAACTCTACTATGCTAACTCACAGATGAATGCAGTCGGCGGTGATGCAGCCTACTACATGCTCGCCCGCCACAACGACCATCTCGCCATCAGCCTCGGTTCGACACTCAACTGGTCTATCGACAATGACTCTCGCCTGCAGGCAGGCGTGCAGTTGGCATCAAACACAGGTATGCACTATCAGACCATCTCCGACATGATGGGCTCCAACTACCTGCACAACGTCAACAACTACGCCATCGGCACCTACGCTGGCAGCGACCCCCGTGTGCAGTATGACCTCAACAACCCGAATGGCACCGTCACTAAGGGCGACCGCTTCGGCTACGACTTCAACATCGTCGTGCAGAAAGCTACCGCCTGGGCACAGTACACACGCGACTACGGCATCAGCCACAACTTCGTAAGCGCCAAGATCGGCGGCACACAGATGTGGCGCGACGGCAAGATGCGCAACGGCCTTTTTGCCGACAACTCCTATGGCAAGAGCGGCACGGCACGCTTCCTCGACGGGGGCTTTAAGATGGGTTCTAACCTCAACCTCGGAAAGGGGCACGTCATCGGTCTGGGTGTAGGATATATGACGTACGCGCCCACGGCCTACAGCAGCTACGGAGGCTCCGCCTTCCAGGCAGCAGAGATGAACAACAACTTCATCGACGGTCTCAAGGTGGAGCACATGGTAAGCGCCGAACTGGGCTACGCCTTCACTACAAGCTTCATGCGCGCAAACCTCACTGCCTACTTCAATCACGGCACACGCATGAACGAGTGGCAGAACTACTACTACGACGATGTCAACTCCTTCACCTACGTCAGCATGACAGGCATCGAGAAGAACTACTACGGCGTAGAGCTCGGCATGCGCTTCAACATAATCTCAGGCCTTACCCTAGACCTCATCGGTTCTATGGCTGATGCCAAGTACATGAAGAACACCGACGTCAGCTACCTGCTATCAACACAAGGCACCGTCACGACAGACATATTATATAATAAAGGTATGCGCGAAGCCAGCACACCGCTCACAGTCGGGAGCATTGGCCTGAACTACAACATCAAGGGTTGGTATCTCAACCTCAAGGGCAACTACTACGACCGCATCTACCTCAGCTATTCGCCATCGCTGCGCTACCAGAGCACACTCATCCGTTCAGGAGCTGTTGACAACGATGGGTCGCTCATCGTACCCGAACAGACAAAGGGACACGGAGGCTTCATGCTCGACGGCTCCATAGGCCATCAGTTCCGCATAGCCCACCACCCGCTCAGCGTGAACCTCATGCTCACCAACATCCTCAACAACCGCAAGCTCGTCAGCGGCGGTTACGAACAGAGCCGTTCGAGCTACACCACCGACCAGACTACGGGCGAGAAGACAACCATCCGCACCTACAACTTCCAGAAGAACCCAATGAAGTACTACGTGCAGGGCTTCAACTTCATGCTCAACCTCAACTACCGGTTCTAAGGCTCGCCATTCGTGCGAAGTTTAAAGTTTAAGGTTTAAAGTTTAATGCAAATACTTTAGCTATCATGCGTAAAATATCATATATCCTACATTTTACATTCATCATCGCCGTGGCGATGATGACAGCCTCTTGCTTCGACGGTGACTGGGACACGCCTGACATGACCAATCCGCCTTACGGCAACAACAGCATCACTAATGAGGCATCGAAGCAGGTGACCATCGCCGACCTCAAGACCAAGTACGCCTCGGCCATCTCTGGCAGCAGCTTCCAGCGCATTGCTGACGACTGCCAGCTTGTATGCACCGTCATCGGCAACGACATTGGCGGAAACATTTATAAGCAAATCGTTGTGCAAGACCCAACCGGAGCCATGATCGTTGGCATCAACGGCACTGGTCTCTTCCCTTTCCTTAGCGTTGGACAGCAGCTGCTTATCGACCTCAAGGATCTCTGCATCGGAGGCTACGGCCAGCAGACACAGCTCGGCGACGAGTACAATGGAAGCATTGGGCGTATGTCAACCGAGAAATGGGAAGAGCACGTGAAAATACTGCCCACACATGACATGAGCCAGATTGACACCATTGACTTCTTCTCCGTTGCACAGAACGACATGACCCGCTACTGCGGACATCTCGTATGCCTTAAGAACGTCGTCATCGGTGATGCCGGAAGCCCCATCGCCCCCGAGTATAAGGCTGGCACTACCCTCACCTACAACGGCAGCTCCAACGGCTATGTCCACCACTCTATCAACAATCAGTCGATGAACAAGCTGCTGCTGCGCACCAGCACTTATGCTGACTTCGCTTCGTGGGTAATCCCCTCCACGCCCGTAACCCTCTACGGCATCGCCACACGCTATCGCGACACGTGGCAGATACTCATCCGTGCTGAAGAGGACATTAAGGTGAATTGAAAAATTAATATAACTATTATTGAATTTTAAAACACTATATACAATGAAAAAGTATCTTAAACTGCTGCTCTGCGCAGCTTTAGGCATCGGAACCTTCACAGCATGCGAGGACGTGCCCGAGCCCTACAACATCCCAACTGATCAAGGCGGCACAACGCCTACACCCACCGGCATCGAAGTGACTTGCGCCGAAGCTGTAGAACTCACCCGAGCACTTGCCGACGGAGCATCCTCAAACGAGACATACACCATCACAGGCTACATCACTGAGGTTGTCGGTGACGTGAGCAAGAACCAGCAAACCTTCTGGATGGCCGACACACAGAACGGTGGTCGCGTCTTCGAAGCCTACTGGGCCAACCTGCCCGAAGGCGTCACCGCCTTCAAGGCCGGTAGCAAGGTAAGAATCACAGGCAAGCTCACCAAGTACGTAAACAACAACACTGGCAACATGACGGCTGAAATAAAGAACGCCACAGTTGAAATACTTGAAGGAGGCGGTAGCGGAGAAACGCCCACCGGCATTGAAGTGACTTGCGCTGAAGCCGCTGAACTCACCAAAGCGCTCGCCGATGGAGGCACATCAGCTGACACCTACACCGTCACAGGCTACATAACGGAAGTTGTTGGCAACGTAAGCCGCAACCAGCAGACTTTCTGGATGGCTGATACCAAAGATGGCGGTAAGGTCTTCGAAGCCTACTACGCCAACCTGCCCGAAGGCGTGACAGAATTCAAAGTCGGCAGCAAGGTCAAGATTACTGGACAGCTCATGAAGTATGTTAACGCTTCCAGCGGACAGGTGACGCCCGAAATTAAGAATGCTACCGTAGAAATCCTCGAGAACGGAGGCGGTGAAACGCCCACTCCTACAGGCGAAGCCAAGGGCAGCGGCACACTTGCAGACCCATACAATGCCGTTGCGGCCAACAAAGTAGCTACCGATTTGGGGACAGGTAATACCAGCGCCGAGAAGTATTATATCAAAGGTAAGATTTCCGAAATAAAATATAAGTTCGACGTAGAGCATGGTACGGCAACATTCTTCATCTCTGACGATGGTTCAACGCAAAATCAGTTCCAAGTCTATAGCGCCAACTATCTCGAGAACAAGAGTTGGCAATCTGGCAACAAACAGATAGCCGTCGGTGACGATGTCATCATCTACGGGCAGATAACCAACTATCAGGGCACCCCCGAAACGGCTTCCAAGAAAGCCTATATCTACAGCCTCAACGGGGCAACAAAGGACGACGGCGGCAACTCGGGCGAAGAACCCACCCCCAGCGGAGGCTACACCACCCTCGCAGACTTCAACAATGGTGGCTTCGAGACCTGGGCTGACGGCGTACCTGCACAGTGGATGTCGGCCAACACTGCCAGCACAAAAGGCGCCCTATCGCAGAGTACTGACGCCCACGGAGGCAGCTATTCCGTGAAGGTTGAGGGCAAAACCAGCGGCAACCAGCGCCTCGCCTCTACAGAGCTCACCCTTGCCGCTGGTGACTACACCGTTGAGTTCTACATTAAGCCAGAAGCCGACGGCGGTAGCGTACGCCCCGGCTACGTGCCAATCAAGGACGACGGCAGCGTGGGCAGCTACGTCTATGGTGACTACACCAACGACATCCCCGCAGGCCGGTGGAGCAAGGTCACCTACACTTTCAGCCTCGACGCTTCGACCAACCTCAACCTCGTTCTGATGAATCCCAAGACCCCTGGCAAGAGCTTCCTCATCGACGACTACACCATCACAAAGAAATAACCCATACCACATAGGCGGCACGGCCTCCAAGTCAACAAAGAGGCGTGCCGCCTTCGGCGGTTCACCCGCCGGCTTATCTCCCCCTTCATGACACGACACTCTTTCCAATGGGCTATTGCCCTTACCCTCATCTGTATAGCAGCTCCACTATTCTGGAGCTGCTCTTCAGATGACGACGAGCGCGACCCGCTCACCATCAATACAAATGCAAATAAGAATGGTAAATATCCTGAGGCTTCACGCCTTGAGATGCCGAGGCTGGCGGAGGGCGTAGCGAATATGTTACTCGTCAAGCGCCTGACCTCAGGTGAGGTAAACTACTGCATAGAATGGAGCTTAGCTAAGAAGGCGCAACGATGGACAGCGTTCCGGTGGGACGCTTCAAACAGTGGAGGCTACGTCAAGCGTGAGGACAATTTCGTTGAGGACTACGACATTCCCGAAGTTTACCGCACTACAAGCAGCCACTACAGCGGCTCTGGTTACACTCGAGGCCACATCATAGCTTCGGCTGATCGTTGGAACTCACTTGAGGCAAACCGACAGACGTTCCTCTACTCCAACATGCAGCCGCAACTCTACAGCTTCAACGGCGGCATTTGGGCAAACCTCGAGATGAAAGTTCGCTCATGGAACACCGCCGACTTCCGCGACACCCTATACGTCTGCAAGGGCGGCACCATCGACAGGGATGATCAGATTCTCGAATATGCGCGCAAAGGCACAGCCTTGCAGCTGCTCGTGCCCAAATATTTCTTCATGGCCGTACTTTGCAAGAACAACAGCAGCGTCAACAACGGCTACAAAGCCATCGGATTCTGGATGGAACACCGCTCGTTCTACGAAGACGAGAAAAACTTGTCGCCCTACATCGTCAGCATCGACGAGCTCGAGCGCCTCACCGGCATTGACTTCTTCTGCAACCTACCCGACCAAATCGAAAACCAAGTTGAATCGCAAGTTGTTCGTAACGCCTGGGGATTTCAGTAGAAGCTAATCTACAAAAGATTCTTATTCCAACTTGTTGTACACCTCGTCGCTTACAGCTTCGAGCCACTCATTGCTGTTGCCGGGCTGTACATTGGTGTGGTAAGTCAGGTGCTGCATCCAACTGTCGCGGGCGGCTCCGTGCCAGTGCTTCACGCCCTCTGGCACGGCAATTGTCACACCTGGCTTCAGTTCAACAGGTTCTTTTCCCAACTCCTGATACCAACCGCGGCCGCTCACGCAGATAAGTACCTGTACTGCGCCATGATGCACATGCCAGTTATTGCGACAGCCAGGCTCGAATGTTACGTTACAAAGTCCCTTGTCGTTGAGGATAGCCAGATAACTGTTGCCGATGAAGTACTGAGCAAAGGCGGTGTTGGGCTCGCCTTTCGGCCACTTGCTTCTTAGGGTGTAGCCCTCCTGACAGAGCCAGGCACAGAGCTCATCGACTGTTTCCTGCGAGTTGTCCATGTTCACGGCTCCCTTCTTGTGGGCCGCCAACTGTGGGGCAACGCCTTCGAGACCACTCAGTGCGGCCACAGTCACAATCTCACGGTCGGCAGCCGTAAGCTGGTCGCCAGCGAAGATGTCACCGAAGAGGTGCGACTTCAGGTAGTAATCGTCCTGCGGACAGAAGTCGTAGTTAAACGGACGGCCTGACAACTGCGTCTGGTTTTTAACGCCAAGCTCGTAGGCAGCCTTTGCATCGTCCCATTCCTTGGGCCGTGTCCAAGGCTTGCCTTCCTGCCAAGATGGCAGTCTGTTTTCCAACACCTTGTTCAATACTCCCAGTGCATTCTGCGAGCGTGGGAATCCCGTGTAGGCATAGAGCTGCGAGAAAGCCTCCTTCAGTTCGTTGATAGTTACTCCGTTGTCAAGAGCCGTCTTTACCGCAGGTTCCAACCGCTCCAAATCTCCCTGTGCCATCAGGCAGGCACATGCTGCCAATCCTTTTTGACGCTCTGTGAGCGTCTGTGCATTTACTGTTGCCATCGTAAATAAGCCAATCAAAAGCGCTATGAGTGTTCTCATATCAATTTGCATCTACAGACTGGCCACCAGTATCTCCTTGATGTCCTGTTCGGTCAGAGGCACGTAGGCATTTTCCAGTCCCTCGTTCACGGCAATGTGATGGG
>JAFUFW010000053.1 GCA_017469685.1 Bacteroidaceae bacterium | reverse complement strand
GCTTGATAGCCATAGCACGCACAGCTGGAGCCAAACCTGCCAGCACGCCGAGGACAGCAAGAATGGCTACAGCACCGACAGCTGTCCAGAACGACACTTGGAAATGGGATTTCACAATGCCGTCCTCAGTGAAGCCGAGTTCCATCATCTGCAGAACTATCACAGAGAAGAGCACGCCGCTCATGCCTGCAACAGCAGTAAGAAGGATACTCTCAGATATGACTTGAGAGAGAATGTTACGTGGCGTAGCACCTATAGCACGTCGGATACCTATCTCGGTGGTGCGTTCCTTGACGGTCACCATCATGATATTAGACACACCTATAGCACCTGCCAGTAAAGTGCCTATGCCAACGAGCCAAATGAGAAGATCAACACCCCTGAAGAGGTTGTCCATCAACCCGAAGAGAACTTCCGTATTGAAGACCATGACGGCTTTTTCATCAGTTGGGTCGATGTCATGTCCGCGGGCGATGACCTGCTGTATGCGTGGTGTTATGTCGCTGATGGCAGTGCCGCGCCGGGCTGTAATAGCTATGAGGTCGAGGTCTTCGCCCATATTGAAGGCCCTCTGCATCAATGAAAGTGGGATTACCACGGCCTCGTCAGCAGAGCCGTTAATGTTCATGTTGCCGCTGGCGTAGTTGACGCCTACGACTGAGTAGAATACAGAGTCGAGGCGCACGAGCTGTCCCGTTGGGTCACCTCCTTGAGGAAAGAGGTTTTTGTAGACTCGCTTGCCAAGCACGCACACCTTACGCTGCTGTGCAATATCCATCTCGTTGATGAAGCGCCCGTAATACATTTTCGGGGCTTCCACTTCGGCGTACTCTGGCAGTTGCCCCTTCACGCTGGCGTTGTACTTATGCTCACCGTTGACCACTTGCACTCCCCACTTCGAAGCCATGGGCGAGATGACATCAAGTTGTGGAACCTGAGCCCGCAGGCGTTCAATATCGCTCGTTGTCAGCGACCACTCACGACCTTTGCGGAAGCCGTGGTAAGGCTTTGTCGTCGGCTGTTCGAAGACTATGGCAGCGTTCGTGGCAAAGCCTTCGAAATTATTATTGAGCATCTCCTTCATGCCTGCACCGCCGCCGATGAGCCCAACAAGCATGAACACACCCCAAAAGACACCGAAGCCGGTGAGGAAAGAGCGAGTCTTGTTGCGCAGCAAGACCTGCAAGAGTTCGTGTATGGAATCAGAGTCTATCAATGGTTGATCACAGGCTTCGCCCGTAGTTGAAAGTATAATTGAAAATTAAAGGTTCTTCATTCAGCCCTCAGTGCTTCGATTGGCCTAATTCTTGAGGCTTTTAACGCAGGCATCAATCCTGCAATTGTTCCTGCCAGGATGAGCACAAGGGTGACACCTAAGCATGTGCCCAGCCCAACTGTGGGATTTACGAACACGGTGGTCGTGAAGAGTCCCGTCTCTATAGGTTTTGAGCCGAGCGTGGCATCCATATACATGTTAGCTCCAATGCCCATTAGCATACCTAAGTAGCCGAAAAAGCCTGTCACTATGATACTCTCGGTTATGATAATGCGGAGTATGCTGGCAGGCGAAGCGCCGATAGCTTTACGGATACCAAACTCACGCGTGCGCTCTCGTACCGTTATTAACATGATATTAGACACGCCCACAATGCCACTCAGAAGAGTGAAGAGACCAATAATCCACAGCGCCACCTGGATAATATTCATACCCTTCTGCATTTGCAAAGCCTGAGTGAAGCGATTCCAAATCCAGATGGCATCCTCGTCGTCGGGTGCTGCACGGTGCTGGCGGTTGATGGTTGCGCGGTAGCGTGTCTCGAAGGCTTCGTTCTCCTTCTCGGTGTTCAATCCATGGAAGGTGAAATTAATACGTCCCACACGATTGCCACGATTGTATATGGTCTGTAGGGTCGTGAAAGGAACTGTCGCATCAGTGCTCATACGGCTTTTGTCCTCCTGTTCGATTCCCACTACCTTGAAAGCCAGGTCGCCGACACGGATTGTCTGTCCCAATAATAATCGCGGGTCCTTCGGCATCAGTTCGCGCGCCTGATTCTCTGATATGATAAGCACTTTGCGCTGGTCGCAGATATCAATATCGTTAATAAAGCGGCCAGCCACCAATTTCTTCTTGTTGATTTCTTGGTCCATGGGATAGACTCCGCGCAAGCTGCTGCTGACGTAGTTCTCACCCACGGTTATCGTGACGGCATTCTCGTAAATAATAGCACCTGCCTTGTCAATATTCTGGGTGAAGCGGGCTTGAGTGACAGCAAGGTCGTTGTTGTCGAGCTGGATGTTGCGTCCCTCCTTCAGGCCGTCGAACGCCTTGGAGGTCATACCGCCGAACACCATCATCGAGTTGTCAACGTAGCGGTCGTTGTTCTCCATCTGCGCATTAATAAGACCGTTGCCGGCACCCAACAGCACAATAAGCATGAAAATGCCCCACGCCACGGCAAAGCCTGTGAGCGAGGTGCGCAGCTTATTGCGACGCGCTGTCTGCCATATCTCGGAGAACAATTCTATCATAGATAAAGCCTCAATGTCTCAATACCCATTATTCAATCACGCCATCCTTAATCCGAATCACCCGGTTCGTCTGCGCCGCCACGTTAGGGTCGTGGGTGACGATAATCATTGTTATGTGCTCCTCGCGATTCAACTTCTTCAGCAACTCCATAACCTCTACGCCTGTCTTCGAGTCGAGTGCACCTGTTGGCTCGTCGGCAAGTATGATCTTGGGACGAGTCACCAAGGCCCGTGCTGTGGCCACACGCTGGCGCTGACCACCCGACAGCTCGTTGGGATAGTGCTCAGCCCAATCGGTAAGGCCCATTTTCTCAAGCTCATCCATAGCCATCTGATGACGCCGGCGGCGCCCCACCCCATGATAGAACAGCGGCAGTTCCACATTCTCCACAGCTGTTTTGAAACCGATGAGGTTGAACGACTGGAATATGAAGCCAATCATGCGGTTGCGGTACTGAGCGGCACGCGTCTCGCTGAGATCCTTGATGAGCGTGCCTGCCAGGCGGTAGTCACCCTCGTCGTAGTCGTCGAGGATACCCAGTATATTCAATAATGTGCTCTTGCCCGAGCCGCTGGCGCCCATGATGCTCACCAGCTCGCCCTCGGCAATGTCGAGGTCGATGCCCTTGAGCACGTGCAGCGGCTGGGCTCCTGAGTAGGTCTTATGTATGCCTCTTAGCTCTATCACTCTTATAAGTCTTGGTATTTGGGGGGCAAAGGTAGTGCTTCTTTATGCTATAGACGAAAAAGAAATGTGAAAAGTTGCAATAACACTTATAATCTTTCTAAAATGTTTTGGCGGCAAAACTAAACTGCTTACCTTTGGCCTGTAAAAAATAAAGAGAAGGGAAATGAACCTGCGCAAACGCATAGGCTTCGAAGTGGCCCACCAGCTTCACCGCACCATCGAGCGCGAGCACCCGCTGCGCCAGCTCTTCTGGGAGTGCACACTGCGCTGCAACGTCCACTGCCGCCACTGTGGCAGCGACTGCAAGCGCGTCGCCGGCGTTGACGACATGCCTGCCCGCGACTTCCTGCACGTGCTTGACAGCGTAGAGCGCAAGTGCAACCCACACGACGTCTTCGTCATCATCACCGGCGGCGAACCCCTCGTGCGCACCGACCTCGAGGACGTGTGCGCCGAAATCTACCGCCGCGGCTTCCCCTGGGGCTTGGTGACCAACGGCCTCGCCCTCACCCCAGAACGCTTCAACACTCTCCGCCAGGCAGGCATGCACAGCGTGGCCCTCAGCCTCGACGGCTTGGAGGAGAACCACAACTGGCTGCGCGGCCACCGCGACTCGTTCCGCATGACATCCCAGGCCATCGACCTCCTCGCCGGCTCACCCCTGCGCTTCGACTGCGTCACGTGCGTCCATCGCCGCAACTACGCCGAACTGCCTGCCATCCGCGACTTCCTCATCAGCAAGGGTGTGCACGAATGGCGCATCTACACCATATTCCCAATGGGGCGCGCCAAGGGCGACCCCACCATGCGCCTCTCTGCAGAGGAGTTCCGAGGCGTCTTCGAGTTCATAAAGCAGACGTGCCAGCAAGGGCTTATCCGCGCCAGCTACGGCTGCGAAGGCTACCTCGGCGACTACGAAGCCGACGTGCGCGACCATTTCTTCCACTGCCAGGCTGGCATCACCGTAGGCAGCGTCATGGCCGACGGCGCCATAGCCGCATGCGCCAGCATACGCGCCAACTACAACCAAGTCAATATCTATAAGGACGACTTCATGGACGTGTGGGAGCAGCGCTACCAACCCCACCGCACCTTCGAGTGGCGACGTACAGGCCGCTGCGCCGACTGTTGCCACTGGCGCTACTGCCGAGGCAACGGCATGCACCTTCGCGACGACCATGGCAACAATATTCTTTGCCATCTCGAAAGATTAGGGATTCAATATTAAATATAAGGAATATAAGGAATACATAATTATGAAGACAATTACAAGAGTTACTACAGCACTGCTCTCTGGCCTGCTGCTCCTCCTCGGCTTCGGCGGCTGCCGCAGTTCAAAGCGCGCAGCAGAGAAAGCCCAGCGCGATAGCGAACAAGCCCGACAGGACAGCATAAACCGTGCCAACAACCCCATCACGCCCATCGTCAGGCCTGATGATCCCAGGCGTGTACGCCTGCTCTACGGGGCACCACCAGTGCGCTACCGCAACGACATCACCGAGTGAACACACAACCCCGCCGTCAGTTCTATTAGTCTGACGGCGGGGTTTTGTTATATGTCTGCATCGGAGATGCCTTGGTATTAGAGGTTGCGACCGTGGCAGTTCTTGAACTTCTTTCCACTACCGCAGGGGCATGGGTCGTTGCGTCCGGGCACCTTCTCGGCTGTGAATGGAGTGCGTGGCTGCTGTGCGCGGGTGTCCTGTGCGGCAGCTGCCTGCTGTGCGGGATCGCTGAGGTCGGTGGGTGCTCCGCCGGCGTATTCAGGACGGCTGTAGGTGGGTGCCTGCGTGGTGCCAGGAGCTCCGCCGCTGCGTGTTGCAGTGTAGCGTGCGCGCTCAGCTGCTGCGGCTCGTGCTCGGCGCTGTGCCTCGTATGCAGCTCGCTGCTGTGAGGCGTCGTCGGGTGCCTGCACTTGCTGCTCGGGCACTTGTCCGCGCATGAGGATCGAGATGGTCTGGTTGTTGATGCGGTTGACCATCTTGTCGAAGAGCTGCACACTCTCGAGCTTGAAGATGAGCAGGGGGTCTTTCTGCTCGTAGGAAGCATTCTGTACGCTGTGCTTCAGTTCGTCGAGCTCGCGGAGGTTTTCCTTCCACGCCTCGTCAATGACATGGAGCATGATAGCTTTCTCGAAGGCTGTAACGATGGCGCGTCCCTGGCTGTCGCATGTCTGCTGAAGGCTGACGCCTCCAATGTTGTAGGAGCGTCGGCCGTCAACGATTGGCACGAGCACTGGGCGGTCTTTCCACTCTTGCCCGTTTGGACCGTCGTAGATGGGTTTGAAGACCTTGTAGGCCTCTGTGGCTATGAGGTCTGTCTTCTGTTGGAAGCGGCTGAGTACGGCCTGATAGGCTTTCTCCTCGAGATCATCGCGCTTCATCTGCAGGAGGTCGCTCTCGGTGAATGGCACGTCCATGGCGAAGAGGCTTATGAACTGCTCTTTCATCTGTTCGTGGTCAGCGCAGTTCTCAATGATGCTGCATACGCGGTCGTAGAGCATGTCGGCGATGTCCATGCCGAGTCGCTCGCCCATGAGTGCGTGGCGGCGCTTCTCGTAGATGACGGTGCGCTGTTTGTTCATGACGTCGTCGTACTCAAGCAGGCGCTTACGGACGCCAAAGTGGTTTTCCTCAACTTTCTTCTGTGCACGCTCTATGGAACTGTTGATCATGGGGTGCTCAATCATCTCGCCGTCCTCGAAGCCGAGGCGGTCCATGACTTTTGCGATGCGCTCGCTGGCGAAGAGGCGCATGAGCTTGTCCTCCAAGGATACGAAGAAGACACTGGAGCCCGGGTCGCCCTGGCGGCCAGAGCGTCCGCGCAGCTGGCGGTCAACGCGACGGCTCTCGTGGCGCTCGGTGCCGATGATTGCGAGACCGCCTGCATCGCGCACTTCGGGCGATAGTTTGATGTCGGTACCACGGCCTGCCATGTTGGTTGCAATAGTGACGGCTCCGAGGCCGTTAGTGCTCTGTCCTGCGAGGGCTACGATGTCAGCCTCCTTCTGGTGGAGCTTGGCGTTAAGCACCTGGTGAGGTATCTTACGAAGGGAAAGCATACGTGAGAGGAGCTCGGATATCTCGACGGAGGTTGTGCCGACGAGGGTCGGGCGTCCGCTGTTGCGCATCTTCTCCACCTCGGCAATGACGGCGTTGTACTTCTCACGCTGTGTCTTGTAGACGCGGTCGTTTTGGTCGTTGCGTATTACGGGGCGGTTGGTAGGTATCTCGACGACATCGAGCTTGTAGATGTCCCAGAACTCACCAGCCTCGGTGACGGCGGTACCCGTCATGCCTGCCAGCGTGTGGTACATGCGGAAGTAGTTCTGGAGTGTGATGGTGGCGAAGGTCTGCGTGGCCGCCTGCACCTTTACGTGCTCCTTAGCCTCCACGGCCTGATGGAGTCCGTCGCTCCATCGGCGACCTTCCATTACGCGTCCTGTCTGCTCGTCGACGATCTTTATCTCGCCGTCTACAATAATGTACTCCTCGTTGAGGTTGAACATGGCGTATGCCTTCAGCAGCTGCTGTATGGTGTGTACGCGCTCGCTTTTGATTGCGTAGTCGGTGTACATCTGGTCCTTCTTCTGCACGCGCTCCTCGTCAGTGAGGCTCCTGTCGCCCTCGAGGGCTGATAGCTGGGCGGCAATGTCGGGCAAGATGAAGAGGTCGTCGTCATTGACCTGCCCTGAGAGCCATGCGTTGCCTTTGTCGGTGAGGTCGGCGCTATTGAGTTTCTCGTCGATGACGAAGAAGAGAGGTTCTACGGCCTCAGGCATGCGCTTGTTATTGTTCTCCATGTAAATCTCCTCCGTGGCGAGCATACCGCTCTTGATGCCAGGTTCTGAGAGGTACTTGATGAGGGGCTTGTTCTTGGGCAGCGCCTTATAGGAGCGGAAGAGCGAGAGGAAACCAGCGGCGGTTTTCTCCTTGTCTTCCTCGGCCTGTCCCTCGGCGATGAGTTTCTTGGCCTCGGCCAGGTACTGGGTTGCCAGCTGGCGCTGCACACCAACGAGCTTCTCGACGAGCGGCTGGTACTCCTCGAACATCTGGTCGTCGCCCTTTGGTACGGGGCCGCTGATGATGAGCGGCGTGCGGGCATCGTCGATGAGCACGGAGTCAACCTCGTCGACGATGGCATAGTTGTGCATGCGTTGTACGAGGTCTTCGGGCGAGGTGGCCATATTGTCGCGCAGATAGTCAAAGCCGAACTCGTTGTTGGTGCCGAAAGTGATGTCGGCCTGATAGGCACGGCGGCGCGCCTCAGAATTAGGCTGGTGCTTGTCGATGCAGTCGACCGACAGGCCGTGGAACATATAGAGCGGCCCCATCCACTCGCTGTCGCGCTTGGCAAGGTAGTCGTTGACGGTGACAACGTGCACGCCGTTGCCTGTCAATGCGTTGAGGAAAACGGGCAGCGTAGCCACAAGGGTCTTACCTTCACCCGTAGCCATCTCGGCAATCTTGCCCTGGTGTAGCACGGTGCCGCCAAAGAGCTGCACGTCGTAGTGGATCATGTTCCAGAGCGTCTCGTTGCCGCCGGCTACCCAGTGGTTGTGGTAGATTGCGCGGTCACCCTCGATGTCGACAAAGTCGTGACGTGCGGCCAGTTCACGGTCGAAGTCAGTAGCTGTTACTTCGATTGTCTCATTGTTTGTGAAGCGTTCGGCAGTCGACTTTACTATGGCGAAGGCTACGGGGCGAATCTCGTCGAGCACTTTCTCGAAGACCTCCAGTTGGTCTTTCTCCAACTTGTCGATCTTCTCGAAGATGGGCTTGCGGTCCTCGATGGGTGTCTGCTCGATTTTCGCCTTCAGTTCGTCCACTTGCTGGCGTATGGGCACTCCAGCCTCGCGTATGCGCGCCTGAAGTTCTTTAGTACGCGCGCGCAAGTCGTCGTTGGAGAGGGCGTTTATCTCGGGGTAAACCTTCAGGACCTCGTTGACGAGCGGCTGAATAGCTTTCATATCGCGGTCGCTCTTATTTCCGAAGAGCTTGCGAAGGAGTTGAATAAAATCCATATACTTGTATTGTTTTTATTGCGTTATTAGTAATTTGCCATTCCTTTAATTCGTATTAAATCATTCGCCATTGCACAGGGCAAGCGGCGGTTCGCGGCTGGCGTTGGGGGCGCGTATGCGCAGACTGCTGGCCAGCGTTGGGGCGATGGCGGTAGCCGTTTGTGTCACAGCCAGATGCGCCGGCTCAACTTCCGGTCCGAGCAGGAAGAGCGGATAGGGCGTGTAGGGCTGCCCTTTATTTGTTGTTTCTGAATTGTTCTCGCTTATGATTTTCCATCCAGGAAGTATTTCAAGGACGATGTCGCCAGAGCGTGCAGGCGACCATCCGCCTCGCACGAGCGAAAGCTCTGGAGTGCGCGCAGCCACGGCAAGCGATCTGGCGCTGTAGACATCACTAACGCCCTCCATCTGTGCGAGGAAGGCCTCGCTCTCAGACAGCACGTCTGTGAGCTGAAGCTGCTGTTGCTCTACGACCTTGTGGTCGATGTAGATCTGATGGCCATAGCTTGCCTCCACGTACTGCGCCTGCCCGAACTTGGCCGAGAGGAACATGTTCAGCAACATGGCTGCACGGCTGAGGTTGAAAGTGCCGGCTTCGATAGTTGGGGTGTAGGCCGAAGCGTCGTAACCCGTAGAGGCGACAACGAACAAGACCTTATCCTTGCCATAGCGCTGCCGGAAAGTCTGGATTAGCGAGGCTAACACCTGGTCGAGGCGCACATATGTATCCTGCAGCTCGGAAGGGCTGGCAGACAGCTCCTGCCCGCCAAAGGTGCCGGCGTAGAGGCCTATTGAGAGGATGTCTGGCGTGGCATCGGTGCCCAGCTTCGTGGCTTCGGCACAGTGTGTGGCCAGTCGCATGACTTCCTCGTTGACGAGTGCAGAGGTCTTGAAATGGCGATAGCGGTTGCTACCCGTGAACGTGTGCTTGAACTGCTTCGCCTTCTCGTCAGCGAGGGCATGATAGTAGACGAACGAAGGATAGGCGTTGTCATATGTAGGTTCCCATTTGCTGCGTGAGATTGTCTGTGCCGGCATCTCGGTGGCGTTGTAGCGGGCAACCCAGTCGGGCATCTTACCATAGAACGAAGTACCTGCCCAGAGGCCGCGGTCGTCGCTCAACCAGAAGGCGCCGTCGGCAGCGTGACCGGCCAGCAGCACTGCCATGTCGCGCTCAGGAGCTATGCTGTAGACGAGGGCCTTGCGCGCTGTGGCGTGCTTCAGCTCGTCGGCAAGCGTCGAGGTGAGCAGGTATCCGGGTGAACTCTTCTCCACTGTCTCAAGACCCGCATATCGCGAATCGTCGACGCAATAGACGGGCTGCAGCGTCTTGCGCGAGAGCCAAGTAAGCCCTGGCACGCCGTGAACGTTGGGCGTTGCGCCCGTCATCAGCGTTGCCGTAGCCGAAGCGCGGTCGACGGGCGTGAACGGCTGTTGCACATCGCTGTAGAAGCGCCCCTCGCTCATCAGCAGCTTGAAGCCCTCGTCGCCATAGAGAGGCGCAAAAGTCTCGAGATAGTCGGTGCGCAGCTGATCGATAAGGATGTTGACCACCAAGCGTGGCAACTCAGCTGAAGCCTGGGCATCGACATTCACGAGCGACATCAGCGCAACGAGCGACGTCAGCAGGCGCATGCGTGATATGGAAGAATGTGTGTTTATGACTTCTTATAAACAATTAGGTGCACTATGGCACGGCTTAGCAAAAGCAGTGCCACAGGCAGGATAATCTTACTGAAATGTTGCGGGACAACGAAAAACAGCACCATGAAAGCCGCGAGCCAGATGGCAGCAAAGCTGTGATAGACATGGCTTTGGCGGCGAATATCAGCCTTCACCACGAACAGCACGAACAGCAGAGGCAGAGGGTTGAGCACCCACACCTGCCAATTTGACGCTACGCCTGGGTGCTCTGAGGCAACAGCCATGAACGTAAGCAGCAGGCCTGCCAAGCCCTGTAGGGTCATCAGCACGGCATCTACAGGCCAGCAGATGCGGCCTCGGCGCCACTCCCAGAAAGCTATCAGCAGCCCAATAGCGAGCAGCACCCAGCCAAAAGTGGCAGGCGAGAACGGCACTGACGGCAGCTGCGCATACGTCGATGCCTGGCGCTCAGGGTTCTCGGGAAGCAGTTCACGCCGCTCGCTCACCAGTGGGCGCAGGTTTGTGCGACCTGCATCGATGAAAGCGCTGTCGGCATAGTGCATCATATATATGGGCGAGAACATCTCATCGCGCTCGCAGATGGCTGTGTCGACGCTGGCACCGAGCAACAGGTCGTTGCCCTCTCGCGCCCATGCGTGCCCTTGGGTGTACTGATGGAGAATGGTACGGAATGAGTTGCGACGCGGGCGGGCTGGATAGACGACCTCGCCTCGGATGCAGCCCTCGATGATGTCGCGTGCCTTTGTAGTGCAGTTGTTTCGGAATATATTATAGCGATATTCGCTGTTCCCCGGCTGGATAGCCTCGAAAAGGCGCAGCGACAATTCACGCGATTCCGTCGGTCGGAGATTCAGCACCTGCTCGGTAACCGACGAACCGCGACTGGCATATTCCTGAAGAAAATAGGCCAGCGGAGCTGCTGCTACCATATAATCGCACTTGCCGAGCACGAAACGCAACACAAAATGCGGCTGCGAGAAGCTGAACACGCCGTAGTTGAAGACCTCATCGATGCCAAGTACGTTGTTCAAGACACGGATAGCCGTGTGGCCATACAGTTCGTAAACCTCCTGTCCTGGCGAGCAAGTGAGCAGGCTTACGACGAATGACGTGTCGGCACGAAGGCTGTCAACAGTCATTGCTGCAGTGTCCGAACCCGCTGAGGGCGCAGCAACTGACGGCTGTCGAACAAGCCGAGGCTCGATCTGACCAGACGACGGCAAACCGAAGCACAAAAGGCTGATTATTATAGAAAAAAGAAATTTAAGCCTCATAAACGGCCGCAAAGTTAGGCATAATTTACGACTTTCTTCTAACTTTTAAGGAAAAAAGTGCTCGAAAAGTGGAGAAATAACGCGCCCGAGCCATACCAAGAACACAACATAGCCAAAGGGTACGTACAAAACCCTTAAGCCTTCGGGCAATAACCCTTAAGCGTTTTGGCAATAACCCTTAAGAGTTTTCCCCGAAACCCTTAAGGGTTCTGAGCGCACATTTTTGCCTGATTTATCTTAAAGGCCGAAATCTGTGCCTGGACGCCCCGCCACGAACAAGGCCTGAACATGAGCACTGAATGTTTTTGGGTATCATTATCACAAAAAAAAACCGCCAAATCATAAGGTGCAAATCGCAATTAATTCATACCTTTGCACCCACGTTGAAAACAGTGCCACATCCGGGTTCCCAATCCATACTGAAAAAGCCTTGTCCAACCAAGGCATCTGCAAATAATTGCCAAATATTAATCAAATGTAGTCCAGAACAATAGACTATAAAACCTATACCTTTAGACAAAGTACGTTCCAAGACAATGAACCTGATCATAGACATAGGCAACACGCTCTGCAAATACTATTTATTTGAACATAACGAACTACTCAGCCGCCACGCCGAGGAGAGCCACACATTTGAATGGCTCGACTCGCTCAGCGAGAAGCCTGAGGCTGCTATCATTTCAACCGTAGTAGACCTTACAGAGGAGGCCGAGCGCAGGCTCGATGAGCTCGGCTGCCCACTTGTAAGGTTCTCGGCATCGACGCTTACACCACTGCGCAACCTCTACCACACGCCCTCCACCCTGGGATCCGACCGTCTGGCCGCTGCCGTAGGGGCGTGGACACAGCAGCCCGGCTGGCCGATGCTGATCGTAGATGCCGGCAGCTGCGTGACGTTCGATTTCGTGAGCGCACGCGGGGAATACCTCGGCGGCAACATCACACCGGGCATACGCGCACGCCTAAGAGCCATCGACGACTACTTCCCCCGCCTGCCCCTTGTGGAGCCTGAAGGCGATGTGCCCGATATCGGCTACGACACTGAGACAGCAATACGTGCAGGCGTCATCAGAGGTATGCTCCACGAATTTGAAGGATATATCAATGCTTTTCGCAGAAAATATCCATCACTTTTGGTTTTTTTAACGGGCGGAGACGCAAAACACTTGGCTATAACGCAAACTTCACGTACCTTTGCCGACGATTTTCTCTTGCCCAAGGGTCTGAATGCCATCCTGGAGCACTCCAAGGACACCTCCCTGTAACCCTCTGATGGTGGTGAGGCAGAGAAATGGGATAAAAGAATAACGCACAACTCAACAATGAAAAAGACTATAGCAATCGTGGCTACAGCTCTGCTCTGTCTGGCCACTGCCGCTGAAGCGCTGGCGCAAACCAACGGCTCAAACTCGTCATACTCGCGCTTCGGTATGGGACTGCTCAACGACCAGACGCAGGGATTGAACCGCTCGATGGGCGGCGTCAGCCAGGGACTCCGCACAAACTTCGGCATCAACAAGCTTAACCCTGCCAGCTACTCTGCCATCGACTCGCTGACATTCCTATGCGACATGGGCTTGAGCCTGCAGCGTACCAAAATGAAGCTCGGCGACGCCCACCGGAGCGCCAACAACACTAATTTCGAATACATCAACGCCGCATTCCGCATAGTAAAGAACGTGGGCATGAGCGTCGGTTTCCAGCCTTTCACGTCCGTAGGCTACAGCTTCCAGCAGGACATGACCGTAGGCACCGACACCTACACAGGACAGAATATCACCAACAGCATCTCACTCGACGGCTCTGGCGGACTGCACGAAGCATACATGGGCATCGGCTGGCGCCCCTTGAGACATCTCTCCGTAGGAGCCAACGGCGGCTTCCTCTGGGGTAGCATTGACCACCAAGCCATACAGACCTTTGCAGAGAACGGCACCACCAACTCCTCAAGCTATAGCAGCCTACGGTCGTACTACAACTCGCAGCTCCACACTTGGCGAGCCGACCTGGGCGTACAGGCCATGATACCAGTCACGAAGACTGACCTTCTGACCCTCGGCGCCACCGTAGGCATTGGTCATAAGGTAGGCGGCCAAACAACCATGCTGCGCACTGCACTCTCGGGCGACACCATACGCCGCACTGCCAATAAAGCCTTCGAGTTGCCCTACACCTTCAGCGTAGGAGCATCGTGGAGCCACGCCGACAAACTCATCGTAGCCGCTGATGCCACCATAGAGCAATGGGGAAAATGCGCAACGCCTCACTACGATGCCTCCGCCGGGACCTACGCTCCCGCCAAAGGCGACTACTCCGACCGCATCCGCCTTAATGCCGGCATTCAGTACCTCCACTCGCGCTACGACCACGGATACTTCAGCCGCATATGCTACCGCGCAGGAGCATACTACGCCACGCCTTATCAGAAAATCGCACTCTCTGGCCAAGGCACATTCGATGGGCCTGCACAATTCGGCATCACAGCTGGTCTCGGGCTTCCCATCGCCAACGGCCACGTACGCCAAACCGTGCTCAACATCTACTCCCCCTCCTACGTCAACATCGGCGTGGAATGGGCACGGCGCAAACCTTCGTCGACCCAACTGATAGCCGAGAACATCATGCGAATAAATATCGGCATTACGTTCAATGAACGGTGGTTCCAGAAATGGAAATTCAATTAAAGAGAAAGAGCCGCAAAGGTCGATGAACACTCATCAAAGCATAGCGACACACAGCCATGGCAGCCACGCCCTGCGAAGCCTCGCAGCGGCAGCACTCATTGCTACGGCTCTGCTGGCAGCGCCGTCATGCCAGCGCCAGCATGCCCACATGGCACCCGCTGTCGAAGGGCGAGACTCACTGCCTTTCCTCACAGCCCACGGCATATCAAACCTCATCTCCGATTCTGGAGTAATAAGCTACAAGATTGTAGCCGAGGATTGGTATATCTACACGCAACCGCAACAGGACTGGGTGTTCCCGAAAGGACTCTTCCTCGAGAAATTCGACACTACGTTTCACGTCAATTTCTACCTCCAGAGCGACACTGCATACTGCCACAACAACCGCATCTGGGAACTCAGAGGACGCGTAGTAGTGCTCAATCACGACGGCGACCTCTTCGAGACTGAGGAACTCTTCTGGGATATGGACATGCACGAGATGTGGAACACTGTCTACATGTGCATCACAAAGCCCAAGACTAACCAGCAGCTCAAGGGCTACCACTTCCGTTCAAACGAGCAGATGACTAAATACAGCATCAACAATTCGGCTGGCTACACACCAATGAACGACAAGAAGGAAGACATCGAAGGCTCGGCTGCAACGCCCGAAGGCAGCTACCAACGACCATCACAAGCCGACTACCACCGCCACAACTGAGCCCCTCGGCCACACCATACAGCAACGCACAACATCAAACAGATTTGCATACAAACGAATACATCTTGAGCCCACTATTCATCTACATCGCCATCACACTGACATTCTCCGCCTTCTTCTCTGGCATGGAGATAGCCTTCGTATCGAGCAACAAACTGCGCTTTGAGATGGAGCGCTCGCAGAGCCAGTTCAGCAGCCGCATGGCTGCCACCTTTTTCGAGCACCCGAACAACTTCATCTCTACCCTGCTCGTCGGCAACAACATCGCACTCGTCATCTACGGCATACTGATGGCCAGGCTACTCGACCCGCTACTCATTCAGCCACTGGGCATAACCAACGAATGGCTGGCACTGCTCACACAGACCGTCGTCTCGACCATCATAGTGCTTTTCACTGGCGAATTTCTGCCAAAGATGCTCTTCCGCATCAACCCGAACCGAACACTCACACTCTTCGCACCCGTAGCCTACGCATTCTACATCCTGCTCTACCCCATCGCCAAATTCACCAGCACACTCGGGAAAGCTATCCTACGCCTGTCCGGCCTGCGTATTACCAACGGCGACAGCGACCGCGCATTCACCAAAGTGGATCTCGACTACCTCATCCAAACCACTATCGAGCAGACCGACAACGAGGAAGAAATAAACGAAGAGGTGAAAATATTCCAGAATGCGCTCGACTTCAGCTCATGCAAGGTGCGAGACTGCATAGTGCCACGCACCGAGATCATAGCCGTAGGCATCAACGACACCCTCGAACAACTTAAGGCTAAATTCATTGAGAGCGGATGCTCTAAAATCATCGTCTATGACGAGGACATAGACAACGTCGTCGGCTTCATCCATTCCTCCGAGCTCTTCCGTATGAAACCCTCCGACGCATGGCGCAACCACATCCGCGAAGTGCCCATCGTGCCCGAAAGCATGAGCGCACAGAAACTGATGCAAACCCTCATGCAGCAGAAGTTGTCGCTGGCAGTCGTCGTTGATGAGTTCGGAGGCACCAGCGGAATCTGTACGCTCGAAGACCTCGTTGAGGAAATTTTCGGCGACATAGAAGACGAACACGACCAGCTCTCTTACACCGCAAAGAAGCTCCCTACAGGCGAATACGAGCTCTCCGCCCGGCTCGAAGTGGAGAAAGCCAACGAGCTGCTTGACCTCGAACTGCCCGAAAGCGAGGACTACATGACTGTTGGCGGACTCATACTCCACCGCATACAACGCTTCCCAAAACTCAACGAAATAGTCTGCTTCGACAACTTCGAGTTCAAAATCATCAAGAATACAAGCACCAAAATTGAACTCGTAAGACTCAAAATACTCGAAAAGTAAGCCTAAAACATACAAACTTCACTCCGAAAATGCATTTTTCGGAGCAAAAGCGTTGCAGTATGGTATTTTTTGCGTACCTTCGTGCGCTTTTTGAAGCTATTGCGCGGAAGCGCGTACATTATAATTACGCAAACAGCGCATAACCACCAAAGATAAATCAAAACAAAATAAACTTAATAACAATGGCAACATTACAAAAAATCAGAAGCAAAGGAGCACTTCTAATCCTATTCGTAGGTCTGGCTCTCTTTGCATTCATCGCAGAGGAAGCCGTACGCTCGCTCTCCTCTTCACGCACCGAGAGCCACCAGCGCATCGGTAAAATCTATGGCAAATCAATGAACATCCAGGACTTCAACGCCCTCGTCGATGAGTACGTTGACGTCGTGAAGTTCACCTCTGGATCCGACAACCTCACCGAAGAGCAGATGCAGCAAGTGCGCGATCAGGTGTGGCAGACTTACGTCCAGAGCGAACTCCTCAACCACGAAGCCGAACAGCTCGGACTCACCGTGACCGACGCTGAAATGCAGGAAATCATCAAGAACGGACAAAACCCATTGTTGCAGCAAACACCATTCCGCAACCAGCAGACTGGCGTGTTCGACGTTGAGCAGCTCAACCAGTTCCTCACCCAGTACAACGCTATCAAGGGACAGGCCGGACAGCCCGCCGAAGCCGTAGCATACTACTCTCAGATGTACAACTACTGGAAGTTCGTGGAGAAGAACATCCGCCAGCAGGCCCTCGCTGAAAAGTTCCAGGGATTGCTCGGAAAATCCTTCATCGCCAACCCCGTCAGCGCTGAGAATGCATTCAAAGCCTCTCGCAACGAGAAGGACGTACTGCTCGTAGCACTACCCTACACATCCGTCAAGGACGAAGAAGTGACCCCCGAAGCCAAGGAACTCACTGCCAAGTACAATGAGCTGAAAGACCTCTTCCGTATTCAGGAGCCCGTGCGCGACATCAAGTATATCGACGTTGCCGTTCAGGCCAGCAAAGCCGACCGCGATCAGATCAACGCCGAGATGCAGGAAGTAGCAACACAGCTTGCTGAGGCCGATGCCGACATCGCTAATATCGTACGCAAGAGCGGAAGCACTGTGGCATACAACGCTCTGCCCGTACGCCGCGCTGCACTGCCCGCAGACATCGCTTCACAGATAGATTCATTGAGTGTCGGCCAGCAGAAAGGCCCCTACCTCAATGCCCAGGACAACACACAGAACATAGTTCGCCTCATTGCAAAGACCACCCTTCCCGACAGCGTACGCTACCGTCAGATCGGCGTAAGCGGAGCTGACGAGGCTGCCGCACAGAAGACGGCCGACAGTATAATGACAGTTCTTGCATCAGGAGTACCCTTCGACAGCATAGCAAAGAAGTTCAACCAGACTGGCGAAGAGATGTGGGTAAGCTCTGCTCAGTATGAAAATGCTACGCTCGACGAGAACAACCAGAAGTTCATCAGCGCCCTGTCAACACAAGCCGTTGGCACGACACAGCAGGTGAAGCTCAATGGCAACGCCATCGCTATCCTCCGAGTCACCGATCGTCGCAACCCAGTTGAGAAGTATCAGGTAGCCATCGTAAAGCGCCCGCTCGACTTCTCCAACGAAACCTTCAACAAGACATTCAACGACTTCTCGCAGTTCATTGCCAGCAACAAGACCATCGAGGACATTGAGGCCAACGCACTCAAAGCCGGCTATATGGTTCAGCAGCGTGAAGGCATGTTTGCCAGCGAGCACAATGTTGCAGGCCTCAGCTCAACACGTGAAGCTTTCCGCTGGATCTTCAACAATGACACTAAGGTAGGCGACGTCTCTGACATCTACACCGTAGGCAACAACGACCATCTGCTCGTAGTCATGCTCACAGATAAGAACAACGGTGAATACCGCTCTGAAGATGGCGTGAAGGACTATCTCACCACTGAAGTCACCCGCGACAAGAAGGCTGCCAAGCTGCAAGAGCTGATGGCTTCTGCCAACGACCTTGCCGCAGTGGCTAAGCTTCAGGGAGCAACAGCCATCGACACTGTGCGTCACATCACATTCGGCTCTCCCGTATTCATCTCTGGCGTCGGCGCAAGCGAGAGTGCCCTCGCAGGTGCTGTGGCCAAGACCGCTAAGGGTTCGTTCGCCAAGGGCGTGAAGGGCAACGCTGGTGTCTACGCTTTCCAGGTTGTCAACGAGACTAACAATGGTGCCAAGCTTGATGACAATGCCAAGAAGACGGCAAGCAACCAGGTTGCACAGCAGGCTATGCGTGCTGCCTCACGCTTCATGCAAGAGCTCTACGAAAAGGCTGGCATCCAGGATAAGCGCTACATATTCTATTAACCAGAACACGCGCGCGTACATTATTATATTAGGTACATATAAATAAAAAAAACCCTTGCCGGTTGTTCCGACAAGGGGTTTTTCATTAAATACAGCACCAAATATATTAAATAATGTAAATCTTTCAGGCAAAAGTTACGTCAATACAAAGAAAATAGTATCTTTGCATTTGCAAACTTAAGATAGCAAAAGACATCACCTGATTATGAATACCACTTTAATACTCAAGAGACCCGTTCACACAGCACTTGAGACGAGGCGCGAGAAAGAGGCCGTGCGCCGTCTCCTGACTTTCGAACGTTTCGCCCGCGACAATCAGCTTTGGGACGAGATGCTGGCATGCTATGCACCGGGAGCTGTTGTAAAGGCATCGTGGTTTGAAGGCACAGCCAAGGAGTTTGCAGACGCTTTAGCTGCCCGCACCGACCATATCCCCTACCACATCCATGCCTGTCTCGTCTGGACGCACGGCAATCGCTCTGTAGCTATCCTTGAGACGACGTTCCCTGTCAAGACCGAAATAGCAGGTGTAACCTTCAACCAGACAGGCGACTCGCAGTATATCTATCGCCTGCAGCGCCAAAGCGGAGAGTGGTTCATAGACGCATGTACGACCATACTTGAGGAGCTGCCAGGCAATAGCAGGCCAGAATATCTCACGAAGCTCTACGAAGAAGCCGACCAGTGGCTACAAAACGGATAAACGCCCGCGGCCTTCAGACCATAACCCAGGGTTGACATCCCTGGGTTTTCTCGTTTATCACCCATTTTTGCTCACTTCATTACAACCGTCATTTTATGAAAAAGGCTTTGTTCATACTTATTGCGACAGCGATTCTGTCTGCCTGCAATACGCCTACGGCAGAGCAATATGTGGCTTTCCTCTACGACAATATGGCTATGCCCGACAGTATCGACTATCCTCAAAGCTACTTTAGCGAACAGGTAGAAATAGCCATGCGTGCCCGCAAAGATATGCCTTGGGGCAAAGAAGTCCCCGAGCGAGAGTTCCGGCACTTCGTATTACCGCCTCGTGTGAGCAACGAAGATCTCGATGATTTTCGCACACGCTACTATGAGGAGCTGTCGGCTCGAGTGGCCAGTCTCGGCATGACGGACGCTATCTTAGAAATCAATCACTGGTGCCACGAGCACGTCACCTACCGCCCTACCAGCGCACGCACGCTCGGACCCGCATCCACCATACGTACTGCCTACGGCCGTTGTGGTGAAGAGTCTGTACTCTTGGTGGCGGCGCTGCGAACCGTTGGTATTCCTGCCCGTCAGGTATATACCCCACGATGGGCGCACACTGACGACAACCATGCTTGGGTCGAAGCATGGGCCGACGGACAATGGCACTTTCTCGGGGCCTGTGAGCCTGAACCTGTGCTTGGCCTTGGCTGGTTCAACGAAAGTGCTTCACGAGGGATGCTTATGCACACCAAGGTGTTTGGACGCTACGATGGCCCAGAAGAAGTAGTAAAGCAAGAGCATAACCTGACAGAAATAAATGTCACTGACAACTATGCCCCAACAAGACAGATAACGGTCCAAGTCATTGACACCCTCGGGACTCCGGTAGAGGATGTTACAGTAGATTTTAAGATCTACAACTATGCAGAATTCTTCACAGTTGCGAGCAAACATACCGACAGTAAGGGGCAATGCACTTTCCTCGCCGGCTTGGGCGACATGCTGGTGTGGGCTTCTACTGACACAGCACTTGCCTACGAGCATGTGAGCTTCAGCACCGACAGCTTAGTGGCACTCACTTTACGGCCAAGAGCTGAGGTCTTGAGCGCGCAGCCTCAACCTTTCGACATTGTGCCTCCCGCCTCTTCGGCAAAACTGCCCCAAGTCAGCGATGCCGAGCGCGAGGAGAACAATCGCCGGCTCGCAGTCGAGGACAGCATCCGCCATGCATACGAAGCCACAATGACCGACGAGCGTTCGCGCGGAAACCATGCCGTGATAACTTCTTTCCTCGACAGCGCAGCAGTAGTCGGGCGGAGCCTCCTGGCCGAACAGCTCATCTCAACGTTGCCGGACAAGGATCTTCAGGACGTTACCATCGACATTCTTTTCGACAACATTCCGTCAGATGACAGCGCCAGCAGTGGCTATGCGATTAACGAGACAAATCGCTCATACCTCTTATCGCCACGCATAGAGCGCGAACGTCTAACACCATTCAAGGCTCCGCTCAGGTCTTATTTCCATGGGAGCGATGCCGAATCTCTGATAGCTTGGACGCGCGACAGCATCACAGTCATAGAAGGACGGAACCCTCAAGGCCTACGCCTTACTCCACTTGGCGTTTTCAACAGCCGCAAGGCAGACGCGCTTGGTCGCGACATCTTCTTCGTGGCAGCATGCCGCAGCGTAGGTATTCCCGCACGCATCAACGAGATTAATTCGAAAGTTCAGTATCTCGCCCCTACAGCCCAGTGGATTGATGTCTCGTTTGAAAGAGAGAAAGCATCTGACCACAACTCTGCACAGCCTGCAACTACGCCTCATGGCACGCTACGCCTTACCTTCACGCCCACGCAGTTTGTCCCTGATGCCAAGTACTATACGCACTTCACACTTTCACGCCTCAACGATGACAACCGCCTCCAGCTTATGACTTTCCCAGAGGAAGCCACTTTCCAAAACACATTTGCGGCAGGCGTAGAGCTTGATGCCGGCACTTACGTCCTCACATCGGGAACCCGTATGGCCAATGGCAGCGTTCTGGCTTCAGTCCAGACTTTCGAGATTACAGAGAACAACAACACCTCTGTCTCCTTCATCCTCCGTGAGAATCCCGACGAAGTGGCCGTTATTGGTTCGCTCAATGCCGAAGATTTATATCTGCCGCTCAATCTTTCCGACTCCGACAGCAAGTTGCATTGCGCAGCTGCTGCTACTTCACTCCTGGCCACTTGCGGCCGAGGATATTATATCGTTGGGCTGATTGCACCCAATCATGAGCCCACGAACCACGCTCTCCGCGACATTGCCTTAGTGGGCAGAGAACTTGAGGATTGGGGCCGAGGAATCGTACTTCTGTTTGCGAACGAGGAATATGCACAGCGCTTCAATGTCTCTGAGTTCAAAGGCCTGCCTTCCACCGTGACATGGGGCTGCGACATTGATGGTGCCATCCTGCGAGAAGCTGTCGAGCAGCAGCACCTTACCGCCTCGTCACTGCCTATCTTCCTGATATGCGACTCGTTCAACCGCGTCGTCCACGTCCAGCAAGGCTACACGATAGGCATTGGCGAACAGCTATTGAAAGTAATCAAACAACTATAATTATTAACTAAGTCAAACCATCATGCGTAAATATCTATTATCTGTCCTTATGGCAGCACTCGTCCCCCTGTCGCTGTCAGCACAAAGTGCCCGAACCATCCTCGACGCCACAGCCGCCCGCCTGTCAGCGCCAGGCGGCATCAAGGCCAAGTTTAAGGCAACTCAGTTCAATGGCAGCGCCGTTGAAGGCGAGGCCAGCGGCACGCTTTTGCTCCGCGGCAGGGCGTACCAGGTGACCACCAACGAATTGCTCACATGGTACGACGGCACCACGCAATGGTCGATGATGAAGGGTTCGGACGAGGTCAACGTCACCACTCCGAGCGAGTCCGAACAGGCACAACTCAACCCTGCTACACTCATTAATATCTACAAGCAAGGCTACAAGTACACCATGTCGCGCTCAACACTGCGCGGGCATAAGACATTTGTAGTACATCTGATAGCCAAGAGTAGCAAGGCCTACTACTCTGACATTTATGTCGACGTAGAGCAAGGCACCTACACCCCACTCTGCTTCCGTGCGAAACACGACGGCAACTGGATGCGCCTCTCTGTACTCTCATTCATGTCAGGTCTGAACTTGCCTGCTTCAGATTTCGTATTTCCAGCCAACGACTACCCAGACGTAGAAGTCATCGACCTGCGGTAAACCTGTATTCATTTTATCAAACCATAAGAACTATGCAGCACATCAAACTATTAATTCTTGGCAGTGGACCTGCAGGCTACACTGCAGCCATCTATGCCGGGCGTTCGGGCCTGACGCCGGTCATCTACGAAGGTCTTCAGCCAGGAGGTCAGCTCACCACCACCACCGAGGTTGAGAATTTTCCGGGCTTCGCTGAAGGCATCGATGCCAACGAGCTCATGGAGAACATGCGCCAACAGGCCATCCGCTTTGGCGCTGACATCCGCGAGGCAATGGCCGTACGCAGTGATTTGAGCGCCAGCCCGTATCACCTCTGGTTCGACGACGGCAGTGAAGCTATATGCGACAGTCTGATAATTGCCACCGGTGCATCGGCCAAATACCTCGGGCTCGCCGACGAGGAGAAGTACCGTGGCCAGGGCGTCTCGGCCTGTGCCACATGCGACGGTTTCTTCTATCGCAAGAAGACCGTGGCTGTCGTCGGCGGAGGCGACACCGCCTGCGAGGAAGCTTCGTATCTGGCCGGACTGGCCGAAAAGGTCTATCTCATCGTGCGCAAGCCCTACCTGCGCGCTTCGCAGATTATGCAGGACCGCGTGCTCAACAACCCAAAGATTGAAGTCCTCTTCGAGCACAACACCATTGGTCTCTACGGCACAGATGGCGTTGAAGGCGCTCATGTAGTCTATCGCAAGGGAGAAACCGACGAGCGACGCTACGATCTTCCTATCGACGGCTTCTTCCTTGCCATCGGGCATAAGCCTAATTCAGACATATTCAGGCCGTGGGTTCAGACCGACGAAACCGGATACATCCTCACTGAGGGCGACTCTCCCCGCACAGGCATCGCCGGCGTTTTCGCCGCTGGCGACGTTGCCGATCCGCATTATCGCCAAGCAGTCGTAGCAGCTGCCAGCGGAGCCAAAGCCGCCATTGAAGCAGAGCGTTATCTTGCTTCTTTGTAAGCGTCAGCCCCAACACAAGAACACAAACAACAATATGAATACAAAACCACGACTTGCAACACTCTTGTTGCTCGCTGTCCTTACGTATAACGTCGACGCACAGCCCTACTCGCCGGCAGGTTTCGGTACAGCAACTCAGCTTAATGACTCATGGCGCTTCACTCTCGCCGACGACAGTGCAGCCATTGCACCCTCTTTTGACGACAGCCGCTGGCAGCACGTCAGCCTGCCACACGACTGGAGCCGCACGCTGCCGATGTCGCCCGATGCCGGATCGTGCCAAGGCTATCTGCATGGAGGCATAGGCTGGTATCGATGCCACTTCGACACTCCTGCTGCCGAGCGAACTTATATCTATTTCGAAGGCATATACAACCGTGCCACTGTTTACGTCAACGGTCACCGTGTCGGCTATCGCCCCAGTGGCTACGCCCCTCAACTTTACGACATCACTCCTTACATCAACGCCTCAGGTTCAGCGGCCCACGGCAACGATTCCGGCAGCAAGGGGAATGTCGTCAGCGTGCGCGTTGACCACTCCCGCGAGAACGATTCGCGATGGTACACCGGTTCGGGCATTAACCGCCCCGCATGGCTCATAAGCGCCTCGCAGATTCACCTTGCTCCTTGGGGCACGTCGTGGCGTATCGCCGGCCTAAGCAGCAAGAAAGCTGTGGTAGAGGTTTCGCTCGAACTCTCCGACGAAGCATCGAAATACAAGTCAGCCATTAGCACAAAGGTGGAAATCCTAAATGCAGAGGGAGACATCATCGCAACAAAAAAAGGCGGACTGAAGCACACACTTGAGATTAAGAATCCTCACTTGTGGGCTCTCAGTTCGCCTTATTTGTATAGGATCAGGGCCAGCCTGACGCTTGCCGGTCGCACTGTCGACAGCAGCGAGATTCCGCTTGGATTGCGCACTTTCGAGTTCTCACCCACTCGCGGATTTGCTCTCAACGGCGAGTGGATGAAGGTGAAAGGCGTTTGCGTCCACGACGACGCAGGCGTTCTTGGCACCGCCGTGCCACCATCAATATGGCGCAGCAGGCTTGCCACTCTGAAGAGCCTGGGCGTCAATGCAATCCGTATGAGTCATAACCCTCACACACCAGTGGTCTATGCTCTTTGCGATTCGTTAGGGCTTCTGGTCATGGACGAGGCGAGCGATGAGTGGGAACTGCCCAAGCGCAAATGGCTCAAAGGTTGGAATCAAGGCACTCCGGGTTATGAGGGTTCTTACGATTTCTTCGAAGAATGGATTGACCGCGACGTCGCCGATATGGTGCGCCGCGACCGCTGCCACCCAAGCGTCTTCCTTTGGAGTATAGGCAACGAAGTCGACTATCCCAACGACCCTTACTCCCACCCAATCCTCGACGGTGGCTCTGAAGGCTTCACTCAGCCTATGTACGGCGGCTACAAGCCTTCGCAGCCCAACGCTGAGCGGATAGGCATGATAGCTCATCGCCTGGCCAAAGTGGTCCGTAGCCTCGACGACTCACGAGCCGTGACGGGAGCCTTGGCTGGCGTAGTCATGAGCAACCAGACGGCCTACCCCGAGGCCGTAGACGTCGTAGGCTACAATTACACTGAAGGCCGCTATGCCGAAGACCACAAGCGCTACCCCGCGCGAGTCATCTACGGCTCAGAAAACCGCCACGACTTGCAGGCGTGGCAGGCAGTTCGCGACAATGATTTCATTTTCGGGCAGTTCCTTTGGACGGGTATCGATTATATGGGCGAGAGCGGAGCATGGCCCGCTCGAGGCTCAGAGGCTGGTCTTGTTGACATGGCCGGCTACGTGAAACCACTCGGGCACTACCGAGCAGCGCTATGGAGCGACCACCCCGTATGTTACATAGGCACTTATCCGATGGTTATGCCGGGGCGCCAAGGCAGAGGCAGAGGCCGCCGGGATAGCTACGTCTCGGCGTATGCGCCCGCTGTGTGGAACTATGAAGAAGGACAAACCATTCGCGTTGTCTGCTACACTAATGCCGAGACAGCGCGTCTCTTCCTGAACGGCAAGGAAGTAGGCGGCGAGCCACAACACGACCGCCAGACTGACATTCTCTATTGGGACATCGATTACTCCGAAGGAACACTTCGATGCGAAGCCAGCAACAAGGCAACAGCAGAAATCCGCACGTCTGGCCTGCCGGCCGCTTTGCGAATAGCTGCAGGCACCGAACGATTGGTCAAACCTGGAGATGTGGCAGAGTTCGACATAGAAGTGACAGATGCTGAAGGCACACTTGTCACACGCTCCGACGCCAGCATCACATGCATAGCGGAGCCACCACTGCGCCTGTTGGGACTCGAAAACGGCGACGCACGCGACACCAGCGATAAGAGCTCATTCATACGCCACGCAAAAAGCGGACGCCTGAAGGCATACGTAGAATTAGGTTCCATGCCTCAAGCCACTGCAGAGCCTGCTACGGCAAGGGTTTATTTCAGCTCGCCGCTACTTAAGAGCACAAACACTACAGTGCACATCGGAGCTGAATAAACAACATGCATTATCACGCCGTTCAACCCCCATAAGGGCGTTACAAAAAAGGCTTAAGGCTTTTGTCAATAACCCTTAAGAGTTTTGCCCATAACCCTTAAGGGTTTCCGGCAGAAGGCTTAAGGGTTTCATTTCGCCAGGCTGCGAAAACAGCCTGGACGCCTAAATCTGGGCGTGAGAGTTGTCGACACCATAGCCAAAGAGGGCGAAATCGCCTCGCAGAGGATCGTCGGGGAATATCTCTGCCAGACGTGTCGTCAGGCGTCGGCATGCCGACATAGAGGCCGTGCGACTCTTGATGAGTCCGAGGCGTTGTGCCTCTTGGAGTACGTGGGTGTCAAGGGGAATTAGTAACGTTCGGCGGTCAATGAAGTCGGCCCATAGACCAAGGTCAACAGGAGAAGAGGAGCGAACCATCCATCGCAGGAACATACAGATGCGCTTGCAGGCCGAGGTCGCATCCTTCGGCACTACGCCTCCGCTGCCGTGAGAGCGAAAGTAGTCGGTAATAGCCTCAACGGCTTCAAAACCATCAGTGGCACGTCCGCGGACGTAAGCCCCGAGTGTGCCGTACTCAGCAAGGAGGTCTGCATAGGTGGCGAAGAAGCGGTTCATAGCTGAAAAGCTGTAAAGGCGGTAGAAAGAACGAGAGTCGCCAGCCTTGAAACGATGTTCAAACCTGCGCTCTCGCAGCCACTTGTCCACATCGCCACAAGCATCGTCGAGGATGGCCTGTATCTTGGGCATAAACTGCTTGCGGCTGCCATAACTAAGCGCCGAAGCAACGAAAGCTGTTGCCTCGCGGTTGTGGGCACCTTCCACCTGATGCATGAACCACGACGGATCGCCATTGATGAACGAAGCCGTCTCGTACTCACGTGCATATTTCTCTAATTGCGCTCTCATGAATGAATGATGGAAAATGAAGGATAAAGAAAAAAAGGCCAGGACATACATCCTGACCTCTCATGTCTTCGCTCTTTAGCCTGCGAACAGCTTAGTGAAGAGGAGGAGACTCGAACTCCCACGTCACAATTGACACTACCCCCTCAAAGTAGCGCGTCTACCAATTCCGCCACCTCTCCATAATCGTTGAAAGTACCTTTCCGAAAGCACAGTGCCCAGAACAGGACTCGAACCTGCACGTCTCTCAACACTCGCACCTGAAACGAGCGCGTCTACCATTCCGCCACCTGGGCAGGCTCTGCATGACTCTAAAGTGTACTTCAATCACCTCGTTCCCCAAGTCCGAGCGGCAAACGAGACTCGAACTCGCGACCCCGACCTTGGCAAGGTCGTGCTCTACCAACTGAGCTATTGCCGCATACGTATTAAAGAACGAAAGTGTATGCTGTTCACAAGACTATCAAAGAACGTGTGCAATTCTCATTTGCGGGTGCAAAGGTAATGCTTTTTGGTCTTCCTGCAAAGCTTTTCGGCATTTTTTTTCAAAAATAATTCATTTTTCTTCTTTGCAGCACTATTTCCGGCCATTAATCCATGCGATCGCGATAGTCCTCATAGGTGTAACGTCGCAGCACCTCTATGGTGCCGTCGAGGCGGCGTAGCAGTATTGAAGGATGGCGGACACCATTGAAAGTGGTCGTCTTGACGGTGGTGTAGTGTATCATATCCTCAAATATCACCTCGTCTCCGATGGACAGTGGGCGGGGAAAGGCCCAGGAGGCCATGAAATCACCTGAGAGGCACGAGTTGCCACCGAGCCGGTAGACGAAAGGCTTGTCGGCCGGCCTTTCAGCCTCGTCGTCAATATGCATTGCGCCACGCACTTCAGGGTAGTAAGGCATTTCGAGACAGTCTGGCATATGGCACGTGAAGCTGACATCGAGAATGGCTGTGCGTATGTTGTGATTCTCAACAACGTCAACGACCGAGGCCACCAACGGCCCCGTCTGCCAAGCGAAGGCGCTTCCAGGTTCAAGTATCATGTGGAGGTGAGGCCAACGTGTGTGGAACTGCTTAAGAACAGTGACAAGCAAATCGACTTCGTAGTCCTTGCGAGTCATCAGGTGGCCTCCGCCAAAATTAATCCACTTGAGTTGTGAAAACCAAGGCGAGAACTTATCGATAATGTGCTGGAGTGTCCGTGCGAAGGTCTCGGCAGAACTTTCGCAGTGACAATGGATGTGAAAGCCTTCAATATCGGCTGGCAGTCGCGCAGGCAGATCGTCAGCAAGGACTCCGAAGCGGGAGCCTGGCGCACATGGGTTGTAGAGCTCTGTCTCTATCTCACTATACTCAGGATTAACACGCAGGCCAAGAGAAGGCCTGGCGGCGCTGGCTGCCACGAGTAGGCTGAAGCGTTTGTACTGGGACTGGCTGTTGAATGTGATGTGCGAGGAACAGCGCAGGATTTCACCGAAGCCAGCTTCGGTGTAAGCAGGACTATAGGTGTGAGCAGGAGTGCCGAACTCATCAAACGCCAAGCGAGCCTCGTCAGGCGACGATGCCGTAGTGGCGCCGATATACTCACGGAAGATCGGGAAGGTTTTCCATAAGGCGAAAGCCTTGAACGCCAATATTATCTCTGCACCGGAGCGTGCGGCCACATCGTGGATGAGCTGCAGATTGTTGCGCAGGAGTTTCTCTTCAAGCAGATAATAGGGAGTAGGAAACAACGGAACTAAATAAACTAAATGTTATTAATGAAGCGTTAGTAGATTAACTTAACATTGTCGAGCCACAGGGTAGTGCCTTCCGCACCGATGTAAGCTCCTCCGTGACTGCTGGCAAACTGCAGGCAAAGGTGTGTGGGAGTGTCGTCGGCATCACCCCACTCCACTTCGCGTACAGCCACCATCTTACCTTTGGAGTTGAGAGCATACTTCTGGTCGTCGCCGCCCTGGAAGAGGTTCATATAGCTACGATAATAGCTATCGCCGGTGATATCGCCATAGTAAATCTTGAACTTGGCACCATTGACCCAATCAGCCGTCTCCTTTGTGAAATACTGTATAGCAGTGCCTATGCGCTTGGCATAGATATTGCCGTCAGCATCCTCCCATCGTTTCTGAAGCAGAAGGATTACTGAAGGATGATCCATGCCGGCAATGGTCTTAATGGGGCTGAAACCTGTCTGGCGTATACGGTCTGGCTTGCCCGAGAGTTTCACCTTGTAGTCAAACTGCACTGCAGTGGGGCGTGCGGTGAAAGGTATTCCATAGTCGAGGTAGCGCATAGGGTTGCTCGAACTGGTAATAGGCTCCATCATGTTGCCAAGATATACGGAACCGGCGGCCAGGACGTGTACGTTGACCAAACCCAGCACCTTCACGCCAACGACATGAGTCGTCAATCGTGCGCAATAGCCGTTGCCGCGCTTCTCTCGGAATACAGAGATATTACTTTTTGTCACGCCAGCCACCTTGGCCATGATGTTGCTGTTTGCCCATGGCGAGCCACCTTGATTGATATAGGGCACTGATCCGTTCCAGGTGCCAGTAGGACCAATCTCATAAATTGTCTTAGTAGCACCGCCGATGATTTTGCTTTCCTTGATATCACGGGTAATCCAACTGTCGAAGTTGGAGTACTTCAGTTGAGGGTTCTGGGCGCTCAACTGTAAAACGCTTGCCAGCAAGGCTGCGTAAATAATAAATGTACGTTTCATGCGATTGTCTGTTTTATCAGTTGTGAAGCCCCACAAGGTCGATAGCATCAGCATCGATAGTGAGTTGGTGGAGCTCCTGTAATGTTCCGTTAAAGATGTTGCAGTCGACACGCCCTCGTATGCCGTCGACAGTACCAACGTCGGTGTACTGCCAGAAACGCCAAGTGCCTGTGTACTCAAGCTGACTGACATAGTAGTGTGCAATCCAGTAGGGATAGGCATCGAAGCGCGAGTCACTGAGATATTGTTGCCTGAAACTATAGCCGGTATAGAGAATAGGCTTTACGCCATAATGTTTCTCAACAATTTCGAGCCATCTGAGGACGGCTTTCTGAAGCTGTGCCACAGTGAGCTTGCCGGCCTTCTCCACGTCGAGGACGGGAGGAAGATCGCCAGCCTCAAGGTGGACCTGTTTGAGGAAGAACTCGGCCTGCTTGACGGCATCAACGTCAGGCGTGAAGAAATGGTAGGCGCTGCGAAGAATGTCGTTTTGCCGAGCCTGATAGAAATTCTCGTTGAAATTCTCGTCTATGATGCTTATGCCCTCCGTAGCCTTTATGAATACGAATCGGACCGGTTTGCCTTGAATTGTCGCATTGCGAAGCCGCTCCCAATCGATATATTCCTGATAATGACTGATATCAAGGCCGTGGACATCATAGCCTTGTGGATAGTTGGGGTCGCCATAGATTGCTTTCCATCGGAAAGAGAAGGGCCCGACAAAAAAGTAGTAAAAGAGGAAAAGATAGAGCGCAACTACGAGGCAGATACCTGTCAGTAGCGCCCACAAAGGTATACGCCGCCAGAAAGGCTTACGAGCCTTCTTACGGCGAGAGCCCTTACCGCCCGAGGACTTCCGCCGCGAGGAAGCCGCAAGCTGAGTCGAGCTCGCTTTCTTCTTAACCGGCGTGCCCACACTGCGCTGCGCGGGCACGCCGGTAATTGAGTTTTGCTTACGCTTGTTCAAGTTTCAGAGTCTTGGTACACTGGTCGCACACTTCCGTAGGACCAAAGTACTGGATAGGGCCGGGATAGACATAAGCCGTCTGCCGGGCCCAAGCATCACGGTGAGCTGCAAAGAACTTGAACGGAGCGCCGTCGAGTTCTACGAGAGCCTTGCGAATAACGGGCTTGTCGGCTCCGTTGCGGCGCTCGATATTCATCATCATCGTGATAGGCACACCACCTGCTATCCACTCGGCAGCAGGAGCTGTAGTGTTCTTAACAATCGACATATAGCCCGTCTTGCCATTGGCGATGAGGCGGCTGGCATTGAAGCCGAGGCTGTAGCAGTAGTCTGCATCGTAGTTGGAAGGAGCAGCGCAACGCCCTTCGTAACCGAAGAAGTGATGCTGGGTGCTGAACTTTCCGACATACTTGCCTTCAGCCTTCAACTGAGCAAGGCGCTTAGCCACCATACGAGAAAGGAGCTTCTCAGTCTCGATAAGGCTAACCTGGACGTTACCATGCGGGTCGCGGTCAAGGCACAGCTGGCGTGCTACATCCTTAGGCAGACTCTCAAGAACAGCAAGGTTATCCTTCGCAATATTGCCTTTGACAAAAGCTATCTGCTCGTCAGCGGTTGCGAACTCGCGAGACTCGCCTGTTGCGGGATCAGTGAGCACCTCGTTGAGCTCGCGGATGAGCTTCTTGATGGCCGGGATGAACTCTATGAGGCCTTCAGGGATGAGCACAGTGCCGAAGTTGTTGCCGTCGGCAGCACGTGAGCAAACAATATCAGCAATATAGTTCACAACATCGTCCAGGCTCATTTCCTTCTGCTCAACCTCCTCACTGATCAGGCAGACATTAGGCTGAGTCTGCAACGCACACTCAAGTGCAATATGGCTTGCACTACGCCCCATAAGCTTTATGAAATGCCAGTACTTACGGGCGCTGTTGCAGTCACGCTGGATGTTGCCGATGAGCTCGGAATAGGTCTTACAGGCTGTGTCGAAGCCAAAAGAAGTTTCAATCTGCTCGTTCTTGAGGTCGCCATCAATTGTCTTTGGGCAACCGATGACCTGCACTCCATACTGCTTAGCTGCATAGTATTCTGCGAGCACGCAGGCATTGGTGTTAGAATCATCGCCTCCAATGATGACAAGAGCCTTGATATCAAGCTCACGCAAGATCTCAATGCCTTTCTCGAACTGTTCCACCTTCTCGAGTTTCGTGCGGCCTGAACCAATGATGTCGAAACCGCCAGTGTTGCGATATTCATCAATGATGTCGGCCGTCAATTCCATGTACTTATGATCCACAAGACCGCCAGGACCAAGGATGAAGCCATAGAGTTTCGAGGCGGGGTTGATACTCTTGACGCCATCGAAGAGTCCGCTTATAACGTTGTGCCCGCCAGGAGCCTGGCCGCCGCTGAGGATTACGCCCACATTAATAGGCTCAAACTTCTCAGCCTCACCTGCAACAAATTCAATCACGGGCAAGCCATAAGTGTTGGGGAAAAGTTCGCGAATCTTTTCTTGGTCGCCTACACTCTGAGTGGCAGCTCCTTCACGAGCCACGACAGGACCTTGGAGAGCTTTCGGCAATTTGGGCTGATAGGCAGCCCTTGCAATCTGTAATGCGCTTTTTTCCATTACGTTAAATTATTGAGGTTAAACTAACATAGTAGGGTTAAAATGGCAGATCGTCGGTGCTATCGCCACTGAAGGGAGGAGTGGCAGATGTCACGCTGTCGGCAGGCGCCGCAGGCTGGGTTGCAGCCATAGGTGCAGCTGCAGGCTGAGCCGGCGGGAAGGGAGTAGCTTCAGGAGTAGCAGCAACAGGAGCATTAGGGTCGTAAGGCTGAACGCGCCAAGCACGTATTGTATTGTACCAACGATCATTATACTCGTGGGCATCAATGTCAATGCTCACTGTCAGGAGTTGACCAACCTGAATATTCATTTGAGCAATTTTGTCGGTGCCGAACACTTCAAACACACATTTACGAGGATACTGTTCCATTGTCTCGATAACATAGGACGCAACCTTCCATTCAGATCCTGTACGCTGCGAGATGCCTCCGCGCTCAGGCAGCACTGCAATGATTTTTCCTTGGATTTCCATTTCTTTTTGTTATGTAGTAATAAATAATGTGTAAACAAGCGGAGCTCTGGGCACTTCCCAATAGCGTTTTGTCCGATTTGCGTTGCAAAAGTAAGTCTTTCTTGTCGGTTTTGCTAATTTTAAGGAGAAAATTTTGTTCAGCTCCGCAAAAAAGAATATCTTTGCTCGGTTTTACAACAAAAAGTCATACCAACTATAAAGCGAGAAAGAAAGCAAAAAAACATTTTAATACATAATCAAGCAATGAAAATCAAAGTAGCCAGTGCGGCCCTCTTCGGCCGCCTCACTTCAGTCAATCGCGTGCTCAACAACAAGAACTCACTCCCAATCCTTGACTGCTACCTCTTCGAGACCAACGGCTTACAGATGACCATCACGGCCTCTGACAGCGAGACGACTCTCGTGACAAGCATTGACCTTATCGAATGTGACCAGAACGCACGTTTCTGCATAAAGGCCAAGACTATTCAGGATTCGCTGAAGGAGATTGCCGACCAGCCCATCACCCTCGACGTAAACCTCGACACGATGGAGATTCGCGGCGACTACAAGAACGGTCACTTTAACATCGTTGGCGAGCGCGCCGACGAATATCCCACGCCCCATCAGATCGACGGCGATGCCAATAGCTTCGAAATTGCTCAGAGCAAGCTTTTGGCTGGTATCAATCACAGCATTTTCGCTACTGCCGACGACGAGATTCGCCCTGTAATGACAGGTATATACTTTGATTTCACCCCCGAATGCCTCGTGTTCGTAGGCACCGACGGCCGCAAGCTCGTCCGCAAGAAGCTTTTCAGCGTGAAAAGCGAGCAGCAAATAGGTTTCATCCTGCCCAAGAAGCCTGCCAACATTCTCAAATCGCTGCTTCAGAAGAGTGATGAAGCCGTAGCAACGCTCACGTTCAGCGACAAGATGGCTCAGTTTGCAGCACCAGACTTCACCCTCACATGCCGCCTCATCGATGGCCGTTACCCCAACTACAACAGCGTTATTCCCCAGAACAATCCTTATAAAGCCACCATCGACCGCGCAGCACTCGTCTCGACGCTGAAGCGCGTGCTGGTGTTCAGCAGCCAGAGCAGCGCACAGGTGAAGTTGGCATTCAAGAAAAACGCCCTCACCGTGAGCGGACAGGACATCGACTTCAGCACCTCTGCCGAAGAGCGCCTCGCCTGCGACTACAACTCACCGGCCATAAACATTGGTTTCAAAGGCACGCTGCTCCTCGACCTCCTCGGAAATCTCGACAGCACTGAAGTGGTGTTCGAACTGGCAGACCCAGGACGAGCCGGCATCATAAAGCCAGCCGAGCAGAAGGAGGAAGAAGAAGTGCTTATGCTGCTGATGCCCATGATGCTTAACGACTAAACAACATTGTTATAAACATTGACAGATTAACAACCGATATAACACCGACACGGCACGCGTGAGAGCTTACGCAGCACATGTCGCACCAGTTTGAGACTGCTAATCTGTCAATGTTTGTGTCCTCTTAACTATGCAACTGAATTTAATTCGCCCAATAGTATTCTTCGACCTCGAGACAACGGGCACCGATATCGTCAAGGACCGCATCGTTGAGATCTGCCTTCTCAAGGTATTCCCCAATTGTAATGAGGATGCCAAGGTGATGCGCATCAACCCTACGATACACATCCCAGAGGAAGCTTCTGCCGTTCATGGCATCAAGGATTCTGACATTGCCGACTGCCCCACTTTCAAAGAAGTAGCAGCAAGCATCTGGGAGTTTTTCAATGGCTGTGATATCGGCGGTTTCAACTCCAACCGTTTCGACATCCCCATGCTCGTAGAAGAGTTCCTCAGAGCAGGCATCAACGCTGATCTTCATCATGCACTCTGCATCGATGTACAGAACATCTACCATAAGCTCGAGCGTCGCACCCTCGTGGCGGCATATAAGTTCTACTGCCATAAGGACCTCGAGGATGCACATTCTGCATTGGCTGATACCAGAGCGACGTATGAAGTGCTTTGTGCTCAACTCGATCACTACCCCACCGAATTGCAGAACGACGCCCAGTTCCTGGCTGAATATTCACGCATGAACCGCAACGTTGACTATGCCGGGCGCATTGTTCTCAACGATGCTGGTACACCAGTTTTCAATTTCGGTAAATACCGCGGCATGGCAGTTAAAGAAGTGCTGCGCCGCGACCCTGGTTACTACAGCTGGATGATGCAGGGCGACTTTGCGCTAAATACCAAACAAGTGCTTAATGAGATTGCAGTAAAAGGAACCATCTGATTATGAACATCGTACTCGGAATAACAGGAAGTATCGCGGCCTACAAGGCGTGCACTCTCATCAGGCAATTCGTGAAGCAAGGGCATGAGGTGCAGGTTGTCATAACCCCAGCTGGCAAGGAATTCATAACACCTATCACTCTGTCTGCACTCACCTCCAAACCCGTCATCAGCGATTTCTTCTCGCAGCGCGACGGCACATGGCACAGCCATGTCAGCCTCGGCCTTTGGGCTGATGCCATGGTAATAGCTCCCGCCACCGCATCAACAATTGGCAAGATGGCTAACGGCATAGCAGACAACATGCTCATCACCACATACCTCTCTATGAAAGCCCCCGTGTTCGTAGCACCTGCCATGGATCTGGACATGTGGGATCACGCTGCCACGCAGCACAACCTCAACGTTCTTCGCCAGCGAGGCGTCACTATCATAGAGCCCGCTTCAGGCGAACTTGCCAGCCACCTCATTGGCAAGGGGCGCATGGAAGAACCAGAACGCATTGCAGAGTTGATGTTGGCAGCCATAGAGAAGCCTAAAAACTCTGCCCTGAGCGGTCGTCACATTCTGATTACGGCAGGACCAACGTACGAGCGCATTGACCCTGTCCGCTTCATTGGCAACTATTCAAGCGGAAAGATGGGAGTAGCTTTGGCTAAAGAGTGTGCACTACGCGGAGCCTCGGTCGATTTCGTGTGTGGACCTATTCAATGTTATCCTGAGGTAGAGGGCGTCAACGTGGTTAAGGTTGAGAGCGCACAGGAGATGTGGAACTGCGCAAGTTCGCTTTTCCCATCATCCGACGCTGCCATCCTCTGCGCAGCTGTAGCCGATTTCACTCCTGACACGGTTGCCCAAAGTAAAATCAAGCGTGAGGGCGACGACCTCATTCTCCACCTTAAGCCTACACAGGATATAGCACGCGGGTTAGGAGAAATGAAGAAAACGCACCAGCGCCTCGTGGGCTTTGCTCTCGAGACTACTGATGAGATGAGCAACGCCAAGGCCAAACTCGAAAAGAAGAACTTGGACTTCATCGTACTCAATTCACTGCGTGACGAAGGTGCCGGCTTCAGGCATGACACGAACAAAGTCACAATTGTCTCACGCGATGGTGAGACACCCTATCCGCTGAAGAGCAAAGCCGAAGTTGCTGTTGACATCATTGACCGCCTTGAGTGTCTTTTCCAATAGGCAAAGTTATTTTAACCTCCGACTACTATGTTACGCCGTTTTTTACTCTCCGTGTTGACAATGCTCAGCATCTTGAGCCCTCTTACGGCCCAAGAGCTTAATGCCAGAGTCATGATAAATCGACAACAAGTGTCGAACACTAAGTCAGGAGTATTCGAAGCTCTGGAGAAAGCTATCACACAGTTCCTCAATGAACGCACATGGACTCAACTTCCATTCCGTGAGAACGAGCGTATACAATGTTCGTTCAACTTCACTATCAACACTTACAGCGAGACCGATAATTCTTTCCGCGCCAGCTTGCTCGTAGCCAGCAACCGCCCAGTCTGGGGAAGCAATTATACGACAACCGTCTGGAACACCAACGATAAGGACTGTGACTTCATCTTCCAAGAGTTCGACCAGCTCGAATGGCATCCCGATCAAATTGACAATAACCTCACAGCCATGCTCGCCTATTGGGCTTATTTCATAATTGGCCTTGACCTCGACAGCATGGCTCCTTTAGGAGGAACTGAGGTGCTGCGAGTTGCACAGGATATCTGCAACCAAGCAGAAGGCTTGGGCTACAAGGGCTGGAAGGCTTTTGACGACTCGCGCAACCGCTTCGCCTTGATCAACGACTACCTTGACGGCTCAATGGAAGTGTTCCGCAACCTGCAGTATAAATACTACCGTTCAGGTCTCGACTGCTTTTCAGAGAATGCCGAACAGGCACGCACGGCCATCACAGAAGCCATTGAGATGCTCAAACAAGCAAAAGAAAACAAGTCGCTAAGCCTGCTGCCTCAGATTTTCACAGACATAAAGCGCGACGAGGTGGTGAGCATCTTCACTGGCCAAGGTAGTAGCCAGGACCGAGAAAAGATCTACGACATTCTTTTCCGCATTAATCCATCTCAGAACAATTATTGGGAGAAGCTGAAACAATAGCCCCTCTAAACATTTATGCTGCAATCTCTGTCCATACGCAACTATGTCCTCATAAAGGAGCTTGACATCAGTTTTTATGATGGTTTTTCCGTCATTACTGGTGAGACCGGAGCTGGAAAGAGCATCATCCTTGGTGCCATTGGCCTATTATTAGGACAGAGGGCTGACACGCGTATGATTTTCAAGGGCGAGAAGCGATGCACCATTGAGGCAGAGTTCTCTATCGAGGATGAACAATTCGAAGATATATTTGATAGGCTTGACATAGACGGCGATGGCCCTTCATGCATTATCAGGCGAGAGCTTACAGCCAGTGGCAAAAGCCGTGCTTTTATCAACGACACACCCGTTGCTCTCCCTGCCTTGCGAGAGTTGGGCGAGCATCTCATTGACATTCATTCTCAACACAAGAACCTTCTGCTTGCAACTGAGGACTTCCAGCTACATGTGCTCGACACGCTCACCGATGCCACCGCATTACGGGATAGTTATGCCCAAGCCTTCTTGCACTATCAAGAGAGCTGTCGTCGCCTCGCTGAAGCTAAGGCCGCGCTTGAGAAAGCCCAGACTGATGAAGACTACCTACGCTTCCAACTTCAACAGCTTGAAGAGCTCCAGCTCGAGAGCGGACGGCAGGCTGAGATGGAGCAAGAACAGCAGACCTTGGAACATGCTGAAGATATTAAAGAAGCACTCTGGACCGCAAACCTTGCCCTGCAGGGCGAGGGCGACAGTTCTGAAGGAGCGATTGCTTTGCTTCGCACAGCAAGTCGTAGGTTGGAGTCTGTCTGTTCGTTACTCGCTATAGGTCCAGAGCTTTCCGAACGCCTTGACAGCACGCTTGTTGAACTGCGTGATGTAGCTTCAACTATAGAGTCGGCAGCAGACTCAATAAACGTTGACCCAGCCCGTCTGGAGTCCGTGAACGAATGGCTTAGCGCTCTTTATTCAGCGATGAAAAAGCACCACGTTGACAACGAGGAGGCTCTTATCTCACTACGCGAACAAATCAGCCAACAACTATTGGCCATCACCAGCAGCGACGAACACATTAATAAATGTACGCGCGACCGTGATGAGGCCTTCGCAACTCTCCTCATCGTTGCACAAAAGCTCTCTACCGAGCGCCACAAGGCCGCAAAGATTGTGGAGGAGCAGATGCAGGCCCGATTAGTGCCCCTCGGCATCCCAAACGTGCGTTTTAATATTGAAATAAGCAAGCGTCAGGAACCATCTGAGAGCGGAATAGACCTGGTTTCGTTCCTCTTCAGTGCCAATCAGGGCAGCCCCTTAAGACCAATCTCAGAAGTGGCTTCCGGAGGTGAGATAGCTCGTGTCATGCTCGCACTCAAAGCCTTGCTGAGCGGTGCCAAGGGGCTCCCTACTATCATCTTTGATGAAATAGACACAGGAGTCAGCGGTAGCATTGCCGAGCGCATGGCACAAATCATGCGTGACATGGGCAAACGTGGACAACAAGTAATCTCCATAACACACCTTCCCCAAATAGCAGCACATGGACTTCATCATTACCGCGTTTACAAAACAGAGACTGAACTGAACACTACAAGCCATATTGAAGAATTATCAGCAGAAGAGCGGGTAACTGAAATCGCCCACATGCTAAGCGGAGCCGAGATGACAAAAGCTGCTATTAACAACGCAAGAGAGCTGTTGAGAAGTTAAGCGGATTAGGGATTAAAGTCATTGGCAAAGAATAATTGCAAATATTGAATTCATAAACATACAATGAGATACATAGCAACTACTATATTAATTGTTTTCGCCAGCAGTGTGGCCATTGCACAGCCTTCAAAGTGGTTCAAGAAAGCACGGAAGGCTCAATTGAACATCATCACCTACGACGCTTCGGGTCAGATGCTCCGCAGCACTAATGGCTTCTATATTGATTCCGACGGCACGGCGCTAACCGATTACGCCTCCTTGCGCGGAGCTGTTCGCGCTGTGGCTATCGATGAGAGCGGCAAGGAGTGGCCTGTAAGCTCCGTAGCAGGTGCAAGCTCACTATATGATGTGGCCAAGATCAAGGTTGCGGCAAATAAGGTAACACCTCTTTCCATAGCTACTTCCCTTTCTTCGAAAGGCGACCAGGCATATGTGATGCCATATCTATCAAGTAAGGCCGTCGCACCCACTATCGTAAACATCGATAAGGTTGAGACCTTCAACGATCAGTACGCTCAGTACACACTTCCATTCAAAGCCCCAGAACTTACCACTTCATGCCCTGTCATGAACGAAACTGGCGAAGTCATAGGCCTGCTACAGCTTGCAGTAGGCAACATAGCAGACTGCAGCTATGCCCTATCTGCAGCCTTTGCCCGCGACCTCAGCATAAGCGCTCTTTCGGCCACGATGTCTGACTATCGCGAACTTCTACTTAAAAAATCCATGCCTACTGATGTTGACCAAGCCCGCAGCTTCATATATCTTACCGGCTCACGCGACACTGCGCTCTATCTTTCTTACCTCGACGATTTCATAGCAGCCTTCCCTCGCGAGACCAGTGGCTACACTATGAAAGCAGAGATGCTTGCAGCAAAAGGAGAATACTCAGGCGCTGACGACACATGGAATGCAGGTCTTAAAGCAAAAGCGAAGAAAGCTGAGTTGCTCTACTCTCGTGCCCGAACCATTTACGGGGCCATTCAGAGCCGCACGGCATTACCAACAGATTGGACATTAGAACAAGCCTCTGCTTTCATAGACGAAGCACTTTCCGAAGACCCGTCGCCTGTCTACACAGCCCTGAAAGGACATCTTCTCTATGCCCTTAAGGACTATGCAGCGGCTTGCGAAAACTTCCTTGCAGTGACCCATACTCCCATGCGCGATGCCAGTTACTTCCTCTACGCATCGCAATGTCAGCAATTGTTAGGTGACACTACTGCTGTGATTGCCCTACAAGACAGTGCTGTGGCATGTTTCCAAAAGCCTTTCCCTGTTGAAGCCGCCCCCTCGTTGCTCATGCGCGCACAGACTCGTCTCTCAATGGGCCACTACCGCCTGGCCGTCTCAGACCTTATAGATTACGAGCACCTCAAATTAGGCGAGCTCAATGCCAATTTCTACTACCAGCGTGAGCAGGCCGAACTTAAGTGTCGCATGTACCAGCAGGCTCTTTCCGATATAGAGCATGCAGCTACGATGGAGCCAAACGAGCCACTCTTTCAAGCCGAACTGGCTTCCCTCTACTATCGCTTCAATATGCCTGACGAAGCAATATCGGCAGCACGCAAAGCCATAATTCTCGATGAAAGTTTTGCCGACGCTTGGCGCATACTCGGAGTTGCACTGAAAACGAAAGGCGACAAGCGCGGAGCTGCAGAAGCTTTTGACAAAGCTATCAGCCTCGGCGACGAGATGTCCAAGACACTGAAAGAACATAATTAAAAAAGATACTCTCGTGAAACTGACACTTTTAGTCATAGGCAAGACTAACAGCCACTACGTCAAGGCGCTCATTGACGACTATGCCAACCGCATAGCCCACTATCTGCCTTTCACGATAGATGTCATTCCAGAGTTGCGTGCTACTAAATCGCAAAGCATAGGCCAGCAAAAATCTATGGAAGCTGAGCTCATTAGAAAGCAGATACAGCCAGGCGACTACCTCGTATTGCTCGACGAACATGGTTCAGAGCGTCGTTCTGTAGATTTTGCCAAGTGGATTGAAAAGCGTATGGTCACGGGAGCTAAGCGCTTAGTATTCCTTGTTGGTGGCCCCTATGGCTTTGCTGAAGAGATTCACGCCTTAGCTCAGGAAGAGATTTCTCTCTCCAAAATGACATTCTCCCACCAACTCATCCGCCTTCTCTTTGTAGAGCAGCTCTATCGCGCCCAGACAATCCTGCGTGGCGAGCCCTACCATCACGAATAGTACTTCTAAATTAACTCTCCGCTCCCTGCAGTTCTCTGCAGGACTTAACAAAACAACATAATCCAATGAACTATACAGGTTTACTCATAGGTTTCTCCACTTTTATGTGCATAGGTCTCTTCCATCCGATGGTCATAAAGGCCGAGTACTACTTCGGCCGCCGTTCCTGGTGGGGATTCCTAATTATCGGACTTCTCGCACTGACGGCCTCCCTTTTAGTTGAGGATACTCTTTGGAGCATTTTCCTCGGCGTCGTGGCATTCTCCTCGCTTTGGGGCATTCACGAAGTGTTTCAGCAGCACGAGCGTGTGCGCAAAGGCTGGTTCCCTATGAATCCTAAACGCAAAGCCGAATATGAGAAATAAGACAGGCGCCGAATACGCGGCCACAAAATACAGCGAGCACGTAGTGCGGGAGGACACCACACTCCTTGAGTTCATCATGCAGGCAATGGACGGCATCTCTCGCAACAAGGCCAAAGACATCCTTGCTGGCCACGGGGTCACCGTGGACCGCCACAACACTACGCGCTTCGATGAGCCCCTCCACGTCGGACAGGTCGTGCGCATCAGCAAACACAAGCGCAACAACCAGCTGCTCAACCAATACGTCAAGATAGTCTACGAGGATAAAGACCTTGTAGTAATTGAAAAAGCACCAGGCATTCTCTCTATGCCTGCCACCGCTAAGCAATATTCCGTCAAGCAGGTGTTAGATGAGTATTTCGCAAAGCGCCATTTCAAATGCACGGCTCATACCGTACACCGGCTCGACCGCGAGACCAGCGGCCTGATGATGTATGCTAAAGACATCGAGATAGCAAAGGTTCTCGAAGCTGACTGGAAAGAAATAGTCTATGACCGCCGATACGTCGCCGTAGTCAGTGGAGAGATGGAGCGAGAGGGCGGCACCATAGAAAGCTGGCTCAAGGACAATAAAGCCTATGTGACCTACTCATCGACGTCCGACCCAGGAGGAGGGAAATATGCTGTGACACACTACCATACACTAAAAACAACGCCTCAGCATTCGCTCGTAGAGTTAAAGCTTGAGACGGGGCGAAAAAATCAGATACGCGTCCACATGCAGGACATCGGCCATCCAGTCCTTGGCGATAATAAGTACGGCAATGGGCGTGACCCTCTCGGCCGCCTATGCCTACACGCCTACCGCCTTCACTTTTTCCACCCACGCACCGGCGAACGAATGCTCTTCGAGACTCCATTTCCAAAGGAATTTATGAAACTATTCAATAACTCTCAAACATCTAACGACAATGAAGAAGATTAGTCTCATCTCATCCTTCGTGGTTACATCTCTCACGCTCACCAGTTGCTTCACCACAACTGGTACAGGGTCCACTGGATCTTCAGACGACGCTGGTTCAATACTGGGGGGCATCCTCAGTCAGGGTGGCGTAGCCCAGGCTGGCACCGACATCCTCAACAACATTCTTGGTGGCCTCCTCACAAAGGGTCTCACCGAGCAAAGCCTCTACGGAACATGGGTCTATCAGTCGCCTGAAGTACGATTCGAGAGCGAGAGCCTCCTTGCCAAAGCCGGCGGACAGGTTGTAGCTGCAAACATCGAACGCAAGTTGGAATCGTACCTTACTAAAGTTGGCATCAAGAAAGGCGTCACCACCTACACCTTCAATCAGGACAACACCTACTCCATCGCCACAAGCGGCAAGATCATCTCACAGGGCACCTACACCTTCAACGCCAAATCCCTCACGCTGAAGATGAACGGCAACATGGGAATCCTAAATCAGAACTGCACCGTAGGCATGGATGGCACTAACCTCTGCTTCCTCTACGATGCGGACAAACTGCTTAGCGTCATGAACTCCGTAGGCTCCATTCTCGGACAGGTTAGCTCCACCGTTGGCGGTGTTGCCAGCGTCCTTGGTGACAACTACAAGGGCATGAAAGTTGGTCTTGCCATGAGCAAGGGTAATTGAATATTATAGGTACGGATTATACTGACGCTCGGTCCCTATCGTAGTCTCTGGCCCATGACCAGGCAGCACACGCACATCATCAGGCAGCTCGCGCAACAGGTGCTGCAGCGAACGAATCAGTTGCCAATGGTTGCCTCCGGGAAAGTCAGTACGCCCTATACTTCCAGCAAAAAGGCTGTCGCCAGCGAAAAGCAGGCGGCAGCTTTTTTCGTATAGACAAGCGCCGCCTTGCGTGTGACCAGGACAAGCAATCACGCTGAATGCCATCTGCCCAACAATCACATCGGAGCCCTCAACAAGAGGCTCACCCGCAGGTGGCGAAGGACAAAACAGTGCGCGCCCTATTAACATACGCATCTGCCCCTCAAGGTCTGCCAGCAAAGGCAGATCGGCAGCCATACAACGTGGCTGCAACCCATAACGCTCGTGGAGAAAGGCTGCACCGAAGGCGTGGTCAAAATGAGCGTGCGTAAGCAAGTGAGCTTGCGGCTTAAGGCCCTCCGTATCAATATACTCCGCCAGCGCTTCCTGTTCCTCATCGTAAAGCGCACCGCAGTCGATTATTGCAGCGGTACCATCGGCATCACTCACCACGTAAGTATTTTCGCCAAGCGGATTAAAAGTAAAAGTCTTTATCTTTAACATTCAACTTGCAACAATCAACATTCAACTTCAAGCTACGGCAGAGGGTCACGCGCCTTAAATCTGAACATACACGACCTTCTTCGTCACGAAGAACTCCTCGGCGAAGAATTCCCCTAACGGAGTGACAAGTTTCTCACCCCCTACGGCTGCCGCCTCGCGCTCCAATTCGCCCCCCTTTAGAGCTATTAGTCCGTTGGGCAGAGCATTGCGTGATGTCCGGGCCACAAGTTTACGGGTTATGCGCACTAAATCTGCAAGAGGCATCACGGCACGAGAGACAACGAAGTCATAGCGCTCGCGTAGTTCCTCGGCTCTAACCTGCTGAGTTGTCACATTGTCAAGCCCCAGCGCAGCAACCACTTCATTGCATACTCTAATTTTTTTGCCTATTGAGTCCACAAGATGAAACCGCACCTCTGGAAACATTATCGCAAGAGGTATGCCGGGGAAGCCGCCTCCAGTGCCAAGGTCGAGCACGTGAGTGCCAGGACGGAATGATATGACCTCCGCTATGCCCAACGAATGCAGCACATGGTGCTCGTAGAGGTTATCTATATCCTTGCGCGAGATGACGTTGATCTTCGCATTCCAATCGTGGTAGAGCTCGTCAAGGGCGTCAAAACTTTTGCGCTGCTGAGGCGTAAGCGATGGGAAATAATGGTATATCAAATCACTGTTCATAGTTCAATACTTTAATGCTTAATAATAATCGCACCCAGTGCAAACAGCCCCATACAGAAAGGATAATAGAGATACGGGACAATCTCAACCGGTGAAATCTGCGCCAGCGAGGCCGCCATGAGCAACTGCGCCCCATAAGGAATCACAGCCTGCGCCAGGCAAGAGAAGGTGTCGAGCAAGCTTGCGCTACGACGCGGATCGACGTCAAAACGTTCTGCTATCTCTCGGGCAATAGGACCCATAGTGAGGATTGCCACCGTGTTATTGGCTGTACACACATCCGTGAACACCACCAAACCGCCTATCGTAAGCTCCGCACCTCGGCGCGAGCGCACCCGGCGGGCCAGCGAACGCACCACAAGGTCAAGACCGCCCCCATGGCGCATCAAAGCTACCAGGCCGCCCGCAAGCATCGACACGATTATCAGTTCACTCATGCCCATAATACCCTCGCCCATGGCAGAGAGCCAGCCGAGAGCATCATAGCTGCCAGTGGCCATGCCTATAATGCCGCTCAGAAGTATGCCCACGACCAGCACCACCATGACGTCGACACCCACGATTGCCGTTACGAGTACAACCACGTAGGGTAACACCTTCAGCATATTCACCTCCACTGCCGCCGCAGGCGAGTGCACATTGGCGCCGAGGAACACATAAGCCAGCAACACAAGCAACGCAGCCGGCAACACTATGCGCACGTTTGTCCGGAATTTATCGCTCATCCGGCACCCTTGAGTTCGAGTAGCCATGATTGTTGTGTCGGAGATGAAGCTCAGGTTGTCGCCGAAGAAGGCACCACCGACTACCACGCCTGCCACGAAGGGGACACCTACGCCCGTGGCATCAGCAATTCCTGCCGCTATAG
>JAFUFW010000052.1 GCA_017469685.1 Bacteroidaceae bacterium | reverse complement strand
GGATGTCGGGCGCAGAGTCTTCGGGTCGCGGTTGTAGACGTCGCCGCGCAGGATGCAGAGGTTGCGGATGTCGCCCTCGAGGCTGAAGAGCTTGGCGAACTCGGGCGTCACGACCATGTTGCCGCCGAAGGACTGTGTGAAGGCGTCGGTAGAACCATAGCAGTTGGGGAGCATACCCTTGAGCTGCTTGAAGGAGCGCGGGCGGGCATACTGGAATCCCTGACGGTTGATGGCGTCGTAGGGCATGACGTAGATGAAGTCCTCAATCTTCCAATTGTTGTCGTAGGAGAACTTATGCAGGTAGTCTACGCTGCCGAGGTTGAACTTGCCGCTGGCGATGATGTCGTCGCATGCTGCGATGCAGGCGTCGAGCTTGGGGTTAGCGGCAGAGGCTGCGTCGTACTGGTCGACGGACTCGGCTGTGTAGACGGCCCAGTTGATGTAGAGCTTAGCCAGAAGAGCCTCGGCCATCCAGCGGGTGGGCTTGCCGTAGGTGTTCTCGGTGACGTCCTCGGTGAGCGCGGGGATAATCTCTGTCAACTCATTCTCAATCCACTCGGCCACTTCCTTGCGGGGTGAGCGTGCCACTTCCTCGCCTTCGGCTGGCACGGACTCCAGGATAGGTGTGTCGCCGAAGCTGTCCATGAGGATGAAGGTGAAGAAGGCGCGCATGGCGCGGGCCGGGGCTTTCATCTGGTCGGAGGCGCTGGCGCCGAACTCTTCGAGGATGGTGTTTGCCTTGGTGATGCCGGAGGTGAGCTCGGAATACCAGTCGAGCGAAGCATCGGTGGCCGAGCTGCAGTGGAGAGCCTGATGGGCATAGGTGCCGCCATCGTAGTAACCGCCATCGAAGGCGAGGGCAGTGAACTCGTCAGAGGCGAGGCACTGAGCTTCCATATATCGGCGGCCGAGAGTGCCGGCGAGGTGGAAGTAGACATCGGCCATCTTAGCTTCAACGACAATCATGGGGTCGACGCCAGAGTTCTTACTTGGGTCTTCAGTGTACTGCGAACTCGGAGCCATGTCCAGATCCGTACAGCTGGAAAACGCTAAGGCAAATAAGCCGGCTGCAAGAAATAATTTATTTAGTTTCATAGTCTTGAATGCTTATTTAATGGTTAGTTACTTTACGGTGACGATAGCGATACGGTTGGAGTGGTTGGTGTCGGCACCCTTTGCAATGACGCGCGTTACGTTCACACCCTTGGCCTTGAGGTAGTTGGCGACAGCGTCAGCGCGCTCCTGCGAGAGCTTCTGGTTGGCATCGACGTTACCCTCGGGAGAGGCGTAGGCTACGACCTCCACGTTGGCACCCTTCTGGATGCCGGCGAGCTCGCTGGGGTTGTTGATCTCGGAGGAGTTGACGGGGAAGGTGACGACGTAGGTTGTCTGCACCAGTGTCTCGGTGTCCTTACCGGGCACTTCCTTTACGATGGGCACTTCCTTTATGACTTCGCGGTCGACATACTTCGTTGCAACGGGAGCTTCAGCCTTCTTGGCCTTGCCGCCGCCGAAGTTGATCTTCACGCCAACCAGGAATGAACGGGTGTGGGGGTAGCGCATCCAGCGGTAGTCGATACCGGGGTCGATGCCTCCGAGGTTCACTTCGGGGTCGAGGCCCTTATAACCGGAGATGGTTACGAGGTTGTTTCCTGTGGCATAGAGGGTGAGGTCCTTGATCCAGTCGTTGAAGCAGTTGCGGAAGGTGTAGCTCAGCGAGAGTTGCTGCAGGCGTACGTAGGTGCCCTTCTCTATCCAGCGGTCGGAAGGCAGTGAGCCTGTGGCGTCGCCAGCGGGTAGCGAGAGGAACTCATGGAGCACGTTCTTGCCGTCGGAGAACATCTGTGCGCTGTTGTAGTGGGCACGCGGGCCGTTGTAGACATCGTTGCCAAAGACGCCAGTGATGAAGGCGTTGAGGTTCCAGTTCTTATAGCTGAAGTTGTTGTTCCAACCGGCGTTGAGCTTAGGCAGTGCGCAGCCAGTGATGGCGCGGTCCTTGCGCGCGGGGTTGTTGGTGGTCTCGCCGGTGCGGTTGCCGTTCTCGTCGAGGACGTAGTATTCGGAGCGTCCGTTGACGGTGCCGGCATACTGATAGGTGTAGAAGGTGCCGATGGACTCGCCTTCGATGATGCTCTGTGTCCATCCGTCAGCCGAGACGCCTGCCACCATGGGGTCGCCCTGCGTGAGGTTGGTGGTGTGGAACTGCTCGTTCTGCATCTTGTCGACGGTGTTTTCGTTGTGCGAGAGGTTGATGCTTGTTGTCCAGTTGAAGTTCTTGGTGCGCACGGCGTCGATGTTCAATGAGAACTCAATACCCCTGTTGGTCATCTCGCCTACGTTGGCATCCATCCACCCATAGACGTACTGTGTGGTGGGCACTGGATAGCTCCAGATGAGGTCGCGTGTCTTCTTGTTGTAGACCTCGATAGTACCGTTGATGCGGTTCTTGAGGAAGCCGAAGTCGAGGCCGATGTTGAGCATGCCGGTCGATTCCCACTTCAGGTCGGGGTTGGCGTTCTTTGTGGCGGCGTAGGTGCGATAGAGCTTGCCATCGTAGGTGAAGGTGCCGGTGGCGCCGTAGGTGTTGTAGGACGAGTAGACGTCGAAGCCCATGGCGTTACCAGAGATGCCGTAGCCGGCGCGGAGCTTCAAGGTTGAGAAAACGTTCTGGTTCTTCATGAAGTTCTCCTCGGTCATGTTCCAGGCAGCAGAGAACGAGGGGAACGTACCCCAGCGGTTGTTGCGGCCGAACACTGAGGAGCCGTCGCGGCGGACGGTGGCCTGGAGGACGTAGCGCCCGTCGAAGGAGTAGTTGACACGGCCGTAGAACGAGATGTTGCGAATCTTATCGAGGAAACCGCTCTGGACGGAGTTCTGCACGCCGAGGATGGTCTGTGCGTACGACATGTTGTACCACGACAGGTCGTCGTTGTAGTAGCCCTCGACGCTGAGGCCGAAGCCGTCGTTGGTCTTTCTCTCCTCCCACGAGTAACCGGCCATGAGGTCCCACTTGCTCTTGCCTACGAGGAAGCCGTAGTTGAGGTAGGTCTCGAAGGTCTGCTCGCGACCGAGATATGTGTTGCGGGTGGCCTGGCCGTTCTTGTTTCCTATGCCCTCGAGCTGAGAGTTGCGCGTGTTGTAGGCGCTGTAGGTGCTCTGGTAGTTGCTCCAAGAGTAGTTGACGTTCCAGAAGAATCCCTTCCACAGTTCAAGAGAGGTCTTGCCGATGAACTGGTTGCGCTTCCAGACGGTCTCAGACTTGTTCTCCTCCATCAGCGCCAGGGGGTTGTAGTTCTTCGAGCCGGTGCCGATGGTCCAAGTGCCGTCGGCGTTGCGGATGTCATTGGTGGGTGAGTAGTAGTTCATGGCGTCGAGCACGGAAGCACCCTCGTTGCTTGCAGGCACGCCGAAGTGCTTGCCATACATCATGTTGGCGCCCATAGAGATTGTGAGGTGGTCTTTCAGCGTCTTCGTAGAGACGAGGGAGCGGACGTTGAAGCGGTCCATGCCTGTCATCTTGACGACGCCCTCACGCTTCATGAGGTTGGCGCTGATCATGTAGTTGGTAGTGCCGTTGCCGCCGCTGATGCCAACGTTGTGGTTGTGGCTGATGCCGGTGCGCAGCACCTGGTCCTGCCAGTCGACGTCGGCACCGCCGTCCTTCAGCGTTACGCCGTTGTTGCGTGCGTACTGGCGAAGCTCGTCGGCCGTAGCCATGTCGTAGGTGTTAAGGATCTTGTCGAATGCAACGTAGCCGTTGTACGATACGTTTGTTCTCTCCTCGCCGCCTCTCTTGGTGGTGATGATGATAACGCCGTTGGCAGCCTTCGAGCCGTAGATGGCGGTGGCTGTAGCATCGCGCATGACGTCGATGCTCTCGATGTCGTCGGGGGCTACCATGGAGATGTCAATGCCGGGAATGCCGTCGACAACATAGTAGGGCGACATGGCTCCCGTGCGAAGAGTGGAGGCTCCGCGCAGTGTGATGGTGGGCGAGCCGTTGGGGTCGGCCGTGGACGAGACAACCAGACCGGGCACCTTGCCCTGAAGCAGCTGGGCCGGGTCGGTGAATACGCCCTGGTTGAGGTCCTCAGCCTTCACGGTGGTGATGGATGAAGTAACGTCCTTGCGGCGCATCGTACCGTAGCCTACGACAACGACCTCGTCGAGCAACTTGTTGTTCTCCTGCAGCGAAATGCTTTCGCCGGCAGTGATGGTCTGAGGCGCAAAGCCCATATAGCTGACGTTGAGCTTGGCACCGGGGCGGACATTGAGCGTGTAGCGGCCGTTGACGTCGGTGACAACGCCGTTCTGGGTCCCAGCCTCAATGACGCTGACGCCAACGAGAGGCTCGCCCTGAGCATCGCGGATTACACCTGAAACTTGGCTCTGAGCCATTGCTGCTGTACTGCACACAAAGAGAGCCATCGAAATAACTGCTTTCGTGAGTCTCTGTGGATTTAAGAATCGTACTCTTAGCATAATTGTTTTAATTAGGTAGTTAATATGGTTTGTTTGTATGTCTTCACGCAGAGGCCTCGGCGAGGGATGAGCTGTAGCTATGGGCTCGAGCTAAGGCAGAAGGTTAGTAAAACGCTGCAAATTTAGCATAAAAAAAGTAAATGCCGCATATTTTACCCCTTTTTTTTGATTTATCGTGAAAAAACCCTTAAGGGTTATGCGCATAACCCTTAAGGGTTTTTGCCAAAAGGGTTAAGGGTTTGGGGCGAAACCCTTAACCCTTTTTTCATGGAACCTTAAGGCGGGGGCACACGATGGCTGGCCAACACAAAAAAAAAGGCTCTGCAGCACGAAGCTGCAAAGCCTTGACATTATTCATTTTCCACTTTTCATCTATCCGTCTCACTCCTCAATCAGGCAGCGGCCAGTCATGTCCTTAGGCTGGGGCAGGCCCATGATGTGAAGTATTGAGGGTGCCACGTCGGCCAGTATGCCGTCGGTGACGCGGGCCGCCTTGTTCTCCGTGACGTAGATGAAGGGCACGTGGTTGAGTGAGTGGGCCGTGTTGGGCGTGCCGTCGGGGTTGATGGCGTTGTCGGCGTTGCCGTGGTCGGCAATGATGATGACCTCGTAGTCGCCCATGGCCTTGGCGGCCTCTACGACCTCGTTGACGCACTTGTCCACGGCCACTACGGCTTTCTCAATAGCCTCGTAGACGCCGGTGTGGCCTACCATGTCGCCGTTGGCGAAGTTGACGACGATGAAGTCGTACTTGTCCTCGCGTATGGCGGCGACGAGCTTGTCCTTGACCTCGAAGGCCGACATCTCCGGCTTAAGGTCGTAGGTTGCTACCTTTGGCGAGGCCATGAGGATGCGGTCCTCGCCCTCGTAGGGCGCCTCGCGGCCGCCGTTGAAGAAGAAGGTTACGTGGGCGTACTTCTCAGTCTCGGCCGTGTGGAGCTGGCGCAGACCCTGACGAGAAATGTACTCGCCGAGGGTGTCGTCGACGTTCTCCTTCGGGAAGAGGATGTGCACGCCCTTGAACGATGCGTCGTAGGGCGTCATGCAGTAGTACTGCAGGCCTGGGATGGTCGTCATGCCCTGCTCTGGCATGTCCTGCTGTGTGAGGACTATGGTGAGCTCCTTGGCGCGGTCGTTGCGGTAGTTGAAGAAGATGATGACGTCGCCCTCCTTGATTGTGCCGTCGATATTGGCATTGTTGATGGGCTTTACGAATTCATCGGTGACACCGTCGGCATAGGAGAGCTGCATGGCTTCTACCATGTCCTTTGCCTGATAGCCCTGACCGCCGACGAGCAGGTCGTAGGCTATCTTGACGCGCTCCCAGCGCTTGTCGCGGTCCATGGCATAGAAGCGGCCTATGATGGAGGCGATGTGTGCGCCTGTCTCGTTGCACTTCTCTTGCAACTGCTCGATGAAGGTGACGCCCGAGTGCGGGTCGGTGTCGCGACCGTCCATGAAGCAGTGGACGAATGTCTGGCGAACCTTGTACTGCTGCGAGATTTCGCACAGCTTGAACAGGTGCTCAAGCGAGCTGTGGACGCCGCCATTGGAGGTGAGGCCCATGAAATGCACGGCCTTGCCCTCGCGCACGGCATAGCCGAAGGCGCTCTGAATCTCGGGGTTGTCGAGGATAGAGTTGTCGCGGCAGGCGCGGTTGATCTTCACAAGGTCCTGGTAGACGATGCGTCCGCCGCCGATGTTGAGATGCCCTACCTCGGAGTTGCCCATCTGTCCGTCGGGCAGACCTACGTTCTCGCCTGAGGCCAGGAGCTGGCTGTGGGGGTAGTTAGCGTTGAGATAGTCCATGTAGGGCGTGGGTGTCTGGTAGATGACGTCGCCCTTGCCTTTGTTGCCGATGCCCCATCCGTCGAGGATCATCAGGAGTGCTTTCTTTGCCATAATATATTCACGGCGTAGTGCCGTAGTTGAAGGTGTTTAGTTTATTATTGATTGTTCTGTGAGTTTTGTGGCTGCAAAGGTAAGAAAAGATTAGGGATTAGGGATTAGAGATGAGGGATTTTTTCACATAAAGTAGGAAAAAAGATAGCGCGGGAGGGCGTTATTGCCTTAGCAGGAAGGCTTTGAAGTCTGAGAAATCTTTTGAAAGAGCGATGCTCTGCTTCTGGCCGCGCATGAAGGCTTGCAGGCGCTCGGGGATGGTGATGTGGGTGCCGAGGATCGAGTCGACGGTCTGCTTGAACTTCGCCGGGTGGGCTGTCTCGAGGAAGATGCCCGTCTCGCCCGGCTGCAGCTGCTCGCGCAAGGCGCGGTAGCCGCAGGCTCCGTGGGGGTCGAGGACGTAGCCGGTGCGGGCATAGCACTCGCGCATGGTCTCGGCAATCTGCTCGTCGGTGTAGGTGGCGCCGGTGATGAGAGGGCTGCCTGCGGACCCTTTTGCCAAGGAGGGTAGGGGCTGCACGATGTTTCGTTTGCGAAGACGCTCCTGAACGTCAGCACGTCCGTAGAGGTCGAGTATGCGGGCGAAGTTTGAAGGGGCGCCTACATCCATGGCATTGGCTATAGTCTGCTTTGAGGGCTGAGGGGCATAGATGCCCGTCTGCAGGTATTGATAGAAGACGTCGTTGGCATTGTTGGCCGCAATGAATCGTTTCAAGGGTAAGCCCATGGCATGGCCAAAGAGGGCGGAGCATAGGTTGCCGAAGTTGCCCGATGGGACGCACACTACAAGTTCCGACAGCGAAGTGGCATTCAACCTTGAGGCTTGGGCGTAAGCCCAGAAATAGTAGAAGGCTTGAGGAAGGAAGCGAGCTACGTTGATGCTGTTGGCCGAAGTGAGCCGCATGTGGGCGTTCAGCTCCTCGTCCATGAAGGCGGATTTGACGAGGCGCTGGCAGTCGTCGAAGACGCCGTCGACCTCTATCGCGGTGATGTTACGCCCGAGCGTGGTGAACTGGCATTCCTGAATAGCGGAAACCTTTCCCTTGGGGTAGAGAACGTAGACGTGGATGCTTTCGACACCGAGGAAGCCGTTGGCCACGGCAGAGCCAGTGTCGCCCGAGGTGGCCACGAGGACATTGACAACATCCCCTCTCCGCTCACCAGCAGGGGGGAGGGTGGGATGCATCTGGGCAGAAGGCTCGTCTTGAAGGTTGCCACCCTCCTCCTTGATGGGGAGTGAGGCGGGGGGCTGGCTGATGAAGTATTGCAGCAGCCTTGCCATAAACCTTGCGCCGACATCCTTAAAGGCGAGTGTGGGGCCGTGGAAGAGTTCAAGGGCATAGATGTTCTCGTCGACGCGCACGAGGGGAATGTCGAACTGCAGTGTGTCGTTGACGATGCGGCGGAGTTCGTCGGCAGGCAAGTCCTCGCCGAAGAAGGCATCGGCAACGCGATAGGCTACTTCCTGAAAGGTGAGGCCGCCTATCTCTTCGAAGAAAGATTGAGGAAGCTGCTTGATGACCTCGGGCATGTACAGGCCACGGTCCTCGGCAAGACCGCGGACGACGGCTTCGCGCAGCGTGGCGCTACATGCGGATTGGTTCGTTGAGTAGTATAACATTGTCTAAGAGAGAAATAGTTTGATGAACTCGTCGCCGGCAAGATGGCCCAAAGAGCCGTGCTGACAGGCGTCCTCGTCGAAGACCTGCACGCTGTCAGGCTCTGTGCCGGGGCGGTAGATGCAGAAGGGCACGGGCTCGGCGGTGTGGGTGCGGTGCTCGCAGGGCGTAGGGTGGTCGGGGAGCAAGGCGATGGCAAGCGGCGGACAGCCCGTAGTGTGGTTGTGGGTTAAACCAAATGCATCTAAGATGGGTCTTATGAGTCGATGGTCAATGTCTTCGATGGTGCGGAGCTTCAGGGGCACGGAACCGTCGTGGCCCGCTTCGTCGGGGGCTTCGACGTGCAGGTAGACGAAGTCATAACCCCGGCGAAAACACTCGATGGCGGCTGCGGCCTTGCCCTCATAATTGGTGTCTGGCAGGCCTGTGGCGCCCTCAACATTGATGACATCGAGGCCGGCATAGCGCCCGATACCCCTGATAAGATCTACGGCAGTGATGACGGCGCCGCGACATATCTGGGGGAAGCGCTGGCTGAGGGGCTGCATCTGTGGGCGATAGCCTCCTCCCCAGGGCCAGATGCTCGAAGCCATATCCTTGCCCTTGCGCGCGCGTTCCTTATTTATAATATGCAGAGGCAGCAGCTCCTGTGAGCGCTTCACGAGGTCGCGGAGCAGTGAGGCGGTGCCTTGGGCCTCGGCGATTGCAGCTTCTGTCTGATGATGGCGCCAGGGTTGAAGGGGAATGTCGTGGGGCGGAGTGCAGCGAAGGTGCTTGTTGCCTCCGCGAATGACGAGGAGGTGGCGGTACTGCACGCCTGTGTAGAAGCGGATGCGGCCGCCGTACTTAGGGTCGGACGCAAGCTGCTCGTTGAGATAGTCGATCAGGGGCGCTGCTTCCTCGGTGTCGAGACGTCCGCAGGAGTGGTTCTTGATCACATCGCCTTCAATGCATACGAAGTTGCAGCGCAAGGCAAGGTCGTCGGCTGCGAGGTCGACGCCTATGGCCGCAGCCTCAAGCGGACCTCGGCCTTCGTAGACGATATGCTGGTCATAGCCCAGGATGCTGCTGTTGGCAACCTCAGAACCCGGGTGGAAACCATCGGGTACGGTTGTGAGCATACCCGAGCGGCCATGGCTGGCAAGCCAGTCCATGGCGGGCGTGTCGGCGTGCTGGAGGAGGGTTTTGCCTCCGAGGGCAGGCACGTGCCAGTCGGCCATGCCGTCGCCAAGAATAATAAGGTGCTTCAAATCCTAAAATATTTCAATCTCTTAGATATTAGCAATGCTCATGATGTCAGCGAAGACGCCGGCGGCGGTGACGCTGGCGCCGGCTCCGTAACCTTGGATGAGCATGGGATATTCGCGATAGCGTTCGGTGGTGAGCATGACTATGTTGTTGGAACCTTCAAGAAGGTAGAAGGGATGCCCCTTGGGGATTTCGGCGAGGGCTACGCGAGCCCGGCCTTCTTCGTACTTTGCCACGAAGCGCCAGCGCTTGCCGTCGGCCTCAAGGCGGCTGCGCCGCTGCTCAAAATCGGCATCGAGGGCGGGCAGCTGCTGCCAGAAACTCTCGACATCGCCTCGGAAAAGTTCGTCGGGGATGAACAGTGCGGCCTCTACATCGGACTGCTCGATGCGGTAGCCGGCCTCGCGCGCCAGGATGACGAGCTTGCGAATGACGTCAGTGCCGCTGAGGTCGATGCGCGGGTCGGGCTCGGAATAGCCTTCGTCCTTGGCCAAGCGGACAGTCTGACTGAAGGGCGTGTCGGCGCTGATCTTGTTGAAAATGAAGTTGAGTGTGCCGCTGAGCACGGCCTCGATACGCAAAATCTTGTCGCCGGAGTGGATAAGGTCGTTGATGGTGCGGATGATGGGCAGGCCTGCGCCCACGTTAGTCTCAAAGAGAAACTTCACGCCGCGCCGCTGTGCGATGGCTTTCAGCTCACGATAGTTCTCGTAATCGCTGCTGGCGGCAATCTTGTTGGCTGCAACGATGTTGACATTGTGCTCGAGAAAGACGCGATAGAGGGCGGCAACGTCGGGCGAAGCGGTGCAGTCGACGAAAACGGAATTGAATATGTTCATGCCGATGACTTCGTCGTGGAGGCGCCGGATGTTACTCTCGGGCGCCGCGGCAAGCAGCTCGCGGTAATGGGTGAGGTCGAGCCCGTCGCGCGAGAAAATGGCGCGGCGGCTGCTGGCAAGGCCTACGATGTTGAGTTTGAGCCCTTGCTCGCGCATTAGTTTTTCCTGCTGCGATGCTATCTGCTCTATGAGCTGGCGGCCCACGGTGCCTACGCCGCAGAGGAAAAGGTTGAGCACTTGGTACTCTGAAAGGAAGAAGGCATCGTGGATGACGTTGAGCGTCTTCCGTAGATACTTTGTGTCAACGACGAAAGAAATGTTAGTCTCGGATGCGCCTTGAGCGCAGGCTATCACGCTGATGCCTGAGCGCCCGAGCGTTCCGAAGAGCTTGCCGGCGATACCTGGCGTGTGCTTCATCTTCTCACCTACGACCGCTACGGTGGCCAGGCCGGCCTCTGCTTGCATCGGGAACATAGAGCCGGTCTGTATCTCCTTGGCAAATTCCTCGTTGAGCACGCGGCAGGCGGCTGCGGCGTCTTCGTCGCGCACGCCGATGCTGGTGCTGTTCTCTGACGAGGCCTGCGAGACCATGAACACAGAGATGCCGTTGTCGGCCAAAACGGAGAAGATGCGGCGGTTGACACCAATAACTCCGACCATCGAGAGACCGGCCACGGTGATGAGCGTGGTGCCTTTGATGCTCGAGATACCTTTGATGAGGCGTTTGTCGTCGGCCGGGTCTTTCTTGATGATGGTTCCCGATGCCTCGGGATTGAAGGTGTTGCGGATGAGGATGGGGATGTCCTTGATGCAGACAGGGTAGATGGTCGGCGGGTAGATGACCTTGGCTCCGAAGTTGCAGAGCTCCATAGCTTCAATGTATGAGAGCTCGGGAATGACGTAGGCAGACGAGATGACGCGAGGGTCGGCCGTCATGAAACCGTCGACATCAGTCCAGATCTCGAGCACTCGGGCATCGAGGGCCGCCGCGATAATGCTGGCCGTGTAGTCCGAGCCGCCACGCCCGAGGTTGGTAATCTCACCGCTTTCGGCGTCGGTGGCTATGAAGCCCGGGACGAGAGATATATTCGGAATGGCTGTCCAGGTCTGCCTTACGAGTTCGTATGTCAGCTCGCTGGCCAGCAAGGAGCGCCCTCCCTTGACCTCAGTCTTGATGAACTCGCGGCTGTCGTACCATTGTGCTTCGCTAATGAGTGTGGCGACAATCTTGCTGCTCAGGCGCTCGCCGTAGCTTACGATTGCGGAGAGCGTCTTGGGCGAAAGGTCGCGTATGAGGTAGACTCCTTGATAAATGGAGCGCAGCTCGCCGAGGAGACCGTCGACGGCCAGTAAAAGGCTCGCACGTTCGCTCTCTGATGGGATGATGGCGTCAATCAGTGAGTGGTGGCGCTCTGCGATTTCTTCGAATGAGCGCATGAAGCTCTCGTCGCCATCTACGGCAAGGTTTGCTGTGCGAATGAGCTTGTCGGTGACGCCGCCGAGGGCTGAGACGACCACGATGACGGGCTCGTCCTGCGCTTCGACGATGCGTTTTACGTTGCGAATGCTATCTATGGAGCCGACACTGGAACCCCCGAATTTCAAAACTTTCATAGTTTCGGATTTGTGTTTGTAGGGTGAAAGTATTGTTTTATTAGCACTTTGGTGGCAGAAAACCAATATTGATTACCATCTCGCCAGTTGTTGTTACTGAGATGTCTTAAATTTGACGACTTCCTCATCAAGCATTTTGTGGAGCACATGACCGAGCGCAGAGCGTGGAATGTCTGGCAGGTTGATGTCCAAGGCTGTGGATGGATGATGAGCGGCAAAGAAGTCGAGGAGCTGTTGCCTGATGGCTTGCTCGTCGGGCTCTGGCAGAGGTGTGTGGCGAAGGCAGTTGTCGCAGTGTCCGCAGTCGGTCGCTCCTTTTTCGCCGAAATAGCTGAGGAGGTAGCGGCTGTGGCACTCCTGGGTCGACAGGTAGCCTATCATTGTATTGATGCGTGCGGCGAGTTCGCGCTTGCGGTCGGCATAAACGGCTTGTGGAAGCACGATGCGTTCGGCATCGACGCGGCGGCGCGTGAACGTTATGAAGGGCACGAACTTGCGGGGGATGAAGCTGATGACGTGGCGGCGGCTGAGGTCTATGAGCCGTTCGCTGACGTCCTTCTCTGTTAAGCCCAGCGCTTGTGCTATGTTCTCTTCAGAGATATATGAATATTCGCTGAAGATTCCGGTGCACGTGCGAAGCAGGTGTTGCAACAGGCGCTCGTCGGCCGCAGGCAGGTGCAGCCCGTAAAGCTCTTCACGGCCGTAGCGCATCATGACGCGGCTTTGGTTGTCTTCGGCATCGGTCCATTCGATGTAGCCTGCACGTGAGAGCAGGCTGATGGCATTGTATGCACGAGCAGGGTAGTGGTGAAAGGCCACGCAGAAGGTCTCGAGGTTGAATTCGCGCGTAACATCCTGGCCATCTCCTACAGCCATCTGCAGGTAGCTGCAGATGTCCTCATAGACGCGCCGGATGTAGTCTACGGGCGGGAAGTTATCATCGATACGTCGGCGGAGCGTGGCAGTGGAGCGCTCGTCAAAGAGTAGCACGGCATGCGACTTCTGTCCGTCGCGCCCTGCGCGCCCTGCCTCTTGGAAATATGCTTCGGGCGAGTCGGGGACGTCGGAGTGGATGACGAGGCGCACGTCGGGCTTGTCGATACCCATGCCGAAGGCGTTCGTGGCCACCATGACTCGTATGTCCCCTTTCTGCCATGCCTCGGCCCGCTCGTTTTTCTCGGTGTTGGTGAGCCCGGCGTGGTAGTGGGTGGCGCTGATGCCCTGCTTCACGAGGTATTGTGCTATCTCGTAAGTGGCTAACCGGCTGCGTGTATATACGATTGCTGAGCCTTTAATCTGTAGAAGCAGCTCGTAGATCGACAGCTCCTTTGTCGCTTCGATACGACTGACGCTGTATGCGAGGTTCTTTCGCTCGAAGCTCATGCGGCAGACATTGGGCTCACGGAAGCAGAGCTGGCGTTGAATGTCTTCGACGACAGGCGGGGTGGCCGTAGCGGTGAGAGCCAGCACGGGCGCAGTGGGCAGCAGCTTGCGAATGGCTGCTATTTCAGTGTATGCGG
>JAFUFW010000005.1 GCA_017469685.1 Bacteroidaceae bacterium | reverse complement strand
CTGACCTCAATCTGAGGCACACCGCGACGGGCGGGAGCGATGCCGGTGAGGTTGAACTGGCCGATGCTCTTGTTCTGCGAAGCCATGGGGCGCTCGCCCTGGAGCACGTGGATGGTCACCTCGGTCTGGTTGTCTGCAGCGGTGGAGAACACTTCGCTCTTCTTGCAGGGGATGGTGGTGTTGGCCTCGATGAGGCGGGTCATCACACCGCCCAGGGTCTCGATACCCATGCTGAGCGGCGTCACGTCGAGCAGTACGATGTCGCCCACGCCCTCTTCCTTGTTGAGGATGGCACCCTGGATGCTGGCGCCCACGGCTACGACCTCGTCAGGGTTCACGCCCTTCGAAGGCACCTTGCCGAAGAAGTCCTCTACGAGCTTCTGTATGGCTGGGATACGGCTGCTGCCGCCCACGAGGATAACCTCGTCGATGTCGCTGTTCGATAGACCTGCGTCCTGCATTGCCTTCTGGCAGGGCACCTTGCAGGCCTGAATGAGGCTGTCGGCCAGCTGCTCGAACTTAGCGCGGCTGAGAGTCATCACCAAGTGCTTTGGCACGCCGTTAACGGCGGTGATATACGGCAGGTTGATCTCGGTGCTGGTGCTGCTTGAGAGTTCTATCTTGGCCTTCTCGGCAGCTTCCTTCAGGCGCTGAAGGGCCATGGGGTCCTGCTTTAGGTCTACGCCCTCTTGCATGCGGAACTCGTTGGCCATCCAGTCGATGATGACCTGGTCGAAGTCGTCGCCGCCGAGGTGGGTGTCGCCGTTTGTCGAGAGCACCTCAAACACGCCGCCGCCGAACTCCAGAATGGAAATATCGAAGGTGCCGCCGCCGAGGTCGAACACGGCAATCTTCATGTCCTTGTTAGCCTTGTCGACGCCGTAAGCCAGGGCTGCTGCTGTAGGCTCGTTGACGATACGTTGCACGTTGAGGCCTGCAATCTGTCCGGCTTCCTTGGTGGCCTGACGCTGGCTGTCGCTGAAGTAGGCTGGCACGGTGATGACGGCGTCCGTCACCTCCTGGCCGAGGTAGTCCTCAGCGGTCTTCTTCATCTTCTGCAGCACCATGGCAGAGATTTCCTGCGGCGTGTACTTGCGTCCGTCGATGTCAACGCGGGGGTAGCCATTCTCGTTGGCTACGGTGTAGGGCACGCGGCCGGTCTCCTTCTGCACCTGCTCGTAGGTCTCGCCCATGAAGCGCTTGATAGAGAAGATGGTGTTCTTAGGGTTGGTGATGGCCTGGCGCTTGGCGGGGTCGCCCACCTTGCGCTCGCCGTCCTTCATGAAGGCGACGATGGAAGGCGTAGTACGCTTGCCTTCGCTGTTAGCAATCACGACGGGCTCGTTGCCCTCGAAAACGGATACGCACGAATTTGTCGTACCCAAGTCAATTCCGATAATCTTTCCCATAGTTGTATTGTTTTAAGTTATTAATTCTTTTAAGTTGTGCTTAAAGGGTTATTTGCCAAAGCGACACCTTAAAGTGCGCAAACAGTGTGCCAAAACGACCTCAAGTGACATTTACTTATCAAATTATTAAAAAAGAGAGCATAATTTCTTGTCAGTTACGCAGGCGATAATTATCTTTGCAGGCAGAAACCTGCCAAAATGGCCTCTACTCTGACAAATTGGGTCTGAAACGTTTATGACTAAATCTTATTCACGCCTACTCGCCTTAGGAATGATTGTTGCCATGGCATTGACAACATTCGCCTGCCATGCCGACAAGCTCAGCCGTGAGGAGCGCCGCGCACGAAAGGCGGCCGTGCGCTACTACGAGTGGCTTCAGCGGGGGCGTACAGACAAGTTTGTCAGTCATCTGGCCTATGCCGACTCCATGTCGGACGGCTATCGCAGCGAGATGAACGACCTCATGGCCGAGCACCTTGAGAAGTTGCATGAGCTGCATGGCGGCATCACCGACGTGAGAGCTGTGGGCCAAGTGGTCGACGACGACCGGGCGCAGGTGTTCCTACAGCTCTCCTTTGCCGACTCTACCACTGAGGAGGTGGGGCTGCCGATGGTGAAGATGGGCGACGAATGGCTTATGCAATAAATCAACAAAACCATTAAAAACAGAATAACATCGTGAAGAAAAGAATTCAATTCAGCCTTGTCTATCGCGACATGTGGCAGAGCTCAGGCAAGTTCCAGCCTCGTAAGGATCAGCTCGAACGCGTAGCGCCCGCTATCATCGACATGGGCGTCTTCGACCGCGTCGAGACAAACGGAGGAGCCTTCGAGCAAGTCAACCTGCTTGCCGGCGAGAACCCCAACGCTGCCGTGCGCGCTTTCTGCAAGCCTTTCAACGAAGTGGGCATCAAGACCCACATGCTCGACCGTGGCCTCAACGCACTGCGTATGTACCCCGTGCCCGACGATGTCCGCGAGCTCCAGTATAAAGTCAAACACGCCCAGGGCGTCGATATTCCCCGTATCTTCTGCGGCCTCAACGATGTCCGCAACATCATACCATCAGTCAAGTGGGCCAAGGCTGCCGGCATGACGCCCCAGGCCACCCTCTGCATCACCACCTCACCCGTACATACCGTCGACTACTACTCCGAGATTGCCGACCAGGTCATCGCCGCCGGCGCAGAGGAGATATGCCTCAAGGACATGGCTGGAATCGGGCAGCCAGCTCTCTTAGGCGCCCTCACCAAAGCCATCAAGACCAAGCACCCCGACATCATCATCCAGTACCACGGCCACAGCGGTCCCGGCCTCTCCATGGCCAGCATCCTCGAGGTGTGCAACAACGGAGCCGACGTCATCGACACCGCCATCGAGCCCCTCTCGTGGGGAAAGGTGCACCCCGACATCATCTCCGTGCAGTCGATGCTTAAGAACGAAGGCTTCGAGGTGAAAGAGATAAATATGAACGCGTACATGCGCGCACGTGCTCTTACCCAGGAGTTCATCGACGACTGGCTCGGCTACTTCATCAACCCCGGTAACAAACTCATGTCCTCGCTCCTCCTCGGATGCGGCCTCCCCGGCGGCATGATGGGTTCCATGATGGCCGACCTTGCAGGCATCCACGGCGTCATCAACAACACGCTCAAGGCCAAGGGCGAGCCTGAACTCTCGACCGACGACATCCTCGTGAAGCTCTTCGACGAGGTGGCTTACGTGTGGCCGCGCGTCGGATATCCTCCATTGGTCACGCCCTTCTCGCAGTACGTCAAGAATATAGCACTTATGAACCTCCTCACCATGGCGCAGGGCAAGGGTCGCTTCGTCATGATGGACGACTCTATGTGGGGCATGATTCTCGGCAAGAGCGGCAAGATACCCGGCACCATCGATCCCGAACTTGTGGCGCTGGCCGAGAAGCAAGGGCGCGAGTTCACCGATGCCGATCCCCATACGCTCCTCAAGAATGCACTCCCCGATTTCATCAAGGAGATGGAGGAGAATGGTTGGGACCGCGGGCAGGACGACGAAGAGCTCTACGAGCTGGCCATGCACCCCGAGCAGTACCGCAACTACAAGAGCGGGCAGGCCAAGAAGAACTTCCTCGCCGACCTCGAGAAAGCTAAGATTGCCAAACTGCAGGCTACCGGCGGGCCCAAGCTATCGCCCGAGCAGATTGCCGAGTTCAAGCATGCCAAGGCCGACGCCATCGTGGCTCCTGAGAACGGACAAATATTCTTCGAGATCATGGGCGACGCAGGCACCATGCGCTGCACAGAGCCTGCCGTCGGCACCGAGTACAAGGAAGGCGACTTCTTCTGCTACATCCAGACGCCATGGGGTCACACACGTCCCATCAAGGCTGCCCTCGGAGGCAAGCTCGTCGACGTCACCGCACGCCAGGGACAGAAAGTCCTCAGGGGGCAGGCTATCGCTTGGATTGAGAGGAATGATAAATAAAACTTTCCGCTCGACCTCTGGCCGCTTCTCAAGACCTACGTAATGAGCGTCATCCTTAGGTATACCGAGCGCTTTGCGAAGATATTTCGAAGTTAAACTATCCCCCCATATTAACCCCTTATAAACTTAACTACTATGGCTTACAAAATCATCGACATCGAAGGCGTAGGCGAGGTCTATGCTGAGAAACTCATCGCCGCTGGCATCGTAAAGGTTGAAGACCTGCTCGCCAAGTGCGCAGGCCCCAAGGGCCGTGCCGAGCTGGCTGAGGCCACGGGCATCAGCGACAAGCTCATACTCCGCTGGACAAACCATGCCGACCTCTTCCGCATCAAGGGCGTAGGGCCCCAGTTCTCCGAGCTGCTCGAGGCCGCTGGCGTCGACACCGTCAAGGAGTTCCGCCACCGTGTTCCCGAGAACCTCCAGCCCAAGCTCGAGGAAGTCAACGCCGAGAAGCACCTCGTACGCCGCGTACCGTCGCTCAAGGAAGTTGAGAAGATGGTAGCTCAGGCCAAGGAGCTCCCGCCCGTGATGACTTACTAAGCATCATACCACAGAAAAAAGAGCGCCCCCGGCTGGGGGCGCTCTTTTTGTTTATTGCTTCTTGATTGTCGTGGGGTTCGCGAGAGCGTCGCGCCACGTGCCTCTCTTGAGCACGGGCGGCAGGGGCAGGTGCTGCTCGTTGGCAGTAGGCTCAGCCTTGTCGACGTCGTGCCTGTCGGCAGCCTCCGCCTTCTTCAGCCTCTTCTGTGCCTTTTTCATCGCGTCGGCAAACTCGGCGCGTCCCTTGGCGTCGAAGGTGACGAAGGTCTCGTAGTCGTACGTCCACGACGGGCCTTCGCTCTCCTGCATCACATATTTATATATAGCCTCGCGTGAGGGAGCGTTGAAGGGCGAGTCGTTGAAGCGCATCATGCTGTTCTGCGTGGGGCGGTAGATGCCGTACTGCATGGTGCCGGCACCCTCGTAAGCGCCCAACTCTTCGTCGGCATAACGCGGGTCGGCGGCGAAGCGTGCCCAGCGTGTCTGGCTGACGTCAGCGTGCATGTCGATGTTAGCTCCGCGTCCGTTCTCGCTCCACATCTGTTCATAGTAGTCCTTCACGGCATCGCTGGCTGTGCTGTTGGCTTCCTCGACGTATTCGTCGTAGAGTCGTCCCACGCCGTGTCCGCCGCCCTCGTGGTTCAGCACCTTGTTGATGCCGTTGAGCATGAAGGCGGTGTAGGAGTTGTCGTCGTACATGAATGTGACGCTACGTCCAGCGTTGAGCACGTTATATACTATGTTCACGCGCATGGGGCGGTCGGGGATAAGCGTGCTTATCTTTTGTGCGTATGCAAAGGCATCGGCATCTGAGGTAATAGCCTGCTTGCAGCCCTCGTACATCTCGGCATTCTGCGACACGGCCTTGACGGCATACACGTTGAAGCGTTCGCGCAGCGAGGTATAAGGCTCGTAGGCGAAGAACTGCTCCATGGCCTGCTGCATCTTCTGCTCATACTTGCCGCCCGGCTCCATGTCCTTGTCGACGAAGCAGTTGCCCACGAAGACGATGTCCACGCCCTTGCCCACGGTGGCTTTCTGCAGCGTCACTACTTCGCCGTCGCGCGAGTAGTCGGTAGAGGCGTATGGGGTGAAGTCTACGGACCCGAACTTCTCTGCAAGCACGTCAAACACCTTCTGGTCACGCGTGCTGCCCATGAAGCCAGTATCTTCCATCTTGCCCGTCTCATCCATGATGCTTGAGAACACGACGTTGCCGTCGCGGTCGACAAGGTTGATGTAGTTCAGGTACAAGTAGTAGCGGCCGATATAGTTCCCGAACGATTCAGGGTCGAGGTTGAGCCATGTGATGCCGTTCTCGTGCATGAATTCGTTGACAGATTCGGCATTGCCTGGGGTCATTCCTAAGACTTCAAAGCCCTTGCTCTTGTAAGCCTCATAGGCGAGCTTAAGTTTCGATGTGAACTCATCCTGCGACGTGGAATTGTTGTAGATGAGGGTGTAGAGGTTGCTGGCATAGATGTCGGTGGTCTGGATTTGGTTGCCGTTCAAGTCGATGACAGGGAATCGGTAGCCCGGGATGGTGGGCACGTTCAAGTGACCTTGTTGGGGAATAATCATGTCCCAACAGAGGTTGAAGCGCGGGTGGTCGAGAATCTCCTGTGGCACGTTGCCGCTGAAGTCGTTGCCACAGATATGCAACATATTTGGATTATCCATCAGACGTGCCATGCCAGCCGGCATACTTCCTGTGAAATTGTTACCAGACAATTCCAGACGTCCGAACGAAGGATGCTCGAAGAACTCTGCGGACAACTCACCGCACATTTGGTTGCTGTCAATCAAAATTCCCCACAGCGACATATTGCGAGTCCAATCCTCGGGAATAGTACCGCTGAGCTGATTCTCAAACAGATTGTATTGGGCCGTCGGCCCCATCTTAGCGAATGTTCCGCGGCTTGGCAATTCTCCCTTCAGGTTATTGTTCCCTAAATTTAAAGTATGGACATAAGGCCGGTCGTAAGTTATTACGCCAGCCCATTCGCTGATAGGTTTGTCGCTGCCCCAGTTAGTGTTATTTGCCCAATTGTCGCCGTCGGTGGCGCGGTAGAACTCCATCAGTCCCTCGCGGGCACGGGCCAACGACTGCTCGGGCGTGAGGAAGTCTATGCTCTCGACATCTTTTACGCCATAGGGTTTGTCTGAAGATATGTCGACATACCATACCACCTCGCCGTCCACCAGTCTTGGGGCGAGGCCTGTTTCAGCCAACTCGGTCAAGAGACTGTCACCCGAGGTCTGGTGGATGACCAGTTGCTGTCCAAAGTAGTCTTCCTGAGCATGTGCGGTCAAGGCTGCTACAGCCGTGACCAGCAAGAGTAACAGCCGCTTCATTTGTTGACAATTTTTAGGGTTTGACTTCCTTTCTTCACCAAGTAGACCCCACGGGGCAACTGCGACAGTTGGCCTACAGAGCCCACGCGAACGCCACCTACGTTGTAGACATCCGCTGTCTGAGCGATGCCGTCGGCCTTCAAGTAGGCCACCGCATCGTATTCTTCAAAGCGGCTATACGCACGTTTGATGTCCTTTAAGGCTATGGTGATGTAGGGACCCTGGGGCTTTCCGATCATCAGGCAGGGGACTACCTTGCCTGCTTCCTCGTCATAGTATGTCCCGTGGAACATATCGGGCGAAGAGTCCGTAATCTGCACCTTTACCACCTCGCCGTTGGTCTTCTCGATACAGAGGAAGGGCACGTTCACTGTTTGAGCGCGGAGCGCTGTAGGCATCACGGTGCACAGCAGCGCCGCCATCAATATCATTTTCCTTTTCATAAGCGTAAAAGAATCTCATTTTTATTAAGAACATTATTTGGAACTTAAATCTCACATAAATCTAAACATAAATCTTTTTTAATGCGTTCTCGCCTCATCTGTCCCGAACGTTTCGGCCACATCCAGCCTACTCTTGCGAAGACAGGTGGTGGGCACTGCGTAGGCTCGATGGAGCCGTAGCTCCTTGCCCTGTCAGATTAGCAGGGAAAGGGTGCGAAGCGCTATTACGATTTAAGTGAGATTTATGTTCCATAAAATAACGTTGGCTAATTTAGCTTGTTAGCGCTCTAATTCTTGACTTTTAAATACTACTTGTCCTTAATCGAGACCTCTCAAGGTCGTGCCCAAGAGCTTCGATACGGGCGCCGGGAGTGAGAACTGCAGTGCATATTCCGCATATATAATCGGCCTCATGACCATAGCTCAAGCAGGTGGGCTCCACTCTGTTCCCATATCTCTTTGTACCATTGTGAGTACAGGTATTAACGTATGCCAGGAATCCCACAGAGCCATCAGGCATCACAAGGCTAAACCTCGTGGATATGAAGCTCCCCGACATCCTTCCGGACATCGGGGAGCTTCTTTGAAAAGTGGCGGCTACCTACTCTCCCACGGGTGTGCAGTACCATCGGCGCAAGCGGGCTTAACTTCTCTGTTCGGGATGGGAAGAGGTGGGACCCCGCCGCTATAACCGCCTG
>JAFUFW010000004.1 GCA_017469685.1 Bacteroidaceae bacterium | reverse complement strand
AGGTGATCATTGTTCAATTTGTTGTGAGGAGGAAGGATATAAATGTGATTTATGCGACCGTTGCACTGAGGCGTTAGGTATCGATCTATGCAACGATTGCGGATATTGCGAGATTTGCTGTTCCGACTTCACAGAGAATGATGAGGACTGCACGCATGGATTCTGCATTTTCTCTTCTGACTTTGCTGACCACCTCTGCCCGAATTGTATGCATTGTCCTCAGGACACCGAGTGTGAGTACTGTGGCTTGTGCGAGGACTGCCAGGAAGACTACCACTGCGGCCATGGCCTATGCCCAGATGGCGACGAGTGGGAAGACCATATCTGCACCGACTGCGGTGAATGTTCAGAACTTGATGATCTTTGTGAGTACTGCGGCAAGTGTGAGAACTGCGCCTCAAGCTACCATTGCGACCATGGCTACTGCCCTGATGGCGACGACTCCGACTCGTTCGACCACTTCATTTGCCCGCAGTGTGACGAGTGCTACGAAGGCGATGAGCCTTGCGAGTATTGCGACCTTTGCCCGACCTGCTGCCTCGCCAACACAGAGGCGGAAGGTTGCGACCATGAGCTCTGCGTAGAGAGCGACGACTTCGCCGAACATTGGTGCTATGAGGACAACCAATGCCTCGAGCTCTGCGAGCACGAAGCCGACTGCGCCCACACGAACGTTAGCACCTCTTGGAGCTCCGACCACAAGGCACACTGGCACGTATGTGCCGACTGTGGACTTGCCGTTGACCGCGCCATCCACACCGAGGGCGTGCCCGTGAACATCGTAGAGCCTGACCCCGTAAGCCGTAGGAACGGCACCGCCAGGATCTCATGCGCCATCTGCGACCAGCTGATGAACACCGTCAGCGTTCCCTTCGTGACCATACCCGAGGATGGCTCACCATACATCATCAACCAGCCTAAGGACTACACCGGCAAGACCAACACCAGTGCCTGGACGACAGACCCCGACCGCTTCGCCTCCTTCAAGGTGCGTGCCGGAGGTAAGGACCTGACCTATCAGTGGTATTGGTTGCAGAAGAGCGGAAATGTAAAGGCCCTCGAAGATGAGGATGGATATTTCTCTGGCACACACACTGCCACGCTGACAGCACTCGTACATACTGACGACTGCGACGGCTCAATCAATCATAAGTTCTACTGCGTAGTCTCCAACGCCAACGGCAGCGCACAGTCCAACACCGTTGTCATCAATCCCCAGCACGTCTTCGGTCACTATGTTAATAATGGCGACGGCACACACTCCTACATGTGCTTAGGCGAATGTAGCGGGGTGAAGAAAGTGTCGAAGCACCGCTTTGGCGAATGGAAGCTCGTACGCGCTGCAACTGATGCTCAAGAGGGCCTGCGCGAGCAGACTTGTATGGACTGCGAGACAAAGAATAAGGAAATAATCCCGAAGGTGGAGCCCGGCCATGTCCACGTCTTCGACCAAGTTTACTACAGTATGACAGACCACTGGTTCTCCTGCATCTGCGGCGTACTTAGTACAGATCCGGCAGAGATCCACACCTGGAGCTCGCCCGTGGTAACCGTCGAACCCACCGAGAAGAAGCTTGGCAAGCAGGAAATTAAGTGTACAGTCTGTGGCATTACGAAGACCGAGAACATCGACAAACTGCCACATACGCATCACTTCTACGATCTCAGCTATGCTAACTTTGAGTCGGGCAAAGCAGGCTATAGCTCTGTTCAGCACTACTCACATTGCGAGAGCTGCGACCAAGTTAATGCCGTGCGTCACACCTTCGAGCCCTGGAGTATCGTCAACAAGGCTACGGCTACGAAGGGAGGCACTATTCAGCGCGCATGTGTCTGGTGCCCCTATGTTGAGAAGAAGCACTACGACTATGGCACATATCCCGTCATGGTCTATGGCGGCACTGCTAATGTCGACGCTACCACTCCTGGCACCACGGTAACCATCACCTACGACAAGGTTCCCGGCTCGAAGTGGACTGATGGCTCCTACTGGAAAGACCAGTACTGGGAGGGTGGCCCGCTCGTGCCAATGCCTGCCGTCACACCTAACATGAACTCTAAGGTCATTACCTTCACGATGCCCGAAGGCGCTGTAGGCCTTGAGGCTTACATCGGCAGCTGCGACCATAGTGGCGGCACAGAGAAGGGTGAGCGTTTAGAACCAACCTGCGAAGGCTATGGTCATGAGCCCGACGACGTTTGCGTAGACTGCGGAGCCGTCATCAATGAGGGCGAACGTATCCCCGCTTTGGGCCACGACCGCGCTGAGGCGCCCATCGCCGGCACAGAGGACATATCTTACTGCGCCTATAACAATGGCACACCTTCAGACGCAAAGAATGGCTACAGCGGCGACTATCTTTGCAACCGTTGCCACAAGACCGTCAAGGGCAGCAAAACACCAGTCAAGCACGGCAAGTATGGAATGTCGGAAGAGTGGAACAATACCTGGGCTAACGTCTACGAGAACGATAATTACGTTAATCCCACCTGCACCGTAGACGGCTTTACGGGCGATGCATACTGTAAGTTCTGCAAGGCCTTGGTAAAGAGAGGCCAGAAAGATCCGCGCACGGGGCACGACTGGGGTGACTGGAAGGTCGTTCGCGAGGCTACGCCTGCACTCAAGGGTCTGGAGCAGCGCGTCTGCTGCAACGATGACACTCACACCGAGACCCGCTTATTCGACTATGATGGCTCAGACTATGCCTTGAAGGCCGATAAGAAAACTCTCAACTTCACTTGGATCTATGGCGAGGAACCCGCAGCACAGACTGTGACCTTCACATCAACGGGCCACGATGCCGTGGCGGCTCTCAGCAAAGTCGCAGAGACAGCCCTCGGAGGCACCACCAAGATCGAAGTCAATGGCATGAAGCTGACCGTGACGCCAGATGTGGCAGGTGTGCTCAGCAAGGCATCGGCTGGCGATAAGGAAGTCATCAGCCTGACGGAAGTGCTTATAGCCTCCGGTGCCACCACGGAGTTCACAGCTCCTGAGATTACCGTAGGCTTCACCATAAAGAAGGCAGAACCGGAGATGAGCGTTGAGGCCGGCGATGATGCTCTCATAGCATATATTGGTGAGCCTATGGACGCTCCCAAGCTGGCACTGCCAGAGGATGGCATGACCGTGAAGTGGACGTCGTCGGACAACAGCGTGGCCGTTGTCGATGCCTCTACAGGCGTGGTGAAGCCTATCCATGCAGGTACCGCTACGATTACCGCTTCCTTCTCTGGCAATGACTACTACAAGTCGTCGAAGACATCTTACATCATCTCCGTGCGCCACCGCGTTGAGCTGCTTGCTCCTGAGTTCAGCATCGCCAGCGGCACGGAGGCCGAGCCCACCATGCTTTCTGCCGATGAACCGCTGAAGGTTACTTTCGCCACCAACTATCTCGACGAGAACGAAATCGCAGAGGATGAGGTAGCCGTGAAGCTGACGGTGAGCCTCTCGGGCGACGTCAGCGGCAAGGAGCTGCCACCCACCTCGAAGACGGCACACGTCGTCACCAGCGAGATCTTCTACATACCTCTTGGCGAAAACGACTTCCCCGAGATGCTTAAATATGGCTATACCTACGATAAGATAACCATCGAAGCAGCCGAGCTGGTGCTCAAGGCCGGCGACTCGTGGGTGACCATCTGCAAGGAGGTGCCTGCTGAGCTGACATGGGTAGGCGTGAAGCCTCTCATCTTCGACGGCGCGCTCATGCAGATCGTCTCCCACCCGCAGACGGGCAAGCAGGGCGAGGCCACCGGCGAGCAGACGGTGACCATCATGCCTGCCGAAGATCCGGGCGAGGTGAACATCACTTACAGCGGCTTCACCATGCCTGTGACGGGCGCCGTCATTCCTGAGTTCACCGTCGAGGGCGTTGTCGTCAGCCAGAACGAGGACGGCACCTTCTCCTACAGCCTGCCCGCATACGCCCAGAACGAGGTTGTCATCGACCGTGGCACTGGCGACGTGAAGTATGCCGTAACCCTCGAAGGCGCGCAGAAGAGCCAGTTCGCCCTGCCTGTGCTGAAGCTGACGCTCGACAACTCCGTCATTGACGACGTATGGTTCGGCGCTAACGAGGCCACTATCAACAAGGCCATAGTCACCGGCATCAACGCTGCAATGAACAGCGAACGCGGCGCTGTGGTTGGCGTCTATGACATTGCTGGCCGCCGCCTCAGCGATGTCAGCCGTGGCGTCAACATCGTGAACGGAACGAAAGTGGCTGTGAAGTAAATCACATGCTAACAATAAAAACTCCGGACACCTCAGCGCAGGTGCCCGGAGTTTTTTGGTAAGCTCAGTCATTTTGTTAAAAATAGACAAATAGAGTTTCATATATAATGTATATCTTTGCCGCAATAATAAAGCATATCAACCAGTTTATATATTATTTCATTCATGTCTGACAGGCATTGGATACTGCAGACATACATTAATTATTTTATACACGCGCGTATGAGAAAACATGTCCTTTTAATGGCTTGCTTCTCCGTGAGCACCCTCCTGATGGCTAACCCCGTCGGGCTTGAGGAAGCACGGGGAAAAGCAGCTTCATTTCTTGGCTCCGTAACCTCCGGCAAGTCAGGCGCAAAGAAGGCAAAAGCCTTCAGCGCAGAGCTGCAACTGACGGAGGCAGCCTTCGACAACCTATATGTGTTCAACAACGGTCCGGACGGCGGCTTCGTGGTCGTCTCTGCCGACGACCGCACAGATGCCGTTTTGGCTTATAGCGATAGCGGCTCCTTCGCCGACCTGCACCGCTCAGGTGCGCTGAAGGATATGCTCACCTACCTCGACGGTGAGGTGGCAGCAGCTGCAGCCGCACCCTTCTTCACGGCCCGCAACGATACCGAACTGCAGAAGCAGGACCGCGAACCCATCTACCCGTTGATAACCACATGCTGGAACCAGTACGACCCCTACTACCACAGCTGCCCCCTCGACCCCAATACGGGGGAGCGTTGCGCGCCGGGTTGCGTGGCCAACACGCTGGCTCAGTTGATGTACTATTATCAGTATCCCGCCCAGACCACAATCCCCATTCCAGCCTACACTACCTTCTCGGGTATCGATATGCCTGAGCTGCCACCTACCAGTTTCGACTACGGTCAGATGCAGGACTATTATGCGCCAGATCACATCGACTGCAACTACACCCCGGCACAGCTGGAAGCAGTGCAGAAGCTCCTTATGTATGCTGGCTGCGCCCTCGGCATGGAATATTCTTCCAAAGGCTCTGCTTCGGTGTTTGACGTGGAACGCATAGCCAAGTATTTCGGCTACAGCAGCGACGCCCGCATGGTGCGGGCTGCTGCCTATCCGCGCGCCACCTGGGAGGAGATGGTCTACAACGAGTTGGCTGCCGGGCGGCCTGTGCCTTATTCAGCAGGAGCTGCTTTGGCTCAGAACCACAGCTTCATCATCGACGGCTACGATGGCCGCGGCTATTTCCATGCCGTGACGGGAGAGATTGGCTACTATTCTGGAAATTTCTACTGCAAGCTGCATGTCATCAACGACTGCGAGCTGCAGACTAATCAGGTGGAGTTCAGCGGCTACAACCTTTACCAGATGGCTGTGTTCGGCTTTCAGCCCGCCACCAGCGACGTGCCTTTGCAGGAGCTGCCGGCAGGTATTGACCTGGAAGATAACCCTGGGAAGATAGTTGTCGACGACGTACATTTCTATAACCCCTATGCAGGCCAGAAGACGGTGGCGGTGATCAACCACCACAACGAGGGCGAGACCCTCGAGAACGCGCTCTTCCTCTGGATGGACGGGCGGATGATAGGCGGCGCAGGCACTTATGTGCAGCCAGGACAGGCTGGCGACTTGGTGGTATGCATTGCCACGCCCTCTGAGACAGGCTCGTATCCTATACGCATCACATCTGACTGGGAAGGCAACAACGTCATTCATGAGGTCACGTTGGAGGTGGTGAATCAGCCTGAAGAGCGGCGTCTTACGGCAGACCTTACACTGGAGGGCTTAAGAGGGATGTATTATAACCAAGCTGATAATACCTTCTACTGGGACGAAGACTGGAAGTATGACGTAGGCATTTATGAGAAGCTACACGTTGAAGCTGACATTACGAATGTCTCTTCCGAACGCTACAACAGCTGGATCATGGCAATCTTCTCAGAGGGGATTCCTGAAGAGGACGGGCATGCCTACTCTGGTCCGGGGATTGTTTCTCACTTCTATTACGTGGACCTCGCGCCGGGCGAGACGAAGCATTTCTCGTTCCTCTTCGACGAGCATCTGTTCAAGACAGACAAGCAGTACTGCTTCATTCTTGATTATAACAAAACTGGTGACCAGGTTCTGTTCCACTCAGGCTATAGGCCCTATTTCGCAACACTGCCCACGGGCATAAATCAGCCGCAGGCAACGCGTGACGCCGCACCGCTCTATAACCTAAGCGGACAGCATGTCAGCGGCGACTACAAGGGCATTGTGGTAAGTAGCGGAAGGAAATACCTCAAGAAGTAGTTTTCTTAGTTTTTTGCAAAGCAGACTTCAGACTTCAGCCGCAGGCACCCTTGCCTGCGGCTTTTTTGTGTGTATTATCATTTTTTGATAATTATTTTTTGATATTAATGATAAATTCGTTTCCTTTGCAGGCAAATAAAGAGGAAAAGATATGATTGACAATCCTTTCGTAACCAATGGCTATGCAGGGCCTGAATACTTTTGCGACCGGGTGAACGAGACTGCTATGCTCACCAATCTGCTGACGAATGGCAATAATATTGCGCTGATGTCACCCCGACGCGTAGGCAAGACTGACCTGATGCGACACTGCTTCCAACAGGAGGTCATCAAAGAGAACTATTATTGTTTCCTCATCGACATTTATGCCACAAATTCGTTGCACGATTTTGTCAACGTGTTTGGCAAGTCTATTCTCGACACGTTGAAGTCCAGAGGGCGCAAGGTATGGGAGGGTTTCCTAAATGCTCTATTATCTGTGCGTTCAGAAATAACTTACGACATCAATGGCTACCCTGTGTGGGGGCTGGGTGTTGGGGCGATGGTCCCTCCGCAGACTACACTCGATGAGATTTTTGCCTATTTGCGCACAGCAGACAAACATTGCTTGGTAGCTATTGATGAGTTTCAGCAGATCCTTTATTACAACGACGACAAAAACGTAGAAGCCGCCCTGCGCACCCAGATCCAGCAGTGCCCTAATGCCAACTTTATCTTTGCAGGCTCACAGCGCCACCTGATGAGCGAGATGTTTCTTTCCCCATCACGTCCTTTCTACCAGTCTGTTGTTCCTATGAGCCTTGGCTTGATACCCTTGGATCATTACTGGGAGTTTGCCGAGCCACAGTTTGCCAAGAATGGTGGGCGCCGAATAACCTATGATGTCGTAGCGTCTGTCTACCAGCGCTTTGAGGGTATCACTGCTAATGTGCAACGTATTATGAATATGCTCTATATGCTCACGCCAAAAGGTGAGAGGTGTACCATTGAGATGATTGACAGGGCTATAGACACCTATCTTCAGTTGTCTTCTACCTATTACGAAGAACTGCTCCGACAGATGCCAGAGAAGCAGCGTAACGTTTTTCTGGCTATCGCTGCAGAGGGACAGGCGAAAAGCATCTCGGGAGGTAAGTTTGTCCGCAAATACAATCTTCCTTCAACGAGTTCTGTCGTCTCTGCTGTCAGAGGATTGATGGAGAAGGATTTTGTGGCGCAGAATGAGAACACTTATTATGTCTACGATCGCTTCTTCCAACTCTGGATAGAAAAGAGATAAGAGAATAATATTTTTTTTCAAAACAGACTTCAGCCGCAAGCACTCGTGCCTGCGGCTTTTTTCGTGTGCCCCCTTCATTTTGTTAAAAAATAGACAAATATGTTTTTGAGATAATAGTTATATTTGCCGCCGGATAGTAGTAAAACAACATCATTATGAATAACTTAGGTTCCTATTAACGATGCTCTGCCTCATTGTGGCAGGAGCTCAGAGTGCTTGGGTGAAGAAGATGAATACGGAAATCCAATCACGGAGGACTATTATATTGGTACTATCCCCGCTGAGAAACTGAAAGCCAAAGACTGGATAACCGGAAAATCAATAAGCTACGGAGCATTCCAGACCTGCTCGACGCACGCGGTCGGCGATAGCGTCGAGCTCGGCTGGCAAAGCCTTCCCGATCGATGAAATGGGCGTTTTTCGGTCTACGGTGTAGATCATCACGCTCTCTGGGCGTATGCGCTGGAGGACATTGAGCCAGGGGCGGACGTAGACGTCAGAGGTGTTGCAGACGTCGGCGCCGTCGGCATCCGTTCCGCGCATGAACATCGTCTGGATGATGACGTGGCCGCGGAAGTCTTCGAGGGCACGGATTATGGTGTCGAGGTCGTAGTGCCCCGTCGGGCGGTCTACGCGGCGGATATAATCCTTATCTATAGTGTCGAGCTTTTGTATATTATTGTCCACGCGCATGAGGGCGGCGTGCACCTCTGGGCGCACTACCTGCGTGGCGTTGGAGAGGACGCTGATGCGGGCGGCGGGGCAGTAGCGGTCGCGCAGCACAATGGTGTCCTCGATAATAGCTGGGAAGTCGGGGTGCAGCGTGGGTTCGCCATTGCCTGCGAAGGTGAGGACGTCTGGCACGGCGCCTTCTGCCGTCATCTTCTGCAGCTGAGCTTCCAGGGCGGTGACCACGGCTTCGCGCGACGGGCGGCGCTGTCGCGGTCGGCGTTCGGCATTGAGGCCGCACTCGCAGTAGATGCAGTCGAAGGTACACACCTTTCCGTCGGCCGGCATGAGGTTGATGCCGAGCGAGAGACCAAGGCGGCGGCTATGCACGGGGCCAAAGATAGGGGAGGGGTAGATTACTGTGTCGCTCATAACGGAGGCAAAAGTAAGAAAAGATTAGGGATTAGGGATTAGAGATTAGAGTTTTTTTGAAGTGAAAGACAGAAAAAGCCAGAAAAAAGCGAGACGAAATGGAAAAAAAACTAATCTCTAATCCCTAATCTATAATCTTTTACTACCTTTGCGATTAATTATGTTAGAGAAGATACAACAACCCATAGCCGACGACCTCAGTCGGTACAAGGGCGTGTTCCGCTCTGCCCTTCAGGCCAACAACCCGCTGCTCTCGGCAGCCCTCAACCACCTGACGCGACGCCTGGGCAAAATGATGCGCCCCACGCTGTTGCTGCTGTGCGCCCGCGAGGGAGGGGCCGTAACCGACGAGGCCCTGCACGCTGCCGCCGGTCTCGAGATGCTGCACACGGCGAGCCTCGTGCACGACGATGTCGTCGACGAGAGCAATATGCGGCGCGGCCAGCGCTCTGTGAATGCTCTTTTCGACAATAAGGCTGCCGTGCTCGTGGGCGACTTCATTACCTCGAAGGCGCTCTCTGAAGTGGCGATGACTCATTCGCTCGAAGCTGTCGACCGTATGGCGTGGCTTGGGCAGACGCTGGCCGACGGCGAGCTGCTGCAGCTGAACAACACTCAGAGCACCATTTTCAGTGAGCAGGACTACTACGAAGTCATCTCCAAGAAGACTGCCGCCCTCTTCTCAACCTGCGCCTTCCTCGGCGCACGCCTCGGGGGTGCTGGCCCGGAGCGTGCAGCCTCTCTCGAGCGCTTCGGCCACATCGTAGGCCTCTGCTTCCAGCTCCGCGACGACATCTTCGACTTTGACGAGAACATCGATGCCGGAAAGCCCAAAGGCAACGACATGCACGAAGGCAAGCTGACGTTGCCCGTGATTTACGCCCTGAACACCACCACTGACGCTCGCTACTACCGCCTGGCTATCCGCGTTCGTACACGCGAAGCCTCGAAGTTAGAGGTGCAGGAACTCGTAGACTTCACCATCGCTGGCGGAGGTCTGGAATATGCAGAGAGCGAGATGCAACGCCTGCGCACCGAAGCCCTTGATCTGCTCACCGGCCTCCGCGACGGTGCCGTGGCAGAAGCCCTCGGCATGTATCTCGACTACGTGGTGAAGAGGGAAAAGTAAGATTGAAGATTGAGGATTGAAGAATGAAAAATGAGATATTGAGTTATGAGAATTGAAATAATCAACGGCCCAAACCTCAATCTGCTGGGCCTGCGCGAACCCGACATCTACGGTCGCCGCTCCTTCGAGGACTACCTTGACGAGCTACGCAAACGTTATCCCGACGTGGAGATTGGCTATTTCCAGAGCAACCATGAGGGCGACCTCATTGAACGCATCCACGACGTAGGTTTTGAAGCCGACGGCATCGTCCTCAACGCCGCCGCCTATACCCACACCAGCGTAGCGCTGCACGATGCCATCAAGGCTGTGACGGCACCCACGGTAGAGGTGCATATCTCCAACGTTCACCAGCGCGAACCCTTCCGCCACCACAGCCTCATCAGCGCCGCTTGCCGCGGCGTCATCTGCGGCTTCGGTCTCGACAGCTACAGACTGGCCCTCGAAGCTCTGCTGGCATGACGCTCGACGATTACATCCTCGCTCACATCGACCCCGAGCCTGAATATCTGCATAGGCTCTGGCGAGCCACGAACCTGCATCTCAACTACCCGCGCATGGCCAGCGGTCACTTGCAGGGGCGCCTGCTGAAGATGCTGGTCCACATGGCGCGGCCACAACGTGTTCTCGAGATAGGCACTTTCACAGGCTACAGCACACTCTGCATGGCCAGTGCCCTGCCCGACGGCGCCGAACTGCACACAATAGAGATCAACGACGAGCAGGAGGATTTCACTCGGCCTTGGCTCGAAGGCTCACCCTGGGCCAAAAAGATATATTTTCATATCGGCGATGCTCTCGACCTACTGCCGACGTTAGGCACCTTCGACTTCGTCTTTATCGATGCCGATAAGCGTCATTATACTGACTATTACAACGCCGTCATGCCCATTGTGCATCCCGGCGCTTTCATCCTTGCCGACAATACATTGTGGGATGGGCACGTCGTCGACACAGATGCCGTACACCAGACTGCCGGCAAGGATGCCCAGACGCAAGGCATCAAGGCCTTCAACGACCTCGTGGCTGCCGACTCCCGCGTGGAGCGTGTCATTCTGCCCCTGCGCGACGGCCTCACCATCATCCGCAAGCTATAATCATTCCTCTCAGGCGTAGTATTCAGCTTCGTACGAGCGTGTGCGTACATATTTATAGTCTTTTTGCAAAAAAACAGCAAAAAGCGAACGGATATTTCAGAAAAATAGTAACTTTGCCGCGGAAAAGAGGTCGTTGCGGGCAATAACAGCCCCATTTGTTCCGTTATTAAAATGGCTAACGGAAGCTCGATGACGAGCAATAAGCCCTCTTTAGCGTTGACTCTATGAGATGTCATAAAGCCTTATGTCTGGCGGTCCTGTTAGCCTTTGGCAAGCAGGCATCGGCGCAGTATGATCCGGCGTTCAACCACTATTGGGCGCTGCAGTCGCTGTATAATCCAGCCGCTGCCGGTCTCTTGGAGCAGATCAACGTGCAGGGAGGCTACGCATTGCAGATGATGGGCTACACGCATGCACCTCAGACGATGGTCGTCACAGCCGACCTGCCACTGTGGATGATTAGCCGTGCACATGGTGTTGGGGCTGGTTTCGTCAACGATAAGATTGGTCTGTTCGAGCATAAGAAGTTCAACATAGAGTACGCTCTGCACCTGAAGCTGTGGGGCGGACGCTTCAGCGTGGGAGCACGCGGCGCGCTGCTCGCCGAGACTTTCGACGGCACAGGTCTCGACGTGATTGACTCCGGCGATCCGGCTTTCCCCTCTTCGGAAGTCAACGGCACGAGCTTCGACGTTGAGGGAGGTCTGCGCTACGATGGCCGTGAGTGGTATGTGGGCTTCTCAGGGCTGCATTTGTTGCAACCTACTGTGACGCTCGGCGACAGCAAAGCGAATGAATTTGAGGTGCCTCGAACGTATTATTTGACAGGCGGATACAATATTCGGCTAAAAAATCCGTTATTAAAAGTGCACACCTCTGCTATCCTGCGCACCGATCTTACCGCCTGGCGAGGCGACGTCACGGCGCGTCTGGCCTACAACGGACCCAAAGGAAAGATGTATTTCGGCTTGGGCTACAGCCCGACAATATCCACGACAGTGCTCATCGGAGGTGACTTCCACGGCGTGCAGCTCGGCTACGCCTACGAGATCTACACTTCGGGCGTCGGAGCCTTGCAGGGCACTCATGAAGTAAGTCTGGGCTACACCACCGACCTCAACCTCTTCAAGAAAGGCAAGAACCGCCATCAGAGCGTGAGGATTCTGTAGATTGAGAATTGAATATTTTTAAAATTATATATGAAGAAAGGCATGTTAACAATGAAAGGCAATGGAACGAAAGGTGGAAGATTCTTTTATTTTTCACTTTTCACTCTTTCATTTTTCACTTTAATCCTCGCCTCTTGCGCAGGTGCCAAGTCGGGTGCCATGGCACAGGGAGGTGAGGTGACGGGCGTGCGTGGCACAGCCTTTGGCGAGTCGACCCCATTCGGCATGGTTGCCGTGCAGAAAGGCTCGCTGCGCGTAGGTTTTGAGGAGGGCGACACGCTCTGGGGCGCCGGCTTCCCCAGCCGCGACATATCAGTCGACGGCTTCTGGATGGACCAGACAGAAGTCAGCAACGCCAAGTATCGCCAGTTCGTCATGTGGGTGCGCGACAGCATCATCCGTGAGCGCCTGGCCGACCCTGCCTTCGGCGGTGACGAGACCTACAAGATTGAGGAGGACAAGGAGGGTAATCCCATCACTCCGCGCCTCAACTGGAGCAAGGCCATTCCCTGGCGCAAGGCTACAGAAGATGAGGCTCGCGCCATCGAGAGCGTCTATGTGGTGCACCCCATCGATGGGATCAAGATGCTTGATGCCAGCCAGATGAACTACCGCTACGAGGTCTACGACTACTCCGCAGCAGCCCTGCGTAAGTATCGCCTCAACCCCGAGGAGCGCGACCTCAACACCGACCATGCCGTGTCGACGGCCGACGTCATCATCTCGAAGGACACGGCATATATCGACGACGACGGCAAGATTGTGCGTCAGACCATCACCCGTCCGCTCTCTGGACCTTGGGACTTCCTGAACACATATATAATAAATGTGTACCCCGACACCACATGCTGGGTCAACGACTTCCAGAATGCAGAGAACGAACGCTATATGCGACTATACTTCTCCAACCCCGCCTACGACGATTATCCCGTCGTCGGTGTGACGTGGGAGCAGGCTACAGCCTTCTGCCGCTGGCGCACTGAGTTCCTGGCCAAAGGTCTCGGACAGAACGTGGCCGACGTGCAGCCCTACCGCCTGCCAACTGAGATAGAATGGGAGTATGCTGCCCGCGGCAAGGACGGAACTCCGTTCCCCTGGGAGGCCGCCGACGTCAAGAGCGACAAGGGCTGCTTCTATGCCAACTTCAAGCCCGACCGTGGCAACTACACCAAGGACGGATCGCTCATAACCTCAAAGTGCGGAATTTTCTCGGCCAACAGCAACGGCCTCTACGACATGGCTGGCAACATGGCCGAGTGGACCTCGACCGTCTTCACCGAGGCTGGCGTAGAAGCCATGAGCGACCTCAACCCTGAGCTGCGCTACAACGCTGCCAAGGAAGACCCCTACCGCCTGAAGAAAAAGAGCGTGCGCGGTGGATCGTGGAAAGACCCGGAGTCGATGATACGTTCGGCTTGGCGCACATACGAATACCAGAACCAGCCCCGATCCTACATAGGCTTCCGCTGTGTCCGCTCAATGGTTCGTGATGCCAGCGGCATTAAGAATAAGGGAAAGAAATAAGTTGCTCTATAAACATTCAAAATTCAACTACGGCCGCTGGCCGTGCACAATATGTCTAAATTCAATCTCATAGCCCGTCTGCAGCACTGGATGGATTCAGTGCCCGGCCAGACATTCATGAACTACGCCTACTCATGGGGCGCTGCCGTTGTTATCCTCGGCACACTGTTCAAACTGACTCACATCCCCGGAGCCAACCTGATGCTTTTCATAGGTATGGGCACCGAGGTGTTCGTGTTCTTCATCTCTGGCTTCGACCGTCCGTTCGATGCTAAGGTAGATGCAGAGCTTGCTGACGAATTCGTAAGCCTCGAAGAAGCTGAAGCCTTGAAGGCTGCAGCCCAAGCTGCTGCCGCAGCTGGCGGCGGAGCCACCGTCGTGGCAGGCAGTGGCCCTGTAGTAGCAGGAGGTGCAGGTGGCGGCACCGTGATTATCGGTGGCGGCGCACCTGCCGGCGGCACTGTTGTAATCGGCGGTGGAGCTCCTGTTGAAGGCAGCGGCGAAGCTGTTGAGGGCGGCACGACTATCGTTGGTGGTGGCGGATACGTTGGTGGAGGCGCAGGCCTCTCAGCCGAGGATGCTGCCAACCTGGCCGCTGCCGCACAGGCTGCAGCCAACGTGGGCGCAACTCTCAGTCAGGATGCACAGGGCATGCTGGCCAACGCTCAGGCAGCCAACGCTCCCGAGGTGGAGGATGCCATCGAGGCATACGTCGACCAGCTCTCTCAACTCACCGAGGTGCTCACCCGCGTTCGCGAGCAGGCAAGCCGCATGACGCAGGAGAGCGAGGAGATGGTGAACCTCAACCGCACCCTCACTGGCATCAACACCATCTACGAGATGCAGCTCAAGAGCATCAGTCAGCAGGTGGGCACTATCGACCAGATTACCGACCAGACACACAAGATGGCAAAGAACATCGAAGAGCTCAACGGCGTATATGCCCGCATGATTGAAGCACTGACGGTGAATATGCCGAAGGTTTAGGCCCGCGCTGCAAAGCACAACGACCAATGGTCGTGCTCATGAATATTTAAACTTTAAACATAAAACTGCGGGCAACGCCCGCGCCCTATATGCCCGTTAAGAAAAGACCTATATCTCCTCGTCAGAAGATGATTAACCTGATGTACGTCGTCCTCATGGCGATGCTCGCGCTCAACGTGTCGAGCGACGTGCTCAACGGTTTCTCACTCGTCGACAAGAGCCTGCAGACTACCACTAAGAACGCGTCGGCTGTCAACGAAGGTATCTATGACGACTTCGAGGAGCAGATGAAAGCCAACCCTAAGAAGGTTAAGGAATGGTATGATAAGGCCCTGCAAGTGAGGACGATGTCCGACTCGCTGTTCAACTTCGCCGAAGAACTGAAAAAGCTCATCGTGAAGAAGAGCGACGGCAAGGACGGCGACGTCACCGACATCAAGAATCGCGAGGACCTCGAAGCCGCTACGAGCGTCATGCTCGCACCAGGCACCGGCCGCGGCAAAGCCCTCTACGACGGCATCAACGACTACCGCGAACGCATCGTGAAGATGGTCACAGACTCCGCACAGCGCCGTATCATTGCCTCAAACCTCTCTACCGACGTGCCCCAGAGCGTGCGCACCCTCGGCAAGAACTGGCAAGAGTATATGTTCGAGTCGATGCCCACGGCTGCCGCCGTGACGCTCCTCACCAAGCTGCAGAGCGACGTGCGCTATGCTGAGGGCGAGGTGCTGCATGGCCTGGCATCCAACATCGGCGTCAAGGATATCCGCGTCAACGAGCTCAACGCCTATGTGATTCCTTCATCGCAGACGGTCGTGCAGGGCGGACGCTTCACCGCACAGATCCTCATGGCCGCTGTCGACACCACCAACCGCCCGACCATCTACATCGGCGGACAGAAGATAAACAGCGACCGAGGCATCTACGAGACAGTTTGCTCCCGTACGGGCGATTTCAACCTCGTAGGTTACATCGAGATGATGAATGCCCAGGGCGAACTCGTACGCCGCAACTTCGAGCAGAAATACACCGTAGTGGCTCCCTCGGCCACCGTCTCGGCCGACCTGATGAACGTGCTCTATGCAGGTTACGACAACCCCATGTCGGTCAGCGTGCCTGGCGTGCCGGCCAATAAGCTGCAGGTGACAATGAGTGGAGGCGGGCTTACGCCAAAGGGCGAAGGCAAGTATGTGGCACGCCCCACCCAGGTGGGCGGCGAAGCCGTCATTACCGTGTCGGCCCAGACAGAAGGGCGCGTGCAGGAAATGGGTAAGTTCACCTTCCGCATCCGCAAGCTGCCCGACCCGACAGCTTTCATTGCCTACAGCGATGGCCAAGGCGGCGAGAACCGTTTCAAGGGGGGTAAGCTCTCTAAGCAGGTGCTCATGAGTACTGACGTGCTGGGTGCAGCCGTCGACGATGGCCTGCTGAACATACCCTTCCGCGTCACAGGTTTCGAGACCGTGTTCTACGACAATATGGGTAATGCCATTCCCGAGGTGTCGAACTCTGCGGAGTTCACTTCCCGACAAAAAAATATGTTCCGCAGCCTCTCACGCGGTAAACGTTTTTTCATTACGCGCATCAAAGCTATAGGACCTGACGGAGTAGAGCGTACTCTCGACGGTGCCATGGACGTTACTGTAAATTGATAATTGAAATAAATAGATATGAAACGCATCTGCATATTGATAACCGTTCTCGCGTGCTCTCTTGGCTCGAACGCACAGCCAGCCAAGCGTCGCACTGTGACACCTACCAGCACGAAGGCAGCCACAACGCAGAAAGCTGCCGCCGAGAAGACTGCCGACCGCGCAGCCCTCTCTTTCCCCACTTCTGCCGAGATGCCAGAGGACGTTGTATGGCGTCGTGACATCTATCGTCAGCTTGATTTGCTGAAGGATGCTAATGCACCTCTCTATTACCCCGTCGAACCGCGCGGCAAGGAGCAGAATTTGTTCACCTATCTATTCCGCCTCTTCATCTCAGGGCGCATCAATGCATACAACTACAAACTCGATGGCAACGAGTCGTTCGACGAGAAGGATAAGGCCAACGTCAAGGAGCTGCTTGAGCGCTACCGCATCTACTACGAGGAGCAGGGCGGACGCATCACGGTGCCCGAGAGCGATATTCCTTCTGCTCAGGTGACGCGATTCTACATGAAGGAAAGCTGCTATTTCGACCAGCGCTCTGCAACCTATAAGACTCGCGTGACCGCACTCTGCCCCGTGCTTATGGAAGGCGATGAGTTTGAGTCTATCGATAACGAACCCGGCACAGCAACCCCCAAGCCCCTGTTCTGGATCAAGTACGATGATGTAGCCCAGTACCTCTCCCGTATGCCTGTCATGGCTTCTAACTTCAACAACGTCACCAATATGACGGTCGACGACTACTTCACCATGAACCGCTACGAGGGTAAGATCTACAAGACCAACAACCTGCAGGGCCGCGTGCTGGCAAACTATGCTAAGACCGATTCTGCCATGACTGCTGAGCAGAAGCGTATCGAGCAACAGCTCGTGGACTTCGAGAACAGCATCTGGCATGCCCCCACAGCTGCCGACTCTACCGCCAGCGTCGATGCCGATGCCAAAGCCGCTGAAAAGAAGGCGACTCGCAGATCTAAGAGCGAAGCCAGCTCAAAGGAACAGAAGAGCGAGAAGAGCTCCTCTACCCGCCGTTCCTCAGCAGCTAAGGAGCCCAAGCAAGCCAAGGTCAGCAGCGGCTCAGCTCCGCGAGTCTCTGCCCGCCGACAGCGCAGATAAGTGCAGCTATTCTTGTTGACGTCGCTTACACATTATTATATATTGTTATGAAAAGGTTCTTAACGTTCATAGCAGCGTCAGTGGTTGCTGCTACGATGACTTACGCCCAGACTCACTTTGGCGTCGAGGCTGGTGCCAGCATCAATAAGATGTCATTCTCTAAGGACGTCTACAAGAGTGATAACTGTTCAGGCTTCTTCGTGGGACCGAAGCTTAAGGCCACGCTGCCTGTGGTAGGTCTCGGCGTTGATGCCGCTCTGCTCTATGTACAGAACAAAGCTACGGTGGGCGAAACAGAAAAGAAGCACATGAGCTATATCCGTGTGCCGGTGAACCTCCGTTGGGAGATAGGCCCGGACGAGTTCGGGATTTATGTGGCAACAGGCCCACAGTGGGACTGGTATGTCGGAAACTCTAAACTTTATACCAGCGAAGGTCTCAAGGCTACGTTCGAGCACAATCTCATCAGCTGGAACGTGGGTGCAGGTCTGAGGCTCTTAAAGCATCTTGAACTCGGAGCCAGCTATAGCATCCCGCTTTCCAAAGCCGGTAAAGTTCGCGACTACTATGATCAGGTGGCTGATGACATAGATATCAAGAACAAAGAGTGGCAGATTCGTGTCAACTATTTCTTCTAAGTTTTTAGTTTTATAAGAGAATTTATAAACCCTCCCTAAGACAACTCCAGCAATCAGATGGCTGCCTTCGTCGATGTCATCATACCGGTGCCTCTTCAAGGCCTCTTCACTTACGCCCTGCCCGCAGACTTGCAGCCGCAAGCAAAGGCAGGGTGTCGTGTTATTGTGCCCTTCGGCAACAAGCGAAGCACTACGGGTATCATTGTGAAACTTCACGACATGCCGCCCGCCGACCCTTCGGTCAACGTTAAGGACGTCATCGAGATTGTCGACGAGGTGCCTTGCATACTGCCCACCCAGTTGAGCCTCTGGCAGTGGATAGCAGATTATTACATGTGTTCCGTTGGAGAGGTGTTCAAGGCCGCTGTGCCTGGAAAACTGAAGCCACTCACTCGCTCTACCTACAGTCGTTTCGATGCTTCGACGAACTCCCCCTGTTTGATGGAGGGGGCTCTCCCCTCTCTCTCCCCCGCCCAGTCTGCTGCTCTCTTGGGCATCAGGGAACGGTTGAAGGAACATCCCGTTTGTCTGCTTCAGGGTGTCACCTCATCGGGCAAGACGGAAATATATACACATCTCATATCCGAAGCCATAGCCCACGGCAAGCAGGTCCTTTACCTCTTGCCTGAGATAGTGCTCACCTCTCAGCTCACAGATCGTCTGCAGGCCGTTTTCGGCGACCGCCTTGGCGTCTACCACAGTAAGTTCACCGACGTACAACGCTCCCACGTATGGCAGCGGCAATTATCAGCGCAGCCCTTCGATATTATAGTAGGCGTGCGCTCGTCCGTCTTCCTGCCCTTCCAGCGTCTTGGCCTGGTTATTGTCGACGAGGAGCACGAAGTGAACTTCAAGCAGCAGGAGCCTGCACCGCGCTACAATGCCCGCAACGTAGCGCTTGTCATGGCCGCAAGGGCTCACGCCCAGACGCTCCTCGGCACGGCCACGCCTTCGTTCGAGAGCTATTATCTGGCCCGCACGGGCAGATATGGACTCATCCAGCTTACCGAGCGCTACGGCCGGGTGCAACTGCCGAGGGTAGAGATCGTAGATGTCAAGGAGCAGCGGCGGCGCAAACTGATGCTTGGTGCTTTCTCGCAGCGTCTCATAGAGGAGATACGTTCTGCCCTCGAGAGCCGCCAGCAGGTGATACTCTTCCAGAACCGTCGCGGCTATGCTCCGCAGGTGCAGTGCCACGTCTGCGGCTGGGTGCCTTCATGCCCGCGCTGCGACGTGCCTATGACCCTTCATGCCCGCTCCAGCATGATGACCTGCCACTATTGCGGCTACACCGTGCCCGTGCCTACGCGCTGTCCGGCCTGCGAGAGTGCCGACCTCGGCAAGCACGGTTTCGGCACCGAGCGTATCGAGGACGACATTCAGAAACTGTTTCCCGAGGCGCGCGTCGTACGCATGGACCTCGACACCACCACCACGCGACAAGCCTACGAAAAGATAATCCACGACTTCGCCAGCGGGCAGACCGACATACTCGTTGGCACGCAGATGGTGACGAAAGGTCTCGATTTCGAGAACGTCAGTGTCGTAGGCATCCTCTCGGCAGATACTATGCTCAATCAACCTGACTTCCGAGCCTACGAGCGCGCGTTCCAGATGATGTCGCAGGTGGCAGGGCGTGCCGGCCGTCGCGAGCGTCAGGGAACTGTCATCCTTCAGACGATGACCACTGACTTACCTGTCATTAACCATATCGTCGCCAACGACTTCGATGCCGCCTACCGAGAGCAGATGCTTGAGCGCAGAAGTTTTGCCTACCCCCCCTTCACGCGCCTCGTGATGGTCTACTTCAAGCACCGGCAGTTGCATACCATAGAAGCTCTGGCGCGTGAGGCTACAGTGCAGCTGCGCCATCTGTTGGGTACGCGAGTATTTGGGCCCGATGAGCCGCCCGTGGGTCGCGTCCATAACCTCTTCATACGCCGTATAATGCTCAAGCTTGAGAGCAAGCTGCCGATAACAGAGGTGAAGAAACAACTCATGGAGCTTCGCAGTCAGCTCCTTGAGCAAAAGGCGTACGCCTCAGCACATATCTTCTTCGATGTGGACCCGCTGTAAGAAGAGAAATAGATATTGGAACTTTACGAAATAGTAGGAAACGAAAAAAAAACTCTAATCTCTAATTCCTAATACCTAATCTTTTATTATCTTTGCAGCCGCAAAACTCTTAAAACCTTCACCTACGGCCCCAGGCCATGCTCTTTAATCATTAAACTTTAAACTTTAAACTACGGGCGTAGCCCGTGATATTATGGCAATCAAACGCATCACAGCTGCCGAAGCCGCAGCTTTTATAGAGAATGGGCACACACTTGGACTCTCTGGCTTCACACCAGCCGGCACAGCAAAAGCCGTGACGGCAGAACTGGCTCTGAAGGCTCACGCCGAGCATGAGGCCGGCCGTCCCTTCAAGGTTAACATCTTCACCGGAGCCTCTACGGGCCAGAGCTGCGACGGCGCGTTGGCCAACGAGCAGGCCATAGGTCTGCGCGCACCTTACACCACAAACCCCGACTTTCGCAAGCACGTGAACTTGAACGAAATTCGCTACACCGACCTGAATCTCTCAAACATGGCAACACAAATCCGCCAGGGCTACCTCGGCGATGTCGACTGGGCCATCATCGAGGCGTGCGACGTAGAAGTTCACGGCACGAAAGCCCATATCTTCCTCACCGCTGCCGGCGGTATCTCGCCCACGGTGTGCCGTCTGGCCAAGCGCGGCATCTTCGTGGAGCTGAACGCTTTCCACAGCCCCAAGAGCAAGGGCCTGCATGATGTCTACGAGATAGGCTACCACCCCAACCGCGTACCGGTTCCTATCTGCCACCCCAGCGACCGCATCGGCAAGCCCTACGTCGAGGTTGATGTTGACCGCATCATCGGCATCGTGGAATGTAACATCCCCGACGAGGCACGCGCCTTCAAGGATCCAGACCCCATCACAACAAAGATTGGCCAGAACGTGGCCGACTTCCTCGTACAGAATATGCGCGAGGGTAAGATTCCTCCCACGTTCCTCAACCTGCAGTCGGGCGTAGGCAGCGGTGCCAACGCCGTGCTCGGAGCTCTCGGCCACAGCACCGAAGTGCCCAACTTCAACATCTACACCGAAGTTCTTCAGGACGCCCCTGTGCAGCTCATGCGCGAAGGCCGCGTGCTGTCAGCCTCCGCCTGCTCACTGACGGTTACGAACGAATGTCTGAAGGGCATCTACGACGATATCGACTTCTTCAAGGACAAGCTCGTACTGCGCCCCTCTGAGATCTCTAATAACCCCGAGGTCATTGCCCGCATCGGCGTATGCTCGCTCAACACAGCCATCGAGGCCGACATCTACGGCCATGTCAACAGCACAAAGATCTGCGGCACCAAGATGATGAACGGCATCGGCGGTAGCGCCGACTTCACCTGCAATGCCTACCTCAGCATCTTCACCTGCGGCTCAACGACCAAGGGCGGCGCCATCTCTTCGATTGTGCCCTTCGCCAGCCACATCGACCATACCAGCCATTTCGTTGATGCCGTCATCACCGAGTACGGCGTTGCCGACCTGCGTGGTAAGTGCGCCATGGAGAAGGCAGAGGAGCTCATCAAGGTGGCTCACCCCGACTATCAGCCCCTGCTTCGCGACTATCTGAAGTATGCAGAGAAGTACAGCGGCCACACCCACCACTGCCTCAGTGCAGCCTTCGCAATGCACGATACCTTCCTCCGCAAGGGCGACATGCGTCTGACCGACCTTGCTGAGTACATCAAGTAAATATTTTTTCAAGATACACCTGGAGGCTGTGTAAAATTGAGCGACACAGCCTCCTTTTTTATTTATATAATACCCAAACAACTTTCACCCATTTCTTGTTACCTCAGCTATTCCCGCAATTATTTTTTTACACAGAAAAAAGTCTCAATCCCTCAAACTTTTTGGCTGTCAATTTGTTATGGCTGAGGGATAGCTGAGGGATGGCTGAGGGAAATTGTCTTAAGACCTTCGGCGGACGCTCGACGCTTCTTGAGACCATTCGGGAACAAGCGTCACTCTTCGAGATGCCGAGCGGTGCCGCTTCTTAGAGCAAAACGGGTCTGAAGAAGTCTATGACTATTGGCAAAAAGTCTTATGGCTATTTGTGAAAAGGCTTAAGGCTTTTGGGTGGATCACCATGGTGGGACACCTAAAATGTCTGGTCGTGCAGGGGAATGCTGGCGGACATGCTGGCGTATGCGACTGGTCGTGCAGGGGAATGCGACTGGATGTGTTGTCACTTCCGGTCGTATGTATTGAAGGGTGCAGGCGGGTCTGTCGAGGGGACAGCTGCTGCGCGGCGGGGTGGGGGTGAAAGTGGGGCGTGAGTTTGATCAGCGGTGTAGGGCTTGCTGGATGATGTTTGTGAGCTCTATGAATTGTGCGAGGGACAGTTGCTCGGGGCGGAGGGTGAGGTCGAAGGCCTCGGTGAGGGCGGAAGGGAGCTGTCCGTCGGCAATCAGACCCAGCTCTGCGAGCAGTGGGCGGAGGTTCACGCGCAACATCTTGCGGCGCTGGTTGAAGGTTGTCTTCACAACTCTCTTGAACAGGGCTTCGTCGCATGCGAGAGTCTGCGTGGTGTTGCGTGTGAGGCGGATTACGGCCGAGCGCACCTTGGGGGGCGGGTTGAAGACGTTGGGCTCTACGGTGAACAGGTACTCGGGTGTGTACCAGGCCTGGATGAGCACGGAGAGTATGCCGTAGACTTTCGAGCCCGGAGCGGCGCAGATGCGGTCGGCCACCTCTTTCTGTATCATGCCAGTGCAGCAGGGAATAAGGTCCTTACACTCGAGCATCTTGAAAAAGATTTGTGAAGAGATGTTATATGGGTAGTTGCCCGTAAGTACGAACTGGCGCCCGTCGAAAGTGCGGTCGAGGTGCATCTTCAGGAAGTCATCCTCGATGATGTTGTCCTCCATCTGCGGCCATGTGCGGCGTAGGTATTCAACGCTCTCATAGTCAAGCTCTACTACCTTAAGCTCGCGCTGCTTCTGCATTAGGAACTGCGTCATGACGCCCATGCCTGGTCCCACCTCGAGAATGGGCAGTCCGTCTGCCGCATCGACAGTGTCGGCGATGCGCTGTGCGACATCTAAATCCGTTAAGAAGTGTTGTCCGAGAAACTTTTTTGGCTTAACTGTGTGCATGGGCGAGAATAATTGATTAATTTTGCGCTGCAAAGATAAATAAAGATTAGGGATTAGGGACTCGAGATTTGAGTTTTTTGCGTTTAAATATTTACTTTCCGCTCTGCCTATGGTTGCTCCGCTCTGCGAAGAACTCCGGGCTGAAGCCTAAGGTCGTTTAATAAAGATGTCGCGACTGCGTTCCATAATGCAAATATTGCTGCCGCTCGTGCTGGGCGGAGCTATCCTGTGGTGGATGTACCGCGGCTTCGACTGGTCTACTCTTTCTGCGGCTTTCGTCGGTGGGATGGACTGGACATGGATGTGGCTCTCGTTTCCCTTCGGCATCCTTGCTCAGGTGTTCCGCGGCATTCGCTGGCGTCAGGCCTTGCAGCCTCTGGGCGAGCATCCGCGCCTCTCTACGTGCATCAACGCCGTATTCCTAAGCTATGCGAGCTCGCTCGTAGTGCCCCGCTCGGGCGAGGTGCTGCGCTGCGGAGTGCTGAAGCGCTACGATGGTGTCAGTTTCACGCGTGGCGTAGGCACGGTGGTTACGGAGCGCGTCATCGACATGCTTATCATTGCCGTGCTTTCGGGCGTGGTGTTCCTGCTGCAGCTGCCGGTGTTCATGGATTTCTTTGCCCGCACGGGCGTCTCGCTGAGCGCTTTCATGGGGCAGTTCACTACTACGGGTTGGATCGTAACGGCTGTCAGTGCCGTGCTCATCGTGCTGACGGGTGTTTACCTGCTCAGGCGCTATGAGCTGTTCACCCGCACCCGCTCTGTGCTCACCGACCTGCGCGACGGCCTCCTGAGCATCCGCCATATCGATGGCGTAGGTGCTTTCCTGTTCAACAGCATCGCCATCTGGGTGTGCTACTTCCTGCACTTCTATCTCACCTTCTTCTGCTTCAAGAGTACGGAGGGCTTAGGGATTGACGTTGCGCTGGTGGCCTTTGTGGTAGGCACCTTCGCCGTGCTGGTGCCCACGCCCAATGGTGCCGGCCCCTGGCACTTCGCCGTAAAGACGGTGCTTGTGCTCTATGGCGTGGCAGGCACCGACGGTGCCCTCTTCGCTCTCGTAGTGCACTCGGTGCAGACGCTGCTCGTGGCCGCTCTCGGCCTCTATGCCGCGGCTGCGTTGGCTCTGACAGACAGGTTACCAGATCGCAAACAGAAGTAAATCTTATTCGTCACTCGTCATTCGTAATACATCATTTTCCAATTTAACATACTATGGCAACAATTCATGATCTTGAGCCGAAAGCCATCTTCGGCAACTTCTACAAACTGACACAGGTGCCCCGCCCAAGCGGACACCTCGAGAAAATCCAGCAGTTCCTGCTCGACTGGGCAAAGGAACGGGGCATCGAAGCTTACAAGGACGGCGGCGACAACATCGTCATGCACAAGCCGGCATCGCCTGGCTTCGAGAACCGCAAGACGTGCACAATGCAGGCACACATGGACATGGTGCCGCAGAAGACCGACGAGAGCACCCATAACTTCGAGACAGACCCCATCGAGACATGGATAGACGGCGAATGGCTGAAGGCCAAAGGCACTACGCTGGGTTCGGACGACGGCATCGGCGTGGCAGCCATCATGGCTGTGTTTGAGGACAATACTCTGCAGCACGGTCCGCTGGAAGCCCTCATCACCTCCGACGAGGAGACCTGCATGTGGGGCGTAAACCATCTGGCTGCCGACACGCTTCACGGAGACATCCTCTTGAATATCGACAATGAGACCGAGGGCGAGTTCTGCATCGGTTCGGCGGGCGGCGTCAACGTCACGGCCACACTCGAATACAAGGAAGTGGAGGCTGACAAGGACGACATTGCCGTGAAAGTGACCATCAGCGGACTGAAGGGCGGACATAGCGGACTTGAGATTAACCAGGGACGCGCCAATGCCAACAAGCTGATGGCACGCCTCGTACGCCAGGCCATTCAGGACGACGATGCTCGTCTGGCTACTTGGAAAGGCGGCAATATGCGCAACGCCATTCCCCGCACGGCAGAGGTGGTGCTTACCATTCCTGCCGAGAACGAAGCCGACCTGCGCGAGCTTGCCGACTACTGCCAGAAGACCTTCGCTGCCGAGTTCCGCGGCGTGGAGGAAGGTGTAGAAATCGCAGTAGAGCGCACTGAACTGCCTGCCATGCAGGTGCCCGTTGAGGTGCAGGACAACCTCATCAGCGCCATCCTTGCCTGCCACGACGGCGTGCTGCGCAACATCCCCAGCATCCCGCACGTGGTTGAGACGAGTTCCAACATGGCCATCATAGAGATCGGCGGCGGCAAGGCCAGCGTGCTCATTCTGGCGCGCTCGTCGTGCGACAGCTACCTCGAGCTCGAGCAGGAGATGTTCGAGAGCGTCTTCGGCATGGCAGGAATGAAGGTGGAGTACGGCGGCGAATACGGCGCCTGGCAGCCAAACTTCGACTCGCCCATTGCCGCCCAGATGGCAGCTCTCTACGAGCGCCTCGAAGGCAAGCCCGCCCGTGTGGAGGTCGTTCATGCTGGATTGGAGTGCAGTCTCATCGGACAAGTCTACCCAAAGATGGACCTCATCAGCTTCGGTCCTACGCTGCGTTCGCCACATACGCCCAACGAACGCTGCAACATCCCCAGCGTAGGCCGCTTCTGGACCTTCCTCAAGACTTTGCTGGCCGAGATTCCGGCGAAGTAGAATAGAGGACTCTCCCCCCGCCCTTCCCGTCAGGGGAGGGAGCGAATACCTTTCAAGAATTGTGCTCATCTTAGTTTTTTTACCTTATGAGACGTATTATCTCTATCATTGTAATCGCTCTGCTTATGGCATCTCCCCTATTTTCGAAGGTAACTGCTCCCTCCCAATCGGGTAGGGCGGGGGGAGGGTCATCTTCTTATGCTGCTCTATGGAAGCAAGTGGAACAATTCGAGAACGACGGTAAACCTAAGTCGGCCTACGAAGCCTTGCAGAAAATCCTGAAGAAAGCTGAGGGCGAAGGGCATCAGGGGCAAGCCTTGAGCGCCCGCCTGCGTGCCGCAGCCTTGCATCAGGAATGGGTTCCTGACAGCTTCTTCACTGACGTGGCTGAACTCGAAGTCCTGCGCAGCCGTGAGTCGCGCCCCGAGGCCAAGGCCATCTATGCCTCTATCCTCGCAGAGATCTACGAGAACAACAGCTCTCGCTCGCAGGCTCGCGCCCTTCAGCTCACCAGCGAGGAGATGAAAGAATGGACTCAGGAGCAGTACGACAGCGCCGCAACCGAGAACTGGCGCCGCTCTCTCGCTGACATCCAGGCTTTGTCTGCTGCCAAGAGCAAGGACTGGCTGCCCTTCGTGAAGCAGGAAACGCACTCAAAATATTTCAACCACGACCTCCTGCATATCCTCTGGCAGCGGGTGCGCAAACGCAATCAAGGTATGTGGAAACCATCGCCGGCATCAGAGCTGGCTAATGCCGTGAAGGCAGAATATGTACGCTTAGGCAATCGCGAAGCACAGCTCCTCCTGGACCTCGACCTGATTGACGTCGCACGCGTCGACCCGCTCGGCATCACTCCCGTCCCGGGACGTGATATCACCAAGGAACTTCTGCATCTCACGGAAGTCTACGCCGACCTGCCGCTATGCACAGAAGTCTATCTCAAGTTGTTGGATAGATTTGACAATGACATAACGAGAGAGCAGAGGGTTGCCTGGGCTGAGGAAGCCATACGCCGCTATCCACGCTACGATCGCCTCGGCGAAGTGCGCAATTTCCTCAACGAGCTACGCCACCCCTACGTCAACTGGCAAGGCAACGAAATATACTACCCTGGCAAGGATTATACCTGGAAAATATCCAATGTGAACGCAACAGGCGTCACACTCGCCGTTTATCGCCTGAAGGATACCTTCAAAGAAGAGGACGTTCATCGCAGCAAGCTCTCTGTGAATGACTTCTTCCGCAACAACGCCACCCTCGTGCAGACGCTTCGTCCCACCATTCAGCACGGCGCACCTTACGAAACGATAGAGGACAGCATCATCTGGACGGCACCCGGGCCTGGCCGCTACGCTATCCTCTACAGCGGCACAACCGACGAGAAGGAGGCCACGAAGAAGACCGTTACGAATCAGTACAGACTCTTCCGCGTCACCGCGCTGAAGACGATTTACCGCTTCCACGATGCCAAGACGCTGGAGGTCATTGTCGTGGATGCTGAGAGCGGGCTGCCTGTCGAAGGGGCCTCCGTGGCCATCTACAGCAGCAACTACCGCTCAGGGAAACGCACTCAAGAAGGCAATCTCAAGACTGATGCCGAAGGACGTGCTCTCTTCCAATACCAAAACAGTAAGGACAACCGCCCGCAGTTCATCATTGCTGCCAGCACGGCCACAGACCACTACCTCCCCGAAGAAAGCCTTTGGGGGCGTAATTCATTCTATGCCGACGGGCAGACGTCCACCAATCTCCGTCTCTACACCGACCGTGCCATCTATCGCCCTGGTCAGACAGTGTACCTCAGCGGCATAGCCTACTCTCAGGCAAATTGGGATGCCCACGCCCTGGCTGGCAAGACTTACAAGCTAATCCTTCGCAACGCCAACTGGAAAGAAGTTGCCACCTCCAGCGCCGCCACGGATTCCCTCGGTGTGCTTGCTGCCGACTTTGTCCTCCCTAAGGGAAGCTTGCCTGGCATCTATCGCATACAGACCGACGGAGCCGACGTCAGTTTCCGCGTTGAAGAGTACAAACGCCCGACCTTTGAGGTGAAGATGGACGAGGCGCCCGCCATGCAGTGGCCGCAGGATAGCATAGAACTGACAGGTAGAGCCATTGCCTACACTGGCGTACCCATCAGGGAAGCTCGCGTCACTGGCACATACCAGTTCACATATCCTTACTTCTGGTGGTTCAGTCACGACGACTCGCCCGAGATGCCCATAGACACCGTCCAAACCGACGGTCAAGGCATCTTCCGCGTGCGCGTACCTCTTAAGGATATTCCTGCCGAAGCCCTGCGCCACGGCCTTGTGCTTCGCCTCAACGCCGAAGTGCTCAGCGTTGCCGGCGAGACCCGCGAGGGCTGTCTGCGTGTGCCCCTCTGCACTACGCCCCTGCGGCTGAATATCACAATGGACGAGAAGCAGGACCGCGACCGCCTGAAGGCTCCCGCTTTCTCACTCCTCTCCTCGACGGGTAAGGCCGTGGAAGGCGACATACGCTGCGACATTTATCCCGCAACAGCCACTGTGTCCTCGCCAGACGAGAAGTCATTCATGGCCACCAACGCCTTAGTGACCGGCATTGCCCCCTCTGCCATCCTCGATGCCCTTCGTGGCCTGCCTTCAGGCGACTATGAACTGCGCGCCAACGCCCAGGCTGGCAACGACACTGCTTCAGCCTGTGCCCGCTTCTATCTCTTCTCGATGACCGACTCCCGCCTGCCACGCAGCGCCGAGAGCTGGCTCTACTGCCAGGTCGACACTTTCGATGCCCTGCACCCTGCCCGCATACAAGTGGGCAGTAGCTTTGAGGACGTAGCTCTCTACTACAGCCTCGTCTCTAAGGACGGCATCGTCAAGGATCAGCTCATTCCACTCTCCGACGAGTTGCGAACGATTGAGATACCTTACCTGCCAGAATACGGCGACGGCGTTACCGCCCACTTGGCCTTCGTGAAGCACGGCACCTGCTACATCATGAACCAAAGCCTCAAGCTGGCAATGCCTTCAAAGGAACTTCACTGGCAGTGGACAACATTCCGCGACCGTCTGCATCCCGGCGACCGCGAGACATGGACCCTGCGCCTCACCGACCCAGACGGCAAGCCAGCAAGCGCCAACCTCATGGCTACCATCTACGATGCATCACTCGACCAGCTGACGCCACACTCGTGGGACTTGCTCGTCAGCCGAATGCATCGCCTCCGCTTCCTGCCCTGGCGTTCGCAGGATTTCTTTGCCAACGGAAACTCCTCGCATCAGCTTTACTTCGCGATGAAGGACTACCGCTCTCCCGGACTCAGCTTCGACTCCTTTGATGAGCAATGGACCTACGGGCTCGCCTTCAATCATGGAGGCTTCGGATTGCGCAGGATGATGAAGGCCAGCCGTGCTGGCGGCGTGATGGCTACTGAGGAGAGTGTCGTGATGAATGACATGGTAGCGGAGATTGGTGCTCCCGCTGAAGCGCCTATGATGATGGCGGCCAGCGCTCAGATGGCGACTAAAGATACTGAAGAGTATGAGGATAAAGGTGGCGTGGATGATGGCGATGTGCCCACCATCTCACCTGCCATCGCTGCCCTCCGCACGAACTTCAACGAGACGGCTGCATTCTTCCCACGCCTCCATTCCGACCCCGCCACCGGCGAAGTCACCCTCTCCTTCACTTTGCCCGAGAGCCTGACCACCTGGCAGCTGCTGGGCGTAGCGCATACCAGCGACCTCCTCACAGCCAATATTCAGGCACAGACAATCGCCCAAAAGGAGATGATGGCGCAACTCTACCTGCCGCGCTTCCTGCGCGTGGGTGACAATGCAGGCTTGCGCGCCACCATTCAGAACCTGACCGACGACCCCATCGAAGGGCTGGCTCTATTGGAGGTGTTCGACCCCGAGACAGAGAAGGTAATCCTAAAGCGCAAGATACCCTTCAAGGCTGATGCCAAAGGCGAATGTCTGCTGACATTCGACTATATGCCCACCGACGACTACCCCGTTGTGGCCGTGCGCCTGACAGCCAGCAGCCGCTCGTTCACCGACGGCGAGCAGCGCTACCTGCCCATACTGCCCAATAAGACTTACGTCACTGAGAGCGTAGAGATACGTGCCGACAGCCTCGGAACGTTCACCACAGACCTCTCGTCGCTCTTCAACCACAACAGCCCCACGGCTACCAACCGCCGCCTTACCGTAGAATATACGGCTCACCCCATCTGGTATGCCCTGCAGGCACTGCCCTCGCTTATCGAGCCGCAGCACGACGACATCATATCCCTTGCCACATCGCTGCAGGCACAGTCGCTCGCGACCTATATCGCCAACAACACGCCTCGCCTTCAGTCGCTCGTGGATATATGGCAGCGCGAAGCTGCTCAGGGACAGCCGTCGCTCGCCAGTAAACTGGCCGAGGACGAGGAACTGAAGCAGATTATTCTCGACGAGACACCTTGGTTGCGCGAAGCTGAGAGCGAGGCCGACCGCAAAGCGCGCCTCATCGAGCTCTTCGACATCAGTCGCCAAGAGGCAACACTCGTCTCCTTGGCTCAGCGTGTGGAGAAGCGTCTGGAGCCCGACGGTGGCTATGCTTGGTTCCCTGGCATGAAGAGCAGCGAGGTGATGACGCGCATGGTGGCCTCTGAGTTCACTCGCCTGCGTACAATGACCAATGATTTCCATACCCTTCCCGCAGAGGTCAAGTCCACGTTGACCCGTCTGCTTGCGAAGAACGTCGCTTTCGTTGCCTCGAAGATGGCACAGCATATTGCCGAACTGAAGAAGGCTGAGGCCAAGGGGGTAAAGGTGAGCACGGCTTCGCTTGCTTATCTCAGCTACGTCTACACCACGCAGCACGCGGGTGTAAACCTCACTTCCGCACAGAAGAAAGACGTCACCTATCTGCTCGACCACATGAAAGGCAGCGTCGCATCCATGGACAACTGGGAACGCGCCATGGCTGCCGTGGTGATGAAAGGCGCCGGTCGTCAGGCAGAGGCACGGCAATACTATGAGTCGCTGCTCGAACACACCACGACCACTGCCGACCATGGCACTTTCTTCGACTATGCAGGCGGCAGCTTCGAACCTACGAGCCACAAGATTATCCATCATGTGGCAGCTATGGAAGCTGTGAATGTCATGGAGCCTCAGAATAAGGTCTTGCAACGTGGCTTGCGTCGCTGGCTTCTGCAGCAAAAGCGGACACAGATGTGGGAATCGAATATCTGTACTGCCGATGCTATCTATGCCCTCGTGACGGGTAATACGTCTGAACTTAGTGCTTCAGAGCCCGACGACATCAAGCTCAACTATGCCCGACGCCACGTTGACATCACCCGCAAGAGTGCCGACAAGGCTGTGGCAGGCCTCGGCTTCATCAAGCAACAGTTTGCAGATGGTGAGGCGCCTAAGACTGTCACCGTCACACGCCACACCGACAGCGAGGCTTGGGGGGCCGTCGTCGCTACCTTCCTCACGCCGATGACAGATGCTTCGGCTTCCGCCACAGGGCTTAAGGTGCGCCGCGAAGTAAATGCTGCCAACCTTAAGGTCGGCGACCGGCTGACAAGCCGCTACGTCATCACTGCCGACCGCGACTATGAGTACGTTTGCCTGCGAGTTTCGCGAGCCGCTTGCGCCGAACCAGCCAGCCAGATGTCAGGATACAGATATCAGGGTGGCCTCGGCTACTACCGTGCCGTGCGCGATGCCCACACCGACTATTTCTTCGACCGTCTGCCAAAGGGCACCTATGTGCTCGAGGAAGAGGCCTTCATAGACCGCGATGGCACCTACACCACCGGCCTTGTGACTCTCCGTTGCCTCTATGCTCCCGAATATGGCAGCAACACACCAGCCCTGCAACTCAACGTGGAAAAGTAATAACCACTAATCTCTAATCCATAATCCCAATAAGTGAACAAGCCCCTTATCCTCATCACTAACGACGACGGCTTTGCTGCTGCGGGCATACAAGCTTTGGCGCGCGCTGTAGCCTCGTTAGGCGACATCTACGTTGTGGCGCCCGAAGGGCCTCGCTCAGGCTCTGCCGCAGCCATTACCAGCACGATCCCTGTCAGCTACAAAGAGCTCTCTGGCCCTGCCGTGGCAAAAGGTTACCCGGAAGATATACATCTGTTCGCCTGTACAGGTACTCCCGTCGATTGCGTCAAGCTCGCATGGGACAACATCCTTCCCAAGCGGCCAGACCTTATACTCAGCGGCATCAACCATGGAGATAACGCCAGCATCAGTGCCCACTACAGCGGCACGATGGGGGCTGTCTTCGAGGGCTGCATGAAGGGTATCCCCAGCATCGGCTTCTCGCTTTGGCTACAACGCGGGCAGCGCTATGAGGATTATCCCGTCAGCCATGCTACGCTCGATGAAATCGGCGTTTTTTGCAACCGTGTGCTTCAGCAGAGCTTGCCGCAAGACGTATGTCTGAACGTGAATATGCCAACCCTCGACAAGGTTCGTGGCTGGCGTGTCTGCCGTCAGGCGCGAGGCCGCTGGGAGGCTGAATGGGCTTCCGCCACGAATCCCCACGGCTTGCACTCCTTCTGGCTCACGGGCGACTTCCATGACCTCGAACCTGAAGCGCCTGATACAGACTTCGCTGCCCTCCGCGCTGGCTACTGTTCCGTTGTTCCCGTGACCATAGACCTGACCGCCCACGCAGTCCTTGAGCAGATTAGTAAGTTAACAGATTAACAGTTACCTCGCTTTTATATTTTATATTTTATATTTACTTGAAGTACTATCTCATTGCCGGCGAGGCCAGCGGCGACCTCCATGCCTCGCATCTCATAGCCGCACTGAAGGCTGAAGACCCTCAAGCCCAGTTCCGAGGCTTCGGGGGCGACTTGATGGAAGCCGAGGGAATGACCCTCGTCCGCCACTACCGTGACCTTGCATATATGGGTATTGTGGCGGTTGCTCTTCACGCACGTACAATCTTGAAAGGTATGCGGCAGTGCAAGGAAGATATTGTGGCGTGGGAACCGGACGTGGTAATCCTCGTCGACTACCCGGGCTTTAATCTCAAGATAGCCAAGTTCGTACATGACCGCGCTCTCTGCCCCGTCTACTACTACATCGCTCCCAAGCTTTGGGCATGGAAGGAATATCGCATCAAGGGAATACGTCGCAACGTCGACGAGATATTCTCCATACTCCCATTCGAGGTCGACTTCTTCGAGAAGAAACACGGCTATCCCATTCACTATGTTGGCAATCCGACCGTGGACGAGGTCGCGGATTTCAGACTCACCCCCTCCGCATTGGGGAAGTCTTCAATCGCTTTGCTCTGCGGCAGCCGCACTCACGAGATTCGTGACAACCTGCCCCGTATGCTCGCAGCGGCCGAACCTTTCGCTGACAGCTACCGCCTCGTGATAGCCGGCGCGCCGGGCATAGAGCCAGACTACTATAATAAATATGTAGGCCACCACAAGGTGGAGATTGTCTACGGGCAGACTTATCAGCTGCTCTCAGAGGCTACGGCAGCCCTCGTTACTTCAGGCACAGCCACGCTGGAGACGGCATTGTTCCGTGTTCCGCAGGTGGTGTGCTACTTCATGCAAGCCCGACAGCTGGCATCGCTGCTGCGGAAGATCCTGATAAAAGTTCCCTACATCTCGCTCGTCAACCTTGTTGCCGGGCGCGAAGTGGTGCCCGAACTCGTCGCAGACCACATGACCGTCAGCGCCTGCCATGCCCACCTCGAAAGCATCCTGCCTGGAGGTTCTGCTCGCGAGGCTCAGCTTGCCGGCTATGAGGACATGGCACGACGCCTGGGAAAACCCGGAGCTCCACAACGCGCGGCCGCACTCATCAAGAGCTTGCTTACATCGTCTAAAAACGCCCATTCCATCGAGGAATAGGATTAGGCACATCAAAAACACATCAAAAACACATCGAAGTGCATAAAAACGTCCATTTCATCGATTAGATAATTCACTTTTATTTCACTTTTAATTCAATTATATGCCAAAATTCAAGAGAATCCTGCTCAAGCTCTCCGGAGAGAGTCTTATGGGCGAACAGAAGTATGGCCTCGACGAGAATCGGCTGGCCGAGTACGCAGAACAGATTAAGGAGATTCACGACCTTGGCGTGGAGATAGGCATCGTAATCGGTGGCGGCAACATCTTCCGAGGCCTGAGTGGGGCCGGTCGAGGCTTCGACCGCGTCAAAGGCGACCAGATGGGTATGCTTGCAACCGTCATCAACTCGCTCGCCCTAAACAGCTTCCTTACCGCCGCAGGCGTCAAAAGCCGCGTGCTCACAGCCATTCGCATGGAGCCCGTGGGCGAGTTCTACACTAAGTGGAAAGCCATAGAGGCTATGGAGCTGGGCGAAGTGGTCATCTTCAGCGGTGGCACAGGCAACCCATACTTCACAACTGACACGGGCTCCTCGCTGCGTGGCATAGAGATTGAAGCTGATGTGATGCTCAAAGGCACGCGCGTCGACGGCGTATATACGGCCGATCCTGAGAAGGACCCGACGGCAACGAAGTTCGACGAGATCTCTTTCGACGAGGTTTACAACCGCGGACTCAAAGTCATGGACCTCACCGCCACTACTATGTGCAAGGAGAACGACCTGCCCATCTATGTCTTCAACATGGACGTGCGTGGCAACCTCCGAAAGGTGATCGATGGCGAGCCAATAGGTACCTTGGTACATAAGTAGAGGCAAGTTCACCACAGCCCCGGATTGACCCTTCCATACAGCCTCAGCCCTGTGCCCAGACACACTGATGTCCAGGCGCAGAGCTGAGGCTTTTTCATATCTTGACTTACTGGAAGTGGGTGAAGATTCGAAGCGATGAAATGGACGTTTTTTGAAGAAAAATCGGTTATTTTAGGGCGTAAACCAGATTTTCCTTGGTCGCGTCCCACCTTTTTTCTACCTTTGCAGTCGTTTTCCTGCGCGCACACATGGACGCGTCTTTTATGTGCAAGCATGAAGAAATAAGATTAAGATTACAAACTCAAATACAGATTTATGAAAAAAACTCTACTCACAATCGCTGTCGCCCTCGCTTCATTCTTGGGTATTAACTTGCAGGCTACAGCACAGACGACGAAGACATTTACTGATTATCTCGTAGTTACTGTCAACGAGGACAGTTCTGACCCTCAGGCTGCAAATATCGATGTAACTGTTAATGACGATGTAATGACATTTTCACTCAAGAACTTCTGTCTTGGAGCGGGTGATGACATTCTTGGAATAGGAACTATCTCATTGGATAATATTCAGCTCACAGAGTCAGATGTTCAGGGGCTATATAGTTTTGAGGTGAATCAGGCAATAACTATCACAGAAGGTGACCTTGAAGAAATCGATACGTGGTTTGGCCCGATGCTTGGCGATATTCCTATTGTGCTCAAGGGATATATCTGTAACGAGAAGCTGTATGTCACTATCGACATTGATATGATGGAACTTCTCGAACAGATTATTCATGTTGAGGTCGGTACGCTTATTGATAATAAGTCAATGTCAGACAAAACATACTCAGACTTTCTCGTTGTGACTGTTAACGAAGAGAGCAGTGCGCCTCAGCTTGCTAACATTCAAGTGAACGCAGAGAATGATAAGATGACATTCTCTTTGAAAAACTTCTGCTTAGGATCAGGCGAAGACGTTCTCGGAGTTGGAGACATAACCCTTGAAGATATTGAATTGACAGCTGTTGATGGAAAGAGTAATGTTTATGACTTTGAAGTGATAAGGAATATAACTATCACAGAAGGCGACCTTGAAGAAATAGAGATGTGGTTTGGCCCGATGCTGGGTGAGATTCCTATTGTGTTGAAAGGTACTATCTGCGATAAGAAGCTATATGTAACGATTGACATTGATATGCAGGAATTGCTGGGACAGACAATCAGTGTAGAAGTGGGCACTCCTTTCGACTACACAATTCTCTTCCCAGAGGAGCCTTCAACATTCACCCTCACCTTTATCGTTGACGGTGAAACCATCAGCAGCGAGGAACTTGAGGAAGGCGCAGTTGTCACTGCCCCTGTAGTCGATGAGCGCGAAGGCTACACTTTCACCTGGACAGGCGAAGTGCCTGAGACGATGCCTGGCGAGGACGTCACCATCAATGGCTCTTACACTATAAACAAGTATAAGGTAACGTTTAAGGTTGGTGATGACATCGTGTTCGAGGAAGAGATGGAATATGGAGCCACTATCACTGTTCCTGAGATTGAGGAGCGCGAAGGCTATACGTTCTACTGGCGCTCGGAGGCTCCTGCCACCGTACCTGCAGAAGATGTGGAAGCTTACGGCGAGTATGTTATCAACCAGTATTGGGTGCAGATAATCGTTGACGGCGAGGCTGTAGTTGAGCAGCTGCAGGACTATGGTTCGCCCATCGTTGCTCCTGAGGTTGAGGAACGTGAAGGTTACACCTTCGCCTGGGATAGCGAGATTCCTGAGACCGTACCTGCAGGCCATATTCTTGTGCATGGTAACTACACCGTAAATCAGTACACCATCACCTTTATGCTCGACGGCCAAGTCTATGCCGAATACACTCTCGACTATGGCACAGAGATTACCGCCCCCGAGGTGACTGGCGACGAGCGCTACAGCTTCAGCGGTTGGGATGAGGTACCTGAGACGATGCCTGCCCACGATGTCGTTGTCAGCGGAGGTATGGTTGACGGAGTTGCCAACGTTCAACGCTCAACGCTCAACGCTCAACGCACTTACAATATCGCCGGTATGCGCGTGAATCCCAAGCACGCCCGTGGCATAGTGATAGTTGATGGCAAGAAGATTCTCAAACGATGAGTCTGCAAGAAGCATTCAAGCAATATGGCGACCGCCCTGTACGTGTAGTGTGGGACGATGAGACTGAAGAATGGTATTTCTCGGTCGTAGATGTTGTGGGAGTATTGACAGAAAGTATTAATCCCACGGATTATTTAAAAAAGATTCGCAAACGCGATCCTGAACTACACGACTACGTGGGGACAAATTGTCCCCAGATACTGATGACCACTGAAAGTGGGCGACGCAGGAAAACGTTGGCAGGCACCACCGAACAAGTCCTTCGAATCATACAATCCATCCCATCGCCTAAGGCCGAACCTTTTAAACGATGGATGGCTAATGTGGCTTCGCAACGCCTCAACCAACTACAGAATCCAGAGCTGTCCATAGACCAAGCTGTTGCCGACTATCGTCGCCTTGGCTATTCCGAAAGTTGGATCAACCAGCGCATGAAAACCATCGAGGTGCGCAAGCAGCTTACTGATGAATGGCAGCGCGGTGGCGTGGAAGGACAGCAGTATGCAGCATTGACAGACATCATCACTCGCACTTGGAGCGGACATACGACTCGCGAGTACAAGCACCTAAAGGGTTTGCACAAAGAGAACCTCCGTGACAACACGACCAATGTTGAGCTGCTACTCAACGCGCTGGCTGAAGCGTCAACGACAGAATTGTCGAAAGCCGAGAATCCGAAAGGCTATAATGCCCATGCCCGCGTAGCACAGCGAGGCGGCGGTGTGGCTAAAGCTGCCCGCAACCAGCTTGAGGCTCAGCTCGGCCGTTCAGTAGTGACAAGCCTCAATGCCCGCGACTACCTCAAGGGCTTAGAAGATAATAATGCCTCGACAGATGCCGATGCTAAAGAAATTGAATAATAACAACCAAAACACGATAACAAATGAAAAAGGTTTTTATAGCTTTAGCCTTAATGGCCGGAATGGGAATGACGGCAAAGGCACAATACCAGGTGGAGAATAGCGATTTTGAAGGAGACTCTGTAAAATGCTATCCGTGGGAAAAAGGAGATAATGTCACGACTGCATATGGATATACTCCTACAGGATGGTGTGTGTCTAATGTTCCCAATACTACAATGCCATTAGTAGCTGAGAACAAAATCTCAGGGTACTCTGGAAATGGAATAAAGCTCAAGAATGTCTCTGTCATGGGACAGACAGCACCTGGTTACATCACTTTAGGTACAACTTGGGCTACAGCAGAAACAAGGCTTACTAGCGTACGAAATGCTGATGGTGGTTGCTTCGGTGGCATATCATTCACGCATCACCCTGATGGAATTCAGCTGCGATATCAAAGGAATATAAGTAAAGGCGCCGAAAAATGTTCTTTGGTCGCTTATCTTTGGAAAGGAAAATGGACACAAAAGGATGTCCCGTCAAATACTGCCATCGGTGTTTTGTCATGGGGCACAGCGACGAAGGTTACAATGACCAATCGAGATAGGAATATCCTTGGCAAAGAAACAATCACCGGAGGTACTATTTCTAAATCTGAAGGTGCTGAGTTGATAGCCAATATTGAATCATATAAATCAGAAGCGACTAATGGTTGGGAGACTTGGACCGCTGATTTTGACTATAAAACTAATTCTGTTCCTGAGCAACTTAATATAATCATCTCGGCCACAGATTATTTTGCTGATCGTAGCGGTATTAAGTCTGGTAATTACATAATGATAGACGACGTTACCCTCCTATATTACTCCGAGCTCGCTACTGCAACTTACAAAGGCGACGCTATTTCTCCTGTCGCAGACGGAACTATTACAATTGAGGATTGCTATGATGCAGATGAGCTGTTGCTGACGAGCAATGGACGCGGAGCCTCCATAGAGAGGTCCTATGATGAAGGAAGTGCGCAGTTGACGATTACAGTGAAAGGTGAGGACTGCAAGGACGATGGCTCATTTGGGGCTGATCTGACTAACTACCATACCTACACCATCCAGTTCGCCAAGCGTGGCGATGTGAATGGTGACGGAGAGGTGACGATTGCCGATGTCACTGCGCTGGTGAACATCATCCTTGGCAAGGCTGCGAGTAAGGCGGTGGCCGACGTCAATGGCGACGGCGATGTAACGATTGCTGACGTCACGGCCCTCGTAAACATCATCCTTGGCAAGTAACAAATGTCTTAAACACAAATGGCCATTAATATTAATTATTCATTAATACACAGTCAGTTCTTCAGATAATTTAATGATAAATTCGTGGTTAATTCATGGTCATTACATGTAAATAAAGTAAGATTATTGTATGTCCATAGATTTCTTATACGAGATTTATAAGCAACACACAGAAGTAAGCACAGACAGTCGTCGCATCACCGGCGGCTGTCTGTTCTTTGCCCTTAAGGGCGAGACCTTCGACGGCAACCGCTTTGCGTCGCAGGCTATTAAGGACGGTGCGGCTGTGGCCGTGGTGGACGATGCAGGCGTGGTGCCTGATGGCGATGCCTTGACAGAGGAGAACCCTGCGGGCCGCTATCTGCTTGTCGATGATGTGCTGAAAGCTCTTCAGGCGCTTGCAGCCTTTCATAGGCAGCATTTCAGGGGGCCTGTCATTCAGGTCACTGGCACCAATGGCAAGACGACGACGAAGGAGTTGCTGGCCGCCGTGCTGCAGCGCAAGTTCCGCGTGCTTTACACCCAGGGCAATCTGAACAACCATATCGGCGTGCCCTTGACGCTCTTGCGCCTGCGCCCCGAAGAACATGAGATAGCCATCATAGAGACGGGGGCCAATCACCCCGGCGAGATAGCTTTCCTGACGGACATCGTCCGTCCCGACTACGCCCTCATCACCAACGTGGGCCGCGCCCATCTCGAAGGCTTCGGCTCGTTTGATGGCGTGAAGCGCACTAAGGGCGAGCTCTACGACTTTCTGAAGCAGAGCACCACTGCCCGCATCTTTGCCTGCGCCAGCAATGCCGACCTCATGGGGATGCTCGCTGAGCGCGAGATAGACGCGGCGTCAGAGAAATGTATCACCTATGCACGCGCCGGCGAGGCAGTGGCCTCAACGCTTTGCGAAGGTGGCGTGGCTGCGTGCAATCCTACGCTTAACGTAGCCTGGAAAAGCGTTGCCGCAACCCCTTCTGTCGATACGTTTAGCCGTTCGGCGTTCCCCGCCGAACACTTCACCACCGCCACCCAGCTCATAGGCGACTATAACCTCGACAACGTGCTGGCTGCCGTGTGCGTCGGTTTGCACTTTGGTGTAGCGCCGGCAGAGATTGATGGCGCGCTGACCAGCTACCAGCCCTCGCTCGGCCGCTCCGAGTTCCGCCGCACCACCAAGAACGAGCTGATCATCGATGCCTACAACGCCAACCTCACCTCTATGTTGGCGGCGCTGGCTAACCTCCACAACATAGAGCACAAGCACAAGATGGTTATCCTCGGAGCGATGAAAGAGCTTGGAGCCGAGAGCCGCGGAGCACACCTGCGCGTGGCTACGGAAGCTTTGTGCACCGGAGTGGAAGAGGCTTGGTTCGTGGGCGAAGAGTTTGAGGACGTACTGACAGAAGCGGCTGCACGTACGGACGAACAAGGCGAAACGAACGGCCGCGAAGGCCTGAACGTTCGGATGTTCAAGGATGTTCAAGCGGTTGCCGACGCCATCGCAGCCGGCTGCCCCCAAGGTCGCCTCATCCTTATCAAGGGCTCCAACAGCACAAAACTCCATCAGTTGCCGGATAAACTTTGAAGATTGAAAATTGAAGATTTAAAATTGAAGATTGTCGTAGACGATAAGATCCCATACATACAGCCTTATCTGCATGAGTTGGCAGACGAGGTTGTGGCCAAACGCGGCGGCGAGATAACTGCTGATGACGTGCGCGACGCATACATATTAATTATACGCACGCGCACGCGAGTAGACCGCCAGCTGCTTGAAGGGTCGTCTGTGGCGTTAGTTGTCACTGCTACCATCGGCTATGACCACCTCGACACCGACTACCTGCGCGAGGCTGGCATCGAGTGGACAAACTGCGCCGGCTGCAATGCCACGAGCGTAGCGCAGTATGTTCAGAACAGCCTTCTGCTGCTCGAGCGCGAACGAGGCTTTAACATCCACGAGTCTACCATCGGCATCGTGGGCGTGGGTCATGTAGGCACGGAGGTGATGGCCGCCGCACTACGCATGGGCTTCAAGCGCGTGTTGCTGAATGATCCGCCTCGCGAGGAGGCCCACCACAAGCTTCCGGCGGGCTTATGCTGGAGCTCGCTCTACGAGCTTCAGAGAGAGTGCGACGTAATAACATTCCATACGCCGCTGACCCGCGAGCAGCCACATGCCACTTACCATCTGGCAGATGCCAGCTTCTTCTGCCTCCTGAGAAAGCATCCGGTGATTGTCAACGCGGCCCGTGGTGGCGTCGTCGATGAAGAGGAGTTGCTCAAAGCCTTGGATTCCGGGTGGGTGAGCGAGGCTGTCATCGACACGTGGGAGGGAGAGCCGAGGGTTAATAGCAGCCTGCTTGGGAGAGCCTTCATAGCCACGCCCCATATAGCGGGCTACAGTGCCGACGGCAAGGCCAATGCCACTCGCATGGCCCTGCAGGCTGTGGCGCTCTTCTTGAACAAGGCCACAGTCTACCATATAAAGCCTCCGGCCTTAGCCTCCGGCACGATTTTCAGCGACGACCCGGCCGAGCGCGCCCTGCAGCTTTACAATCCTATGGCTGACACCGACCGCTTGCGGGCCAATCCCGAGCAATTCGAACAGCTGCGCAACGACTATCCACTACGCAGAGAATGCGTGTAAATTGCACAAAGGTGTACCCTTGTGTGCATGTTTGCGCACTTTTTTGCTTATTTATTTGGTAGTCTGAATAAAAAGTCCGACCTTTGCGCCTTGAAACAGGTAGCTTCTGTCAGCTGCCTCTATTAAACAGATTATTCACATCAAACCAATTTAATCATTACGACTATGTCTGAAATCGAAAGCAAAGTTAAAGATATCATCGTCGACAAGCTTGGCGTTGATGCAGCAGAAGTAAGTGCAGAAAAGAGCTTCACCGGCGACCTCGGTGCAGATTCTCTTGACACCGTAGAGCTCATCATGGAGTTCGAGAAAGAGTTCGGTCTTTCCATTCCCGACGACGAAGCAGAGAAGATTGCCACCGTCGGCGACGCTGTTGCTTACATCGAAGCACATCAATAACACATTAACACGTTCTTAAGTCTCGTCGCAGCCCTAAAAGGCGTCTTGGCGAGAGAGCGAACGCATTGTTAACAGTAGACGGGTTGACAAGTTTACGAGTAGACGAGTGGCACATGGGCCAACTTGTTCGCTTGTCAACTCGTCAACTCGTCAACTTTTACAACATAACTATGGAATTAAAAAGAGTTGTGGTAACAGGCCTTGGCGCCGTGACACCACTTGGCAACACTGTCGAGGAAACTTGGCAGAACCTCGTAGCCGGCAAGAGCGGAGCCGGACCTATCACCCATTTCAACCCCGAGAAGTTCAAGACGCAGTTTGCCTGCGAGGTTAAGAACTTCAATTCAGAGGACTACGGCATCGACCGTAAGGAAGCCCGCAAGATGGACCTCTATTGCCAGTATGCAATTGCCGCCGCTAATCAGGCTATCACCGACAGCGGCCTGGAATACGAAGGCTTGGACAAGAATCGCGTGGGCGTCGTCTACGGCGTCGGCATCGGAGGCATCAAGACGTTCGAGGAAGAAATAGTAGCTTATGGCCGCACCGGCGCTGAGCTCGGGCCCAAATTCGGCCCCTTCTTCATTCCCAAGATGATAGCCGATATAGCCGCTGGTCACATCAGCATCATCCACGGCTTCCATGGCCCCAACTATGTCACGACCTCCGCTTGTGCTTCCAGCACCAGCGCCTTGGCCGATGCCTTCAACCTCATTCGTCTTGGCAAGGCCGACGTCATCGTCAGCGGCGGTGCCGAAGCAGCTATCACGGAAGGCGGCGTAGGCGGCTTCAACGCCATGAAAGCCCTCTCCACGCGCAACGATGAGCCCGAGACGGCCAGCCGCCCCTTCAGCGCCAGCCGCGACGGATTCATTATGGGCGAAGGAGCCGGTTGCCTCATCCTTGAGGAACTGGAACACGCTAAGGCACGCGGAGCAAAAATCTATGCCGAGATGGTTGGCGAGGGCATGAGCGCCGATGCTCACCACATCACAGCCTCGCACCCTGAAGGCCTCGGCGCCAAACTCGTGATGCAGAACGCTCTTGACGATGCCGGTATGCAGCCCGAGGATATCGACTACATCAACGTACACGGTACTTCCACCCACGTGGGTGACATCTCTGAGGCCAAGGCCATCAAGGACGTCTTTGGCGAACATGCCTATAAGCTGAATATCTCTTCGACTAAGTCGATGACGGGTCATCTGCTTGGCGCTGCCGGCGCCGTTGAGGCTCTTGCCAGCGTACTGGCCGTGAAGAACGACATCGTCCCCCCCACCATCAACCATGCCGATGACGACCGCGACGAGGAGATAGACTACGACCTGAACTTCACGTTCAACAAGGCACAGCAGCGCACCGTGCGTGCAGCCTTGAGCAACACTTTCGGTTTCGGAGGTCATAATGCTTGCGTTATCTTCAAGAAATATGAAGGTTGACGAGGCAGATGTTGAACAAATGAATCGGCAAGAAAGTGTTTGTCAACAGTAACTTAATTGACCGCATCAAGCTCCCCTTCCGCAAGGACCGGGAGTTGGTGCGGTCTATTTATTCTATCTTAGGCTTCTATCCACACAATATCAGGCTTTACAAGCAGGCGCTTGCCCACAAGTCGGTGTCGCACTCCGGCCCCCGAGGAGTAGGCGAGCACAACGAACGCCTCGAATACTTAGGCGATGCTGTACTCGAAAGCATCGTGAGCGACATACTCTATCGCCGCTATCGCGACCGCCGCGAAGGCTTCCTCACCAATACCCGCAGCAAGCTCGTTCAGCGCGACACGCTTAACAAGCTTGCCACGGAGATAGGTCTGGAACAGCTTGTGCACTCGAATAGTCATTCGTCGAGCCACAACAGCTATATGGGCGGCAATGCTTTTGAGGCCTTAGTAGGCGCCATCTACCTCGACCGCGGCTACGATGCCTGCATGCATTTCATGCGCGACCGCATCCTCAAGGCCGTCATCAACATAGACAAGATGGCAGCCAAAGAGGTGAATTTCAAGTCGAAACTGATAGAGTGGGCACAGAAGAACAAACTGGCGCTGGAATTCCGCATCATCGATGAGAAGCGGGAGAACAACTCGACGCCGGTTTTCGTTACGCGCACCATCATTGAAGGCCTCGATGGTGAGACAGGGCGCGGCTACTCAAAGAAAGAGAGCCACCAGCAAGCTGCCAAAGCCACGCTAAAGGTCCTCAAGCAGGACAAGGCCTGGGTGCAAGCCATCTTCGATGCCAAGACCCGGCGCACAGCCGAAGAGGAAGCCCCTGTGGCCCTTGTGCCAGAAGCAACAGACGAGAATCAATGAGTATCACCAACCTTATACGTCCTATCTTCTCCAGGCGCATGAAGGCTCTTAATGCCTACGCCAGCGCTGCTGAAGCCATACAGATGAAAGTGCTGCGGCAGCTGCTTTCGGCAGCCAAGGCCACGGAGTGGGGACGTTCGCACAATTTCGAACACGTAGAGACCTACGAGCAATTTGCTTCAGCCTGTCCCGTCAACAGCTATGACGACCTGAAGGTATATATCGATCGCATGCGCCATGGCGAGCGTGACGTGCTGTGGCCAGGACACGTTGACTGGTATGCCAAGAGCAGCGGCACAACGAGCGACAAGAGTAAGTTCATACCCGTGTCGCGTCAGGCGCTGAAGGATACGCACTACGCCGGCGGTTTTGACTGCGTAGCACTCTACCTGCACAACAACCCAGCCAGCCGGCTCTTAGACGGACGCTCGATGGTGCTGGGTGGTTCGCATGCTCCTAACTACAACACAAAGCACTCCTATGTGGGCGACCTCAGTGCCATCCTCATTGAGAACATGAACCCTCTGGTCAACTACATACGTGTGCCCAGCAAGCATACTGCGCTTCTTGCCGATTTTGAGCAGAAGCGTGAGCGCATAGCCCGCGAGGCCATGCACCGCAATGTGACCAGCCTCAGCGGCGTACCCTCCTGGATGCTTTCAGTGCTCGACCACATGCTCGAGCTCTCGGGCAAGTCGACTATTGATGAGCTGTGGCCTAACCTCGAGGTGTTCTGGCACGGCGGCGTAGCCTTCACTCCCTATCGCGAGCAGTACCGCCGCATCATTCGTTCGCCTCGGATGCACTATATGGAGACCTACAATGCCAGTGAAGGTTTCTTTGGCGTTCAGAGCACTCCGCAAGATGCTTCACTGCTGTTGATGATAGACTACGGAGTCTTCTTCGAGTTCATCCCCATGAACGAGATGGACAAGCCTTCACCCACCGTCGTTCCCCTCTGGGGCGTGCGTCCAGGCCAGAACTATGCCATGGTCATTACTACCTCAAGCGGTCTCTGGCGCTACATGATAGGCGACACCGTTCGTTTCACCTCTACCGAGCCCTATAAGTTCATCATCTCGGGGCGCACCAAGTGCTTCATCAACGCCTTCGGCGAGGAACTCGTGATGGACAATGCCGAGCAGGGCTTGGCACGGGCATGCGAGGCTACCGGCGCTGAGGTGAGCGAGTACACCGCCGCCCCCGTCTTCATGGACGAGGAAGGCCACTGCCGCCACCAGTGGCTCGTGGAGTTTGTCAAGGAACCGGCAGACAAGGCAGCCTTTGCCGAGCTTCTCGACAAGGCGCTGCAGGACATCAATTCCGACTACGAGGCCAAGCGCTTCAAGAACATAACCCTTCAACCGCTGGAGCTCATCACAGCGCGCCCTGGCCTCTTCAACGACTGGCTCAAGAGCCGCGGCAAGATGGGCGGGCAGCACAAGGTGCCTCGTCTGAGCAACGACCGCGCCCTGATTGAGCAGTTGTTATCTATCAATTAGGTGTACGGGGCTATATTTAGTT